>CAZEHT010000003.1:59510-87988 GCA_964511995.1 uncultured Mycobacterium sp.
GGATTTTGAGGGATTTCGAAGGATGTGGAATCGCTGAGATGACAATGTTGCGATGGCCGATATCGTGACCGAAACCACGGATAGCATCGACAGCCCGAATAGCTTGGACAGCACGGATAGCACCGGGCGCACGGTAGGCGCGCACGCCACGGATACGACGGCCGGCACGGATGCGGCAGGTGTCGCTGCGACCCCACCGCGAATCTCACGGCTGCGTGCGGGCGCGATCGTGGTGGCGGGGCTCGCGGTGGCCGGCTCGCTCGTCGGGGCGCTGTGGGCGTGGCTGGCACCCCCGATCCACGGTGTGGTTGCGCTGTCCAAGAGGGGCGATCGCGTGCACGCGTACCTGGGCAGCGAGGCCGACCATTTCTTCGTGGCGGCGGCCATGCTGTTGGGAATGCTGACGGTGCTCGCGGTGGTGGGGGGGGTCCTGGTGTGGCAGTGGCGCGCGCACCGCGGACCCGTGGCGGTAGCGGCGGTGTCGATCGGGTCGGCGGTCGCCGCGGTCGCGGCTGCCGCGGTCGGCAGCGGCCTGGCCCGGGTGCGCTACGGGGTCCTCGACTTCGACGCCGCGCCGGTGACCCCGGAGCACCGCCTGCACTACTTCGCCGAGGCGCCTTCGGCCTTCTTCGGGCATACACCGCTGCAGATGGTCGCCGGACTGGCCGTGCCGGCAGCCGTCGCCGCACTGGTCTATGCGTTGCAGGCGGCGGTGTCCGTCCGAGACGACCTCGGCGCATACCCTCCGCAAGAGCCGTCCCCGGCGCCCCAACCCGATTCCGGAGGCGAGCCGATCACAGTGGACGGCGGTTGACCGCCCGTCCGGTGAGCACCCGGGCGGCCACCGCGGCCAGCCGCCACATGCCGCGATAGGTCACGGGGTTGAACAGCGTGGGCCACGTGGTGCGAACGAGGTGCTCGTCGAGCGGCCGGCCCTCGAACCTGTCGATCAGCCAGCGAAGAGCCATCGGCGCCGACATCGGGTGCAGCAGCAGATGCTCGCTGAACCGGTCACGGTGGTAAGTCACGTGGGCGCCGCCGGAAATGTAGGTGTCGGCGAGCGCATCGATGTCGTCGACCGACACGATGCGGTCGTGCACAGCCTGCACGATGAGCACCGGCGGGGCGGGCGCGGTCACACCCAGTTTGATGTCGTCGAATACGTGCTGCACCTCGGGGCTGTCGATCAGTTCGTCGAGCGGGCAGTTCACCAGGTCCGCCATGTCGGTGCGGACCAGGCGCAGCACGGCGTGCACGGTGGTCATCTGGTGCAACCTGGCGAGCATGACCTTGCCCTCGTCGGTCGCGTGCGCCTGGATCAACCGGTCGAGTTCGGGATAGACGTGGGACAGCGCGGCGACGACGGTCGCCGGTAAACCCGAGTAGATGCTTCCGTTGAGGCGCCGGAAGGTGTGGCCGAGGTCGCCGACGGGAGACCCCAGCACGGCGCCGACGATGTTGAGCTCGGGTGCGTACCCACCGCTTTCCTCGGCGGCCCACGCCGTCGCCAGGCCCCCGCCGGAGTATCCCCACAGCCCGACCGGCGCGGTGGGGGCCAGTCCGAGCCTGTGACAGCCAAGCGCCGCGCGGATGCCGTCGAGCACGCGGTAACCGGGTTCGTGCGGTGTGCCCCAGATCCCTTGGGGCCCTTCGTGGTCCGGCACCGAAACCGCCCATCCCTCGGCGAGGGCCGCCGCCACCAGCAGGTATTCCAGCTGCGCCAGCGCGCCCAATGCGTGGGCGCGCCGGCGCATCGCATAGGAGGGGAAGCATCGCGCGCTGACCGCGTCGATGGCGCACTGATAGGAAATCACCGGGCAGGGGCGATGAGGCGAGCGCTCGGCCGGGACGATCACGGTGGTGACGGCGCACTCGGGGTCGCCGAGGCGTCCCGTCGTGCGGTACAGCAGTTGCGTGGCCGTCACGGGCTGGCGGATCAGTCCGAGGAAGGCGAGTTCGACATCGCGCGACCGCAGCACCGTGCCCGGGTCGGCGTGTTCGAAGCCGGGCGGCGGCAGGTAGAACGGGTCGCTGTCGGGCAGGAGCGGCCGCTGGTTGAGCGTCAGCGCCTCATGCGGCGCGCGCGCGATCCAGTGCGGCGTTGACGATGCCGTCGCCTCGTTACCGACATTCACAGGAACTCCTCGCGGTTGGGGCTGCGATCCCGACATTGTCTCTTATCGATCTTTTAAAGAACAATGCCCACAGTCGGGAGTCAGTTTGGCGGATGAAATGCCGCGAACTCGTCGGTGACGCGCAGTTGGGAGTCGGTGAAGCGATAGAGCGCCGCAGGTCGGCCCCCGGTGCGGCCCGACTGCGCGGTGGTGCCGGTGCGGGTGATCACCCCGCGACGAGCCAGCACCCGCTGCAGGTTCGTCGCGTCGACCTGATACCCGAGCGCCGCGCAGTAAATGCGACGCAACGTCGACATCGCGAACTCCCTTGGGGCAAGAGCGAATCCAAGGTTTGAATAGGACATCTTGGCGGCCAAGCGGGCGTGCGCGTGGGCGACCATCGGACCGTGGTCGAACGCCATCTCGGGAAGGGCGCTGACCGGGTGCCACCGGGTGTCGGGTGGCAGCGTGGGTTGGGCGGGAGAGGGTACCAGGCCCAGGAAGGTGCTGGCGATGGTGCGGGTGCCCGGCAGCCGATCGGGCTCGGAGAACACGGCCAGCTGCTCGAGGTGGGCAATCTCACGCAGATCCACCTTCTCCGCGAGCTGACGCCGTACCGAACTCGTCATGTCCTCGTCGTCGCGAAGGCTGCCGCCGGGCAGCGCCCAGGTGCCGCGCTGGGGTTGTAGGGCGCGTTGCCACAGCAGCACGCTGAGCTGCGGCTTCGATCGGGAGGTATGGCGGACTTGGAAGACCGCGGCGAGTACCTCATGCGCAGTGCTACTATATGGCATGTTTTCGATTATAAGTCGAAAACATGCCAACCGAGAGGAACGCGGTCATGACCGTGCTCGACCGCCTTGAGGGGGCCACCGCGCGGCCGGCTGGGATCGCCGTCGGCATCACCGACGGACCTGGCGGGTACTCGGGTGTCGTCGCAGACGCTGCGTGGGGTGCGGAGGTGCGGCGGCTGGCCGCCCTGCGCGGTGCCACACTACTGGCTCACAATTACCAGCTGCCCGCTATCCAAGACGTCGCCGACCACGTCGGCGACTCGCTGGCACTGTCGCGGATCGCGGCGGATGCGCCCGAGGACACCATTGTGTTCTGCGGCGTGCACTTCATGGCCGAAACCGCCAAGATCCTGTCGCCCGACAAGACGGTGCTCATCCCCGATCAGCGGGCCGGCTGCTCGCTGGCCGATTCGATCACCGCCGACGAACTCAGCGCCTGGAAGGGCGAGCACCCCGGCGCCGTGGTGGTGTCCTACGTCAACACGACCGCCGCGGTCAAGGCGCTCACCGACATCTGCTGCACCTCGTCGAACGCCGTCGAGGTCGTGGCGTCGATTCCCGCCGACCGCGACGTGCTCTTCTGCCCGGACCAGTTCCTCGGCGCCCACGTCCGACGGATGACGGGGCGCAAGAACCTGCACATCTGGGCCGGCGAATGCCACGTGCACGCCGGCATCAACGGCGACGAACTGGCCGAGCAGGCCCGCGCCCACCCGGACGCGGAACTGTTCGTGCACCCCGAATGCGGTTGCGCCACCTCGGCGCTCTACCTGGCCGGTGAGGGCGCGTTCCCCGACGACCGAGTCAAGATCCTGTCCACCGGCGGCATGCTCGACGCGGCCCGGCAATCGCGGGCGACGCAGGTGCTGGTGGCCACCGAGGTCGGCATGCTGCACCAACTGCGCCGCGCCGCGCCGGGTATCGACTTTCGGCCGGTCAACGACCGGGCGTCGTGCAAGTACATGAAGATGATCACGCCCGCGGCACTGCTTCGGTGCCTCATCGCGGGCGCCGACGAGGTGCGGGTCGACCCCCGGACCGCGACGCTGGCCCGGGCCAGCGTGCAGCGCATGATCGAGATCGGGCAACCCGGCGGCGGCGAGTGATCACCGCGCCGGCCTGCGGCGGCGCGGGCCACTGGCAGCAGCGCGCCGACGTCGTGGTGGTCGGCACCGGCGTCGCGGGTCTGGCCGCGGCGCTGGCGGCGCACCGGCGGGGACGCAAAGTGGTGGTGCTCAGCAAGGCCCGGCACAGCGAAGGCGCCAACGCTACCTTCTACGCCCAGGGCGGCATCGCGGTGGCGCTTCCCGATACCGACGACTCGGTCGAGACGCACGTCAGCGACACCGTGGCGGCGGGCGGCGGCCTGTGCGACGCTGACGCGGTCCGCTCGATCGTCGCCGACGGCTACGGGGCGGTGTCCGAATTGGTCAACGGCGGAGCACGTTTCGACGAAGCAGGGCCCGGGCGGTGGGCGTTGACCCGCGAGGGCGGCCACACGCGACGTCGCATCATCCACGCCGGGGGCGACGCGACGGGCGCCGAGGTGCAACGAGCGCTGAACAGGGCTGCATCCGCCCTCGACATCCGCCACCACCATGTGGCCGTTGGGGTGCTGCACGACGGGGTGGCGGTCACCGGAGTCGCGGTGCTCAACGCCGACGGTTCCGGCATCCTGCACGCGCCGTCGGTAATCCTGGCCAGCGGCGGCATCGGGCACCTCTACGCCGCGACCACCAACCCGCCGGGCGCCACCGGCGACGGCATCGCGCTCGCGCTGTGGGCCGGCCTGCCGGTGTGCGACATCGAGTTCATCCAGTTCCACCCGACCATGCTGTTCGACGGATACGGCGGTGGGAGGCGGCCGTTGATCACAGAGGCGCTGCGCGGTGAGGGTGCGACGCTGGTCGACGTGCGAGGTGCTTCGGTAACCGCAGACATCCATCCAATGGGTGATCTGGCCCCCAGGGACGTGGTGGCCGCCGCCGTCGACGCCCGCATGCGCCAGAGCGGCGAAGCGTGCGTGTACCTCGACGCCCGCGCCGTCTCGGGCTTGGAGCGTCGTTTCCCGACCGTGACCGCGGTGTGCCGGGCAGCGGGCATCGACCCGGTGCGCCAACCGATTCCGGTGGTGCCCGGTGCCCACTACAGCTGCGGTGGAGTGATCGCCGATGTGCACGGGTGTACCGAGCTGCCAGGCCTGTACGCGGCCGGAGAGGTGGCCCGCACCGGCATGCACGGAGCCAACCGCTTGGCGTCCAACAGCCTGCTCGAGGGTCTGGTGGTCGGTGGTCGCGCCGGACGGCTGGCCGCGATCCACTCAACCGACAACGGCGCGACCCGGGCCCGGCCGCCGGAGCGGCTCGACCGCCCGGCCCTGGAGCGCCCGGTGCTGCAGGCCGCGATGACGCGTGACGGGTCGGTGGTCCGAGACGCGCGCGGATTGCACCGGCTTACCGAATCACTCGGCGGGGCAAGGAGACTCACGGCCAACAGCCGCCGCGCGTTCGAGGACGTCGCGCTGACCGTCACCGCCCAGGCGGTCGCCGCGACCGCGACGGCGCGCACCGAGAGCCGCGGCTGCCACCACCGGTCCGACTTTCCCGACGCCGACCCCGCGCGGGCCCGCAGCACGGTGGCGCGCCTGGTCGACGGCCGCATGGTGGTGGACGCCCCCGCCGCGGTGTGTTGATGACACTGACCGTCGCCGAACTGCTCGAGGCGCGTGCGGTCATCGCCCGCGCGCTCGACGAGGACCTGCGCTACGGCCCGGACGTCACCACCGCCGCGACCGTTCCGGCGGGTGCGGTGGCCACCGCCGCAATGGTGACCCGCGCCGACGGGGTGGCCGCCGGGGTCGACGTCGCGCTGCTGGTGCTCAACGAGGTGCTCGGCACCGACGGCTACCGGGTGATCGGCCGAGTGGACGACGGCGAGCGGGTGCGGCCCGGCGATGCGCTGTTGGCCCTGGAAGGCCAAACCCGCGGTTTGCTGACTGCCGAGCGGACCATGCTGAACCTGGTCTGCCACCTGTCGGGGATAGCGACCACGACCGCGGCCTGGGTCGACGAGGTCGCGGGCACCAAAGCGCGGATCCGCGACACCCGCAAGACGCTTCCCGGACTGCGGACACTGCAGAAGTACGCGGTGCGCGTCGGCGGGGGAGCCAACCACCGGATGGGCTTGGGGGACGCGGCGTTGATCAAGGACAACCATGTCGCCGCCGCCGGATCGGTGGTGGCCGCGTTGCGGGCCGTGCGTGCGGCCGCTCCCGACCTGCCGTGTGAGGTCGAGGTCGACTCGCTGGAGCAGTTCGACGAGGTACTCGGTGAGGACGTGGCGCTGATCCTGCTCGACAATTTCGCGGTGTGGGAGACCCAGATCGCCGCGCAACGCCGCGACGCCCACGCGCCTAGCGTGCGGTTGGAGTCCTCCGGGGGGCTGTCGCTGGACAACGCCGCCGCCTACGCCGGCACCGGGGTGGACTATCTGGCCGTCGGTGCTCTCACCCACTCGGTGCGGGTGCTCGACATCGGGCTGGATTTCTGACACGTAATGGAGGTGACCACGAGTGGTTACCGAATTGGCCATCGAAATGGACATGGTGCAGGAAGTTCGAGTGAGCACCTGCAAGACGTCAATCTCAACGCGACATGCCCCCACCCCGAGCGCCTGGATAACCCCCGACCAACATACGGGCGAGACCACGACGATGACCACATGGAGGCGGAGGTACCCGTCGTTGAGGCGCTAGACCTCTGCAAATCCTTCGGTCGCGGCGACGCGGCGACCCGGTTCTGCGGAACGTCGATCTGCGGATATCGCGCGGCGAATTCGTCGCCCTGGTGGGGTCGTCGGGTTCGGGGAAGTCCACACTGCTGAGCATTCTCGGATTGCTCGAAGTTCCGACAAGCGGCGACGTTTTCGTCAACGACGAAAATGTTTCTCAGTTTTCCGGCCGGCAGCTGGCTCATTTGCGGGGCAGGACGATCGGGCACATTTGTCAGTCGTTCAATCTCCTCGCCGGCCTGTCGGTCGCCGAGAACGTGATGCTTCCCGGTCTGCTCGCCGGTGAGGCGGGACCGGGTCGCCACGATCGGGCGATCGCGTTGCTCGATCAGTTCGGGCTGGCTTCGCTGGCCGAGCGGGTGCCCGCGGAGCTTTCCGACGGCCAACAGCAGCGGGTGGCAATTGCGCGGGCATTGTTCATGACCCCGGATGTGATACTCGCCGACGAGCCCACGGGAAACCTCGACACCGTCAACGGCCGCAAGGTGATCGACGCCCTCAACGACCTGAATTCGTCGGGTCAGACAATCCTCCTGGTGACCCAGATCGCTCGATCGCCGACGACGCACTCCGGCTCGTGTCGCTGCTGGACGGTCGCATCGAAGCCGACAGCGGCCCTCCGAAGCCGGCTCTGAGATGGCGCGCCGGCGGCTGGCCGCGATGTTCGGCGTGCTACAGATGATCAACCTCAGGGCGGTCCGCCCGCATACCTTCCGTGCGGTGCTGGCCGCGTTCTCGCTCGGCGCCGGGGCGGCCGTGGTCATCGCCGTGATGGTCGAGACCCACAGTGTCCGTACGGCTGTCGACGATGTGGGACTGCAGATCGCCGGCCCGGCGCCATTGCGGGAGATCGGTGCGCAGACCCGGGGCGGTATCGGGCTTTGCGGTCGTGGAAACCGTCCGCGCTGTACCCGGCGTCTCCGAGGTCGTGCCGGTTATCAGGGCGGTGACACTGCTACGCGACGGCGATCGTGAATCGTTCGTTCTGGCCCTCGGCGTCGATTGCGCCGCGCAGTGGATAGCCGAGCCGGTGGTATGCCAGCCGGGCCAGCGCGAACCCCTCGTCGCGGCCACCTCAACCGACTTCGGCGATTCGCTGGGGTCTTCCCCGACGCTGGCGACCGCCGTCGGAGCGCTGCCGATGCGCGACGTCCAGCGCACCGCCGAGCTGAACACCGTGAACGGCGGGCGGGTCGTGGTGCTGCCGCTGAGCGCGGCCAAGCGCAGTTCGACGGGGCTGACCGGGTCGACATGGTCTACGTGACCGTCGCGAAAGGCTCCGACCCGGCGCAGTTGCGGGTGCGGCTGGCCGATGCTCTGGGGGAGGGGTTCAGCGTCCAGACCCGCGACGAGCCGGCCGGGGATTCGACGTCAATTCGCTGCTGCAGCCCCTGATGGCCGTGTTCGCTCTCGTCGCCGTGGGGGTGGGCGTGATTCTGATCGCACAGATCACGCGGCTGTCGGTTGAGGAACGCCGACGCGAGACGGCGATCGCCGCGGCGTCGGGTGCCTCGCCGCTGTCCACCGTCGCGGGATTCATCGCCGAGGCCGCGGTGCTCGGAGGGGCCGGATCGGCGCTGGGCACCCTCACCGGCATCGTCATCGCGCGGCCGGTCGTCGCCAGCGCAAGCGCTGACCGAGCAGTTCCTCGGCGTCACCGTCCCGGTTGTGCTGGATGTGCGAATCCTGTTGGCGGGAAGGGGAATCGGCGTGCTGCTCGCCGTTCTTGCCGCCATCGTCCCCAGCCTGTCGGCATCGAGAACGCGATCGCCGCGGAGCTGTCCCGGCGTGCCGGCCACGACAACAGCGCAACCCGACGCCTGTGGGCCAAAACGATGGCGCTGTTGGCCGTCGGCATCTCCGGGGTGGTGGCTGCGCGGGCGGCGACCTCCTCGGGCGGGCTTGAGCCCTGGCAGGCGTCGATGGCCAATGCCGGGGTCGTGATCGCGATCGTCGGCTCGCTGCTTTCGGCGGCGTACCTGAGCGCGCAGGCGATCGCCGTGTTGCGGTTTCGGCCTGGCCGAATGCGACGCGCGACGCTGGCGACAGCGCTGACCGCGCTGCGCGCCGACCGCGCTGCGCGCCGACCGGACACGGACGACCGCGATCGCGGGCGCCGTCGCCGTCCCCGTCGCGGTACTGCTCTCGGGCTTCATCATCGAGATCTACCGCGGCGCGGTGGATGTCGCACAGGCGCAGGCCAATGACCGCGTGGCGGTGACCACCACCCGATTTTCCGACTACCGTGCGCTGGACGCGAAGTTCTCGCCCGCCACCCTGGCCCGGCTGGCGTCGTTGTCGGGGCTGGGCGGCGTGGAGCGTACGGCCGAGTTCGAAATCAACACGGCCGACGGGTCCCTGGCGGCAGTCCAAGCGCAGGACAGGCCCGATCTTTCCCTACGCGTTGCTCGCCGGACGATCGGCGACGGACAGTATCGACGCCGGTCAACTCGTCATCGGCGGCATTCACGCCCGAGAGATGAAGATGCGGGTGGGTGACGAGATGCGGCTGGGCAGTGGCCCGCAGGCCCGATCACTGGTCGTGGGTTCGATCATCGCGACGCCCGAGTACGGCGAGCGCCGAATCTATATGCCTTACCGGCTTGCCGACCAGATCTTCGGGTCTCAACCCGCGGGCCTGGTCTTTCTGGTGCCCAAGCCGGGGTTTCGCCGGAACAGGTCATCGCCGAGGTCGAATCCACCGCATTCGATCAGCACCTCGTGGCCGTCGACGCCGACGGGTACGCCGATGCGATCGCCTCCACCATCGCTCGGTACCTGACTCCTCTGAACACCCTGAAATACGGTCTTTGGCCATCGCATTGATATCGGTGGCGTCGACCCTGCTGCTCGTGGGAATACGGCGCCGGCGAGAAATAGCCCTGATTCAGGCGCTCGGCGCCACGCGCTTCAAAGTGTTCTCCATCACCACCACCGAAGCGGTGATCGCCAGCGTGGCCGGCGCTTTCTTCGGCGCCGTCGTATCGATCGGAATCATCCAAGCCGTCCGGCGGGCCGCGGTCGTCAACGTCGGCAGCGTGTCCCCGTTCGTGTTCCCGTTCGTCCAAGCGATGATCTATGCGGTGCTTGCCACCGGTGCCGCGGTAGTCGCCAGCGTTGCGCCGCATGGCGCAGCACCCAGGCAGTACCGTGGGCCGAGCTTCACGAGGAGTGACGCCCGGGGCCGGGGGCAGGTTGACGAAGGGAGACATGATGAACCCAGTCCGCACGGTCGGGCTCGCCGGCCTGGGCGCGGTGTCGCTGGCGGTGTCACCGGCGATCGCCATGTGGCTTGCCCCGGCGTCGCGCGCCGACCCGCCGTCCTGGAACGGCGAGTACGCGATCACGTTCATCGTCGGCCCGAAGGCCGGGACCAGCGTCGCGGCCGGTCAGCCCGAAGGGCAGTACACCGACACCTACGGATTCCGGTCGAGCTGCACCAGCGGAAAATGCACCGCCACGATCGTCAGCGGCCCTGCGCCGAGGAACCCGACCGTTGCCCAACCCGTTCAGTTCACCTGGGACGGATCGTCTTGGGCACAGACCAGTGAATTCCAGTGGGACTGCATGATGCCCGACGAAACAATCCAATGGAATCCGGCCCGGGCCGACGTGCGGTACACGCCGCAACCCGACGGGACGCTTTCCGGCACGATGCACACCGAGATCCTGAGCGGCGCGTGCCAGGGCACCGTCGACCTGCACATGACGGCCGAACCCGTGTAAGACCGACCAGCGAATCGCCGGTGTCCGCTCTGTGCGGACGTGGGCCACCTTGTGCCGTGGGGCAGCCGAGTTCTGTGCGCGCGGCACTGCTGATCGCCGAGGTAGCCGGTGCGACGGTCGCCACCGGCTGGGTCCGTGCTCAGGTCGCGCGCCAACGCCGCTCTGGGGAGAGCGTCGGCATACCGGGACTACCGATAGTTTGTACCATCCGGACCGTGGGCAGGAACACGTCGTTCAGCCTCGATGAGCAATACAGCGCTTTCATTGAGGCAGAGATTGCATCCGGCCGTTACCGTTCGGCCAGCGACGTCGTGCGTACCGCTCTGCGTTTGCTCGAGGATCGTGAAACCCGACTGCGCGCCCTGCGACAGGCATTGATAGCTGGCGAACAAAGTGGCGATTCAGCGCCGTTCGACTTCGACGAGTTCGTTGCGCGCAAGCGCGGTGGGGAGTCTCACCACCGGTGAGCCGGTATGTGGTCTCGGCCGCCGCGCGAGTGGACCTCGAACGGATCTGGGATTACACCCCGTCATCTCCGCATCGAAGACGGCTCCGCCCGGAACCGCTGCACCAGCTCGGCGGTCTGCGGCGGTTGCGGCCGCGGGTGCGGTTGTCCAACCGGGTCGCCGCGGTCATCAGGTACGCCGCCGCGACGACGACGGCGCCGGGAATGCTGACGATCGGCCGGCGGGGTTTGGGCCTGATGCGCCGGACCAGGTGCGAGACGGTCTGCCGGTCCGAAAACGATTCGCGGACGCCGAGATTGAAGACGATGTCGGAGAGCGAACCGGGATTCTTCGGCACAACCGCGCCGGCGTTCTCGACCGCGTAGACGAACGCGCGGCCGGTGTCGGCGGTGACACGTAGGTGGCCCTCGCACCGCGGACCGCGGGCAGTACGGGGTCGTTCATGACCGATTCGTAGAGTTTGTCAATTCGCTGAGCTGCACGCACCCGACCGGATTGGTGGCGCGGAAGACGACCGCGCGCAGCCCGCGGGTGCTCACCGCGTCGAAGATCACGCGTTCGGCCGGGCTTTGGAGCGCCCGTACGCCTCGATGGGCCGCAGCGGATCGGTTTCCCTGACCTTGCCGCGCAGCGCGTTACCGTGCACCGCGGTACCGGAAAGCTGCAGGAAGAGCAGGTCGCGATCCGCGCATTCCCGGATCATGTCCTCCACCGCGCGAACGTTGGGCTTGTACAGCTCCTCGGCGGACGTGCCGTAGCGGACTCGGCCGACGAGGTTGCACAGCGCCGCGACCGGCCCGCTGGCCACGTCCTTCGGCCGCACGATGTCTTCGGACCGCCGCACGTGGGCATCCCGAGGCTCCCGGGTACCGCACTCCTCACCGAGTCGGCCTCCCTACGGTCGAGGCCGGATTCGTTGTGCAGCTGGCCGATCCGTGCCATCGCTGCGCCGGGACGGCAGCGCCGGCCCGCCCGGCGCGGCGCGGCCGCACAGTTCGTCCTCGGCGCCGCGGGTCCGGTGCCGGAGTTCTTCGCGGGCTCGCCGAACGCGCGCCCGCGCGCTGACCTGTGCCCCGATCGCGGCGTCGCTGATCGCGCAGGCGCACCCGGCGGCCGATCGCCCGCAAACTATTGCGATCCTATTTGCTGGTGTGCCTGCTGTTCGACGGGCAGCTAAGTGCGCTCGACCGCATGTCGGTCGGGGATTGTCGACGCGTCCTCGGGGGTGTCGCGTTGCGATGGACGTCTTGCAGATGCTTGCCCAAACTGTTGTTTCACCATTTCCATTTCGATGACGTGGTTGTCGGGCAGCCCAACCCGGGTGATTTGACGGCCCGGACCGACCCGTCTCGCACCCACACCGCCCACCGGCGGCGGTGTGGGTCCGGCGCAGCCCGAACGATTTTTATTCGACTGGACCCATCAGGGACAATTGAGCCGATGACTGGCTTTCGGATGTCCCGGATCGACCTGCGCGGGCGCGCCCTCTCGGCGGCCCAGCTGCGTGCCGTCCTGCGGCGCGGCGGTGCCGACGTCGACACCGTGTTGCCGAAGGTGCGCCCGATCGTCGAAGCGGTCGCCGAGCGGGGTGCTGCCGCCGCGCTTGAATACGGCGAGTTGTTCGACGGTGTCCGCCCGACCGCCGTCCGCGTGCCCCCAGGGCTGCTGCACCGGGCCCTGGCCGAACTCGACCCCAACGTTCGCGCGGCGCTGGAAGTGGCCATCGAGCGCACCCGCGCCGTCCACGCCGACCAGCGGCGCACCGACACCACCACCGAGCCGGCCCCCGGGGCCACCGTCACCCAAAGGTGGGTGCCCGTCGAACGGGTGGGCCTCTACGTTCCCGGCGGCAACGCGGTCTACCCGTCGAGCGTGGTGATGAACGTCGTGCCCGCCCAAACCGCCGGGGTGGACTCGCTGGTCATCGCCAGCCCGCCCCAGGCGGCGTTCGGGGGCCGGCCGCACCCCACCATCCTTGCCGCGGCATGCCTGCTCGGGGTCGACGAGCTGTGGGCCGTCGGGGGTGCGCAGGCCATCGCGCTGCTGGCCTACGGCGGCACCGACACCGGGGCCGCCTGGCCGGGCTTCTCCTGCGAGGGCACCGAACTCGCGCCCGCCGACATGATCACCGGCCCGGGCAACATCTATGTCACCGCTGCCAAGCGGATCTGCCGCTCGCAGGTCGGCATCGACGCCGAAGCCGGCCCCACCGAGATCGCGATCCTGGCCGACCACACCGCCGATCCGGTACATGTCGCGGCCGACCTGATCAGCCAGGCCGAGCATGACGAGATGGCGGCAAGCGTGCTGGTGACGTGCAGCCCCGAGCTGGCCGATGCGACCGACGCCGAACTCGCACGTCAGCTCGAGACGACGGTGCATCGGCAGCGGGTCACCGCGGCACTGTCGGGCAAGCAGTCGGCCACGGTGCTGGTGGACGATCTGGAGCAGGGTGTGCGGGTGGTCAACGCCTACGCAGCCGAGCACCTCGAGATCCAGACCGCCCACGCGCTGGACGTCGCCAACCGGATCCGTTCGGCGGGGGCGGTTTTCGTCGGCGCGTTCGCCCCGGTGAGCCTCGGCGACTACTGCGCGGGCTCCAACCACGTCCTGCCCACCGCCGGCTGCGCGCGCCATTCCAGCGGACTGTCGGTGCAGACATTCCTCAAGGGCATCCACGTGGTGGACTACACCGAGGCGGCACTGAAGGACGTCTCCGGCTACGTGATCACCCTGGCGCAGGCCGAGAACCTGCCCGCGCACGGTGAAGCGGTCCGCCGAAGGTTCGAGCGGCGATGAGCGCCTGCGCGAAGAACGGGCGATCGTGACGGCGGGCGCGCGGGCGACGCTGGCAGACCTGCCGTTGCGCGGCGAACTGCGCGGCAAGTCTGCCTACGGCGCGCCGCAACTCGACGTCGCGGTGCGGCTGAATACCAACGAGAACCCGCATCCGCCGACGCGGGCGCTCGTCGACGACGTGGTGCGCTCGGTGCGTGAGGCGGCCGGCGGTCTGCACCGCTATCCCGATCGCGATGCCATCGAACTCCGCAAGGACCTGGCGTCCTATCTCAGCACCGCGACAGGCGTGGCGCTCGGCGTCGAGAATCTCTGGGCGGCGAATGGTTCCAATGAGATCCTGCAGCAGCTGCTGCAGGCGTTCGGCGGGCCGGGTCGCAGCGCCATCGGGTTCGTGCCGTCGTATTCGATGCACCCGATCATCTCCGACGGCACCCACACGCAGTGGATCGTCGCTGCGCGGGCCGATGATTTCGGCCTGGACGTCGACGCGGCGGTGGCCGCGATCGGCGCGCACCGGCCCGACATCGTCTTCGTCGCCAGCCCCAACAACCCTTCGGGTCAGAGTGTTTCGCTGCCCGATCTGCGCCGCCTGCTCGACGCCGTGGCTGCGGCCGACCGTGGGCTGCTGATCGTCGACGAGGCCTACGGCGAGTTCTCCTCCCAGCCGAGCGCGGTCAAGCTGATCGACGACCACCCGGCCCGGCTCGTGGTCACCCGCACCATGAGCAAGGCGTTCGCCTTCGCCGGTGGCCGGCTCGGGTATCTCATCGCCGCACCGGCGGTGATCGACGCGATGCTGCTGGTGCGGCTGCCGTATCACCTCTCGACGATCACCCAGGCGGCCGCCCGTGCCGCGCTGCGGCACGCCGACGACACCCTGGGCAGTGTGGCGACGCTGATCGCCGAACGCCAGCGAGTGTCGAACGCTTTGGCGGCCATGGGTTTCCGCGTCATTCCCAGCGATGCCAACTTCGTTCTATTCGGGACGTTCTCCGACGCGCCGAACACCTGGCGGCATTACCTCGACGCCGGGATCCTGATCCGCGACGTCGGTATTCCCGGATATCTGCGCGCCACCACCGGGCTCGCCGCGGAGAACGATGCGCTGCTGCAGGTAAGCGCTCGACTCGCCGGCACCGAACTCGTACCCGCCAAGAGCTTGCAAGGAGCGCCGTGACCACCACCTTCTCGGGCACGCGGTTCGCCCGCCTCGAACGCCGCACGAAAGAGTCCGACATCGTCGTCGAACTCGACCTCGACGGCACCGGACAGGTGCGCGTCGACACCGGCGTCCCGTTCTTCGACCACATGCTCACGGCTCTGGGCTCGCACGCGAGTTTCGACCTGACCGTGCGGGCGGTCGGCGACATCGAAATCGAGGCGCACCACACCGTCGAGGACACCGCCATCGTTCTCGGGCAGGCGCTCGGCCAGGCATTGGGCGACAAGAAGGGCATCCGCCGGTTCGGCGACTCGTTCATTCCCATGGACGAAACGCTGGCCCATGCCGCCGTGGACGTGTCGGGCCGTCCGTACTTCGTGCATACGGGTGAGCCCGAGTACATGGTGGATTTCACCATCGCCGGATCGAGCGCGCCCTACCACACCGTCATCAACCGCCACGTCTTTGAGTCGCTGGCTTTCAACGCGCGTATCGCGCTGCACGTGCGGACCCTGTACGGACGCGATCCGCACCACATCACCGAGGCGCAGTACAAGGCCGTTGCCCGGGCGCTGCGCCAGGCCGTCGAACCCGACCCGCGGGTGGTCGGTGTGCCGTCTACCAAAGGCGCTCTGTGACAGCCAAATCGGTGGTGGTGTTCGACTACGGGTCGGGCAACCTGCGCTCGGCGCAGCGTGCGCTGGAGCGTGTCGGCGCGGCCGTCGAGGTCACCTCGGATCCGTCGGCGGCCGACAGAGCCGACGGGCTGGTCGTGCCCGGTGTCGGGGCGTTCGAAGCGTGCATGACCGGTCTGCGCCGGGTCAACGGGGAGCGGATCATCGCCGACCGCGTGCGGGCCGGCGGGCCGGTGCTCGGCGTATGCGTAGGGATGCAGATCCTGTTCGCCCGGGGAGTGGAGTTCGGTGTGGAGTCCGCGGGCTGCGGCCAGTGGCCCGGAGCGGTCACCAGGCTCGACGCGCCGGTGATCCCGCACATGGGCTGGAACGTCGTCGATGCCGCACCGTGCAGCAGGCTGTTCAAGGGGCTCGACGCGGCCACCCGGTTCTATTTCGTGCATTCCTACGCCGCGCAGCGCTGGGAGGGTGATCCGGCGGCATTGCTGACCTGGGCCACCCATCATGTGCCGTTCCTGGCCGCTGTCGAGGACGGTCCGCTGGCCGCGACGCAATTTCATCCGGAGAAGAGCGGGGACGCCGGTGCGGCACTGCTCGCGAATTGGGTTGAGGGGCTGTGAGTTCCGACGTGTCACTGATTCTGTTGCCGGCCGTGGACGTCGTGGACGGCAAGGCGGTACGGCTGGTCCAGGGTAAGGCCGGCAGTGAGACAGACTACGGGTCGGCTTTGGAGGCCGCCGAAGGCTGGCAGCGCGACGGCGCGCAATGGATCCATCTGGTCGATCTCGACGCGGCGTTCGGCCGGGGCGCCAACCGCGAACTGTTGGCCGAGGTCGTGGGCAGACTCGACGTCGACGTCGAACTGTCGGGCGGGATCCGCGACGACGAATCGCTGAAGGCAGCGCTGGCCACCGGGTGCGCTCGGGTGAACATCGGTACCGCGGCGCTGGAGAACCCGGGCTGGTGTGCCAGGGCCATCGCCGAGTACGGCGACAAGGTCGCCGTCGGATTGGATGTCGAGATCGTCGACGGCCAGCACCGGTTGCGTGGACGGGGCTGGGAGACTGACGGCGGGGACCTGTGGGAAGTCCTGGAACGCCTTGACGCGCAAGGATGTTCGAGGTTCGTCGTCACCGACGTCACCAAGGACGGCACGCTGACCGGCCCGAACCTCGAACTGCTCGCAGCGGTCGCCGGCCGTACCGGCGCACCCGTCATCGCGTCCGGCGGGGTGTCCAGCCTCGACGACCTGCGCGCCATCGCGACGCTCATCGACCGCGGTGTGGAGGGTGCGATCGTCGGAAAGGCGCTTTACGCGGGCAGATTCACGTTGCCTCAGGCCTTGGCCGCGGTGAGCGGCTGAGGCCCGGTGGCCGCGATGACGCCCGACACCAGCGATCTGGCCGATCTTGTTGCCACGGCGGCGGCGATCCTCGACGGCGCGTCGGTGGAATTCGTCGCCGGCCACCGGGCCGGGTGCGCGGTCGCCAAGAAGGGCAATGATTTTGCGACCGAGGTGGACTTGGCCATCGAGCGCCGCGTGGTCCACGCGCTGACCGAGGCGACGGGCATCGGCGTCCACGGCGAGGAGTTCGGCGGCGAGCCGCTGGACTCGCCGCTGGTATGGGTGCTCGACCCCATCGACGGCACGTTCAACTATGCGGCCGGTTCGCCGATGGCGGCCATCCTGCTGGGTCTGCTGCGCGACGGCGAACCCGTCGCGGGCCTGACGTGGTTGCCGTTCATGGAGCAGCGCTACACGGCGGTCCTCGGCGAGCCGGTATACCGAAACGGTGCCGCGCAGCCGCGGCTGGGTTGGCCCACGCTCGCCGATTCGATCGTCGGTGTCGGTACGTTCAACGCCGATTCCAGGGGCCGGTTTCCCGGCAGGTACCGGCTGGGGGTGCTCGAGCATCTCAGCCGTCGGTGCTCGCGGATGCGCATGCACGGGTCGACCGGCATCGACCTGGCCTATGTCGCGGCCGGAATCCTAGGCGGTGCAATCAGTTTCGGTCACCACATCTGGGACCACGCCGCGGGCGTCGCGCTGGTGCGATCAGCGGGCGGCATCGTCACCGACCTGGCGGGACTACCGTGGACCAGCGGGTCGGGCTCCGCGTTGGCCGCCTCGGCGTCGGTGCACGAGGAACTGCTGGAGATCCTGACCACCGTCGGCCCGCCGGAGGATTACTGATGGGCGATAAGGCGGTGAATACAGCCGTCAACACGCGCGGCGACGTCGCGACGCGGGTCATCCCGTGCCTGGATGTCGATGACGGGCGGGTGGTCAAGGGCGTCAACTTCGAAAACCTGCGCGATGCCGGAGACCCGGTGGAGCTTGCCGCCGTCTACGACTCCGAGGGCGCCGACGAGCTAACCTTCCTCGACGTCACGGCGTCGTCGTCCGGTCGCGCCACCATGCTCGACGTCGTCCGCCGCACCGCAGAACAGGTCTTCATCCCGCTGACCGTCGGCGGCGGCGTGCGTTCGGTGGAGGACATCGACGTGCTGTTGCGTGCCGGCGCGGACAAGGTGTCGGTGAACACCGCGGCCATCGCGCGGCCCGACCTGCTCGCCGAGATGGCCCGGCAGTTCGGTTCGCAGTGCATCGTGTTGTCTGTGGACGCCCGGACGGTACTGGCCGGTGAGAAGCCGACACCGTCGGGCTGGGAGGTCACCACACACGGCGGCCGGCGCGGCACCGGCATCGATGCCATCGAATGGGCAAGGCGCGGAGCCGAACTGGGCGTGGGCGAGATCCTGCTGAATTCGATGGACGCGGATGGCACCAAGGCAGGCTTCGACCTGGCGATGCTGCGGGCGGTGCGCGCGGCGGTCACGGTGCCGGTGATCGCCAGTGGCGGAGCGGGCGCGGTCGACCACTTCGCCCCCGCGGTCGCTGCGGGCGCCGACGCGGTGCTGGCCGCCAGCGTGTTCCATTTCCGGGAGTTCACCATCGGGCAGGTCAAGGCGGCTATGGCCGCGGCAGGGATCACGGTTCGGTGAGCGAGCGGCGCGAAGCGCGGGGAGCGAAGCGGCCATTGGGCGTGAGTTCGGTGAGCGAGCGGCGCGAAGCGCGGGGAGCGAAGCGGCCATTGGGCGTGAGTTCGGTGAGCGAGCGGCGCGAAGCGCGGGGAGCGAAGCGGCCATTGGATCCCGCCATCGCCGCCCGGCTCAAACGCAATGCCGAGGGCTTGTTCACCGCTGTCGTGCAGGAACGCGGCAGCGGGGACGTTCTCATGGTGGCCTGGATGGACGACGACGCCCTGGCGCGCACCCTGGAAACCCGTGAGGCTACCTACTTTTCGCGCTCCCGCGGCGAGCAGTGGATCAAGGGCGCGACGTCCGGGCACACCCAGCGGGTGCATTCGGTGCGGCTGGACTGCGACGGCGACGCCGTGCTCGTGGAGGTCGACCAGGTCGGCGGTGCCTGCCATACCGGCGACCACAGCTGCTTCGACGCCGACGTGCTGCTGGCCGGGGACTGATCGGCGGCGAACCCCGGCCGCCGCGGACGAATCCATCAGTTGCTGTCGAATGAGTCTGACGTCGAAGAAGAGCATTTCGTGTTAGCCTGGGCGCGGATATAGCCGCCCCTATCGAACAAGCCAATGGATCGGCGGCAGGAGCGACCCGTTCGGCATCCAATCGCGTGATGTGGTCCGCACCTTTCGGATCGGCGCCAGCAGGTCCGCGCGATCGACAGCATCGATCTCACGCTGGACGGTGGCCGGTTCGTGTCCATCGTCGGTCCGTCCGGTGCCGGACAGAGCACGCTTCTGCACCTGCTCGGCGCCCTCGACTCGCCCGACTCGGGTTCGAT
This sequence comes from uncultured Mycobacterium sp., assembly GCA_964511995.1. Taxonomy (GTDB): domain Bacteria; phylum Actinomycetota; class Actinomycetes; order Mycobacteriales; family Mycobacteriaceae; genus Mycobacterium. The sequence continues at coordinate 78,820 of CAZEHT010000003.1, forward strand.
CCGCTTCGCCGGCCAGGACATCGCCGCTCTCGACGACAACCGGCAATCCGAGTTCCGGCGCCACTGGGTGGGTTTCGGATTCCAGTTCTTCAACCTGTTACCGACTCTGTCGGCGTGTGAGAACGTCGCGGTCCCGAAACTGCTCGACGGTGTTTCGCTGAGCAAAGGCCAAGCCCGTGGCGCTGGCGATGCTCGACTTGGTAGGACTCGCCGACGGGCCGAGCATGGCCCGTCCGAGATGTCCGGTGGGCAGATGCAGCGCGTGGCCCTCGCGCGCGCATTGGTGATGGATCCGCCACTGGTGTTGGCCGACGAACCGCCCGGCAACCTCGATTCCGCTTCCGGCGCCGCGGTTCTCGAGTTGCTGGGCGAGATCGCACGCACTGACGGTGCGCAACGGCTGGTGGTGATGGTCACCCATAATCTGGACGCGGCGCGGGGCACCGACCGGATCATCACGCCCCGCGACGGGCGGATCGACGCGGACGAGCAGTTGACGTGACCGCAGCGTGGGACCGTTTGCGGCTGCTGACGTTCCGTGAGGCCCGCACACATGCGCGCCGATCGGGGGTGACGATCGGCGTGATCGCCGCCGCGGCGGCGCTGCTGGTCGCGATCACCGGCGTCTACGGCTCATTGACCGGGTCGGTCGACAGGCTGACCGCGAGTGTCGCCTGCGACGCCGACTTCGACGCCGCCGGCATCACCGACACTGGCTTCGACCAGTCGCTGACCGCGGGGATCGCCGCGGTGCCCGGCGTTGCGGCGGCGGTGCCGCTGCTGTTGCAGGGCACCGGCAACGGCAAGTTCCTGCTGTTCGGCGTCACCCGCGACATCACGCGGTGCGCAGTGACCTGCGGACAGCCGATGCCGCCGCTGATGAACTTCGCACACTGCCCGACGGGGTCGCGGCCGGTGCCGGGATGGGGTGGTCGCGGGGGACAGCGGGTGCAGGTCGGGACGGGCACCGTGACCGTGGCGACAGTCGTCGACGCCGACCTCAACGGCGGCCGGTTCATCGTGGCACCGTTGCCGCTGGCCCAACACCTGACCCAACGCGCCGACCGGATCGACTCCGTGCTGGTCGTTGCCAAACCGGACACCGACAGCGCGCAGCTGCGCACCGATGTCGAGGCGGCGATCGGCGGGCGCGCTGTTGTCGTGAACCCGGATTTCCGGGGTGAGCAGGCGCGGCAGACATTCGCTTTGGTCCAGCTGACACTGCTCGCGCTCGCGGGCGTCGCGTTCGTGGTGGCCGCGTTCCTGGTGTTCAACACGATGAGCATGACCGTCACGAGGCGGCGGCCGCAGATCTCGATGGTGCGGGCGTTGGGTGGGCGGCGACGTGTCGTCGCGGGGGATCTGTTGCTCGAAGCGGGCGTCGTCGGACTGGCCGGTGCCGTGGGCGGCACCCCGATCGGGGTGCTGGCAGGGCGCTGGGTGCTGGGACGGTTGCCGCCGTTGATGACCGACCTGGTCGACGCCCACATCGCCTACCAGGTTCCCGGTTACGCGGTCCCGCTGGCCGCGCTCGCCTGCGTGGGTGCCGCGGTCACGGCTACCGTCGTCGCGGCCCGCCAGGCCTACCGGGTGCCGCCGATCGAGGCGCTCGCGCCCGTCGAAGTCTCGTCGGCCGACCGCGTGAACCTGGCGTTGCGTGGCCAGGGCCCCGTGGCGGCCAGCACACTGCCGCTGGTGTTCGCGGCGAGCGTGCCATTGTGTGTGTGTGGCGCTCACCGAAGCGATCGTCGGCGGTGCGGCCCGGGGTGGCGGAATTTTTCGGCCCGACCGTAGTTTCCAGCGTAAGAACAACGATTGAGCCGAGTTGAGCCAATTCAGGTCGAAACCCGTTGGGAGAGCGTGCCGAAGCTTGTAGACATCGTGTGAACACGGGCCACAGCTCGGAGTCAATCTGTCGCGGACGGCTCGATTCCCGCGCGTCGGATGGCGCGGTAGACGGTGGATCGGGCGACGTTGAACAGTTCGGCTAGTTCGGTGGTGGTGTGCCGGCCGGCGCGGTGCAGCTCGACGAGGTGGGCTTCTGGTGCGGGCTGAGCTTGGCTTTCTTACCGCGGAGCCGACCTTTGGCTTTCGCGACGGCCATTCGGCTTGTGCGATCGCTGCCCACTTCCAGTGGTGTGGCGCAAGGCTGCAGACTGGCCTGGTGAGCGAGAATGAGAGCCCAGCGATCTGCTCGGCCAAGGCATGCCGGGCCTTCGCGACCTGGGCGGTTGTGTGGAACAACCCCAGGCTGCACACTCCGGACCGGGAGAAGGTCTGGGTGGCCTGCGGGGAGCACAAGCAACCGCTCGCCGACTACCTCGCCGTTCGTTCGTTCCTCAAGCGTGTCGAACCATTGGGGCTCATCTCAAACGGCTCGCCGACCTCAACGGCGGCGCCGCATCCCGGGTAGTCAAGGGCTCCTCAGCCGCGATCGGGCCGGAGCTCGGATACGTTGCCGCCGACCTCAACGGCCATACCCAGCCGGGACTCCAGCGGGTCTATTCTTCGGGGCGTGCTTGATCGTCTCTGGACCGCCGCTACCCGGCATCCGTTTCTTGATGCGGAGCGTGCGGGCACGATTACCGACTCGGCGTTTGACCGGTGGTTGGGACAGGACGCCCTGTTCGTCGGTGACGTGCTCACCTTCCAGGCCCGGCTGCTGGCACGCGCGCCGCGGCCAGCTCAGGCAGTGCTCGCCGGGGGATGCGTCGCGCTGGTTGCGGAGCTGGACTGGTTCGAGGTCCAGGCCGCGCGGCGGGGGATTGACCTGGGGCCGCCAGCGGTCCCGTCGACCCTCGCTTACGGCGAGCTGCTGCTGCGGCTGGATGCCGCGCCCTACCGGGCGGCGGTGGCGGCGCTGTGGGTCCTCGAACGGGTGTACCTGCTCGCGTGGGCCTGCGCCGCGTCGATTAGCACCTGCCCGTTCGGGGAGTTCGTGGAGCACTGGACTGCCCCGGGCTTTGCAGGCTACGTGGATGCGCTCGGCGAGCTGGCGATCCTGGACGGGCACGACGAGCTGGTGGGCGACGTGCTGTCACACGAGGTGGCGTTCTGGGACATGGCCGTGATATGACGCTGTCGACTCAGTTGTGGTCGGAAAACAGCGACTTGGCGTCCGAGGCGCTCACGCATCCGTTCGTGTGTCGCCTCGGTGACGGCTCCTTGGCCCGTGAGATCTTCGCGGGCTACGTCGCCCAGGACGCCTTCTTTCTGGAGTCCTTCGCCCGCGCCTACGCTCTGGCCCTTGCTCACAGCCCCGACACACCCACGCTGCTCGCGTTGGCCGATCTGCTCGCCGGGGTACGGGAGGAGCTCGGATTGCACGCCTCCTACGCCGCCCGGTGGGGCATCGACATGGCCGGCGTCGAGCCTGCATCGGCGACCCTGGCCTACACCGAGTTCCTGCTCGCGACCGCTGCGACGGGCGGGGTGGGGATGGTGTTCGCGGCGATGACTCCATGCATGCGGCTCTACGCATGGCTTGGCGCGGCGCTGGACGCGGGTGCGGCGGGACCCTACGCGCAGTGGGTGCAGACCTACGCCGACCCGAGCTTCGAGGCATTGGCATCGCGGCTGGAACGACTGCTCGACGAACACGCCGATGACAGGCCAGCTGTGCGCGCGGCCTACCGGCGGGCGATGCACCTGGAGCTGGCGTTTTTCGACGCAGCGCTCCTACCCCCAGGCTGAGCACCACCTCGGCTGCCGCGGACGCCAAGACGACCTACTGCTCGACGTCCCGAAGCAAACCGGCCAGCGGCGCATGACGATCCTCAAGCGGTTAGGTAGCTGCCGTCCGAGAGCCTATACACGAGTCGGGTCGCGCTCCGCAGTTACTGCTGATACTGATCGGCCTCGCCGTCGGAGTCGACGGTGAGGCGGGTGATCCCGGCGGTTCCCTCCATTCGGCTGCTCCGTGATGACCGTCGATTCCAGTCCTTCAGGATGGAGCGAGCCCGGCCGTGCCGACCAACGTACGCGCGATGGACTCAACATCGTCGTGTGGGCCCTGGATGTAGAACGGAGATCCCTTGTACCCGAATTGAATCGGGCAGCGTCCAGACCACGTCCCGAGATGGTCAGCTGCGGCCCCGAAGTCGGGATGAGGTTCGAACCCGAACTCACGCGCGAACTCGACAGCGCCAAATACCAGATGTTGTGCTAGCTCCAGTGGTGCGTGCACAGCGGGTTCATCGTAGCCAGCAAATACTGTGTAGCGGAGCTTGTGTAGGCGATTGTTGGATACCGATTCCGGGCCAATCACGTTCTTGACGCCAAGACAGAACGTGTCGACCAGGTACACGCACACGCGGCTTCGGGATCGCTGGTCTGGGCGCACGACCATAACTGTGGCCAGCCCGCCTGTGCCGTCTGAGGCGCTGGGATTGACCGGCCAGTCCGGGTGTGGCTCGAATGTGAGATCGTCATGCCACCCCGGGTTTACCCAGCACTCGACCACATCGGGCCGACGTTGCAGTTCCGTGTTCTGCGCGGCGATCAATCGGACCAGCGGCGCGACCTTGGCTGGCGGCACGCGCAATTTGCGGGCGATTTCTTTGGGCGAGGCGCCCTGTGCCCGTAGCTGACGAACTTGTTGTAGCAACACGTCATCGCACACAACCCCAATCATCCCTCAATGTCGACCACAAACCGCTAAGGGCCGAACAACACGCCGGGTGATCCGACTTCCCACACTCGTACATCTCAGGCGTACCAACCTGTGTTTCCTGAGCGACGCATCCCATGATCGGCAGCCTGGGTGAGGGTGGAATCTCCCGGTTCTCGCGCATGGGAGTTCCGTGCATGCCATGGATCTTTGACCACCCGGGGTCCATCGGCAGCTCGCGAAAGGGCCTGATGCCGTCGGTCGGCACCGTCGGGGACGCTCTCGATAACGCATTGGCCGAAACGACGATAGGCCTGTACAAGACCGAGTGCGTACGCGACGGCTCACCGTTCCGCAACGGCCCGTTGCGCACCTCTCCGACCTCGACGACATCACCTCGGCGTGGGTGCACTGGTACAACACATCCAGGCTGATGCACCGTCTCGGCCGGATCCCGCCAGCAGAAGCTGAAGCCGCGTACTACGCTCAACAACCGGTCGGGCAGCGCACCGTCACACGTAACGAGGTGTGCATGAAACCCGGGATCCTTCGTTGGCGTAGGCGAGGTGGCGTTTGAGGGTGTGCACGTTCTCACCCTTGTTCAGCTGCCGGCCGATCCGGCGCCGGTAGGTTTCGTCGGACAGGTAGCGGGCGGCGTAGATGGTGCGCCGCAGCGCCCCGTATTTCTTGATCGCGGCGGTGAGGGTGTTCTGCTGGCGTTTCGAGGAGCACAGTTTGTCGACGACCAGGGCGGCGGTGGCATGCCCGCCATGTACCGAGGCGGCGACTCGGAGCAGATCGTCCCAGTTGGCGGTGATCAGGTCGGGGTGCTGAGCCGGCGAGTCAGCAGCGGCCGATGGCTGTGAGCGGTGCGGGCGCAGCAGGAGATCTGCGCGCCACGCGCAACGGTCAGCGCGGCCGAGTCCGCAGCAGCTTAAGCGCGTTGTCCGCATGGGTGTCCATGCTGATCTCGCTGGAGATCACCCCGAGCACGGTGTGGTCGGGGTCGATGACGAAGGTTGTCCGCTTGACCGGCATGAACGAGCCCAGCAGGCCCCGTTTGACACCGAACCGTCGGGCGACCGCGCCGTCGGCATCCGAAAGCAACGGGAAATCGAACGCGTGCTTGTCGGCGAACTGCGCCTGCTTGTCCACGCCGTCGATGCTGATACCGACCCGCTGTGCTCCCGCGGCGGCGAACTCGGCTGACAGGTTGCGGAAGTGGCAGGCCTCTTTCGTACAGCCGGGCGTCATCGCGGCCGGGTAGAAGAACAACACCACCGGACCGCCGGCCAACAGGTCGCTGAGCCGGCGCTCCGCGCCGGTCTGGTCGGGCAGGACGAAATCGTCGACGCGGTCACCACTCTTCATGACCGGTCACGCTACCCGGGACGGTTCGCTCGTCTGCGAGGATAAGCCCCGTGCACCCTCACACAACCACGCGCGCGGACTTCCGGGCGCTGGCAGCCGAGCACCGCGTGGTTCCGGTGACACGCAAGGTGCTGGCTGACAGTGAAACCCCGCTGTCGGCGTACCGCAAGCTGGCCGCCAACCGGCCCGGCACGTTTCTGCTGGAGTCGGCGGAAAACGGCAGGTCGTGGTCGCGCTGGTCGTTCATTGGTGCCGGTTCCCCGGCGGCGCTGACGGTGCGAGGCGGGGAGGCGGCCTGGCTGGGCGTCACCACCCCTCAGGATGCGCCCAGCGGGGGTGACCCCCTGCGGGCGTTGCGCGAATCCCTTGCCCTGCTCGCCACCGGCGGGCCACCCGATCTACCGCCGCTCTCCGGCGGGATGGTGGGCTACTTCGCCTACGACCTGGTGCGCCGTCTCGAACGACTGCCAGAACTGGCCGTGGACGACCTGCGGTTGCCGGACATGGTGATGCTGCTGGCCACCGACATCGCGGCCGTCGACCACCATGAGGGGACCATCACCCTGATCGCCAACGCCGTGAACTGGAACGGCACCGACGAGCGTGTCGATGAGGCCTACGACGACGCCGTGGCCCGACTGGAGGTCATGACCGAGGCGCTGGGGCAGCCGCTGGCGTCGACCGTGGCGCTATTCGAGCGACCGGCCCCCGAACATCGCTCCCAGCGCACCGCCGAGCAGTACACCGTGATCGTGGACAAGCTGGTGGGCGACATCCGGGCCGGCGAGGCATTTCAGGTGGTGCCCTCGCAACGGTTCGAGATGGAAACCGCAGCCGATCCGATCGACGTCTACCGGATGCTGCGGGTGTCCAACCCGAGTCCGTATATGTACCTGCTCAATATCCCGAATGACGCTGGGGAGACGGACTTTTCGATTGTCGGGTCCAGTCCGGAAGCGCTGGTCACGGTCCAGGAGGGTTGGGCGACCACGCATCCCATCGCCGGTACGCGCTGGCGTGGTGCGACCGAAGAGGAGGACCTGCTGCTCGAAAAGGACTTGCTCGCCGATGACAAGGAGCGCGCCGAGCATCTGATGCTCGTCGATCTCGGCCGCAACGACCTGGGCCGGGTCTGCGTCCCCGGCACCGTGCGCGTCGAGGACTACAGCCACATCGAGCGCTACAGCCACGTGATGCACCTGGTGTCGACGGTGACCGGGCTGCTCGCCGAGGGGCGCTCAGCGCTGGACGCCGTTACGGCATGCTTCCCCGCGGGGACCCTGACGGGTGCGCCGAAGGTGCGCGCAATGGAACTCATCGAGGAGGTCGAGAAGACCCGGCGCGGGCTGTACGGCGGGGTGGTGGGCTACCTGGACTTCGCCGGCAATGCCGATTTCGCGATCGCCATCCGCACCGCGCTGATGAGGGGCGGCACGGCCTACGTACAGGCCGGCGGCGGTGTGGTGGCGGACTCCAACGGGATCTACGAGTACAACGAGGCGAGCAACAAAGCCAAAGCCGTACTCAGCGCGATCGCGGCGGCCGCGACGCTGACCTCCGCCACGACACGGCGGGAATCCGATGATTGACATCGCCGCCCGGGGGTCGGGTCGCCGCGAGATGCGGCTCGCCCAGCTGCTGTTGATCCTCGCCGCGCTCGGCATGTGGGTCGCCTCGCGCATGCCGTGGGTGATCATCCGCACCTTCGACGGTCTGGGACAGCCGAAAACGACGACGCTCAACGGCGCCATGTGGTCGAGTGCCCTGGTTCCGCTGGCCCTGACACTGCTGGTGGCGGCCGTGGCGGGCCTGGCCGTGCGGGGATGGCTACTGCGGGTGCTGGCCATCCTGGTCGCGATAGCCAGCGCCGGTGCCTCCTACCTTGCGATCTGCCAGTGGATGCTGCGCGACGTGGCGGTGCGCGCCGCCGATCTGGCCGAGGTGCCGGTGATGTACCTGGTCGGCAGCGAGCGACGGTTCGAGGGTGCGGCACTGACGTTGTCGGCGGGCATATGCGCGCTGCTCGCCGCGGTCCTGCTGATGCGCATCGCGGCGACCGGGGGAGCTGCGGCGACGAGATACGCGCCGCCCTCCGCGCGGCGATCGGCCGTCCAATCCGGCGACGTTTCGACGGGTGCGGGCAACCCCCTGTCGGAGCGGACCATCTGGGATGCCCTCGACGAGGGTCAGGACCCGACCGACGGCCCGCCGCAGTCGAACCCAGAGGGTCGGTGACGAGTGAGGCTGTCGCGGCGGCTACCCTTCTTGAATTCGGTCATCCCCGAGCGGGCGAGAGGAACGGCGACAATGAGTTCGGCGACGGTGCTCGACTCCATCATCGAAGGAGTTCGCGCGGACGTCGCCGCCCGTGAAGCCGTCATCAGCCTCGCCGAGATCAAGGCTAGGGCCAACGCCGCCCCGCCGCCGCTGGATGTGATGACAGCGCTACGCGCCCCCGGCATCGGGGTGATCGCAGAGGTCAAGCGTGCCAGCCCATCTCGTGGTCGGCTGGCGCACATCCCGGACTCCGCGGAGCTGGCGCGCGCCTACGAAAGCGGAGGCGCGCGCATCATCAGCGTGCTCACCGAGCAACGACGATTCCACGGTTCACTGGACGATCTGGACGCGGTGCGGGCGGTGGTCTCGATCCCGGTGCTGCGCAAGGACTTTGTGGTCAGGCCGTACCAGATTCACGAGGCCCGCGCACACGGCGCCGACATGCTGCTGCTGATCGTGGCAGCGCTCGACCAGCCCGCGCTGGTATCGATGCTGGACCGCACCGAATCGCTGGGCATGACCGCGCTCGTCGAAGTCCACACCGAGGGAGAGGCCGACCGCGCACTGCAGGCCGGCGCAAGGGTGATCGGGGTCAACGCGCGCGACTTGAAGACCCTCGCGGTGGACCGCGACTGCTTTGCCCGTATCGCTCCCGGACTGCCCAGCGAGGTGATCCGGGTGGCCGAATCCGGGGTGCGTGGGACCGGAGACCTGCTCGCCTACGCCGGTGCGGGCGCCGATGCGGTGCTGGTAGGGGAGGGCCTGGTGACCAGCAAGGATCCGCGGAGCGCGGTGGCGGATCTGGTCACCGCCGGCACTCACCCGTCCTGCCCGAAGCCGGCCCGCTGACGCGGTGGCAGATACGTCGACCCCCGGCCTTCCGCGGACCAGCGCGGCGATCGCCGAACCCAG
>CAZEHT010000004.1:0-25009 GCA_964511995.1 uncultured Mycobacterium sp.
CCGGTGGGATGCGCACCGGGCTTGTCCTTGCTGCGCGGACTCGTGGTGGCGATCACGGCCCCGACGAACATCACGATGAAACCGACGATGCTGATCAAAAGGAACGCATGGTTCTGCGAGTAGAACGGAACCCCGGCGATCAGCAGCGCGAGGCCCACCACCAAGAGCACCCCGCCTTTGATCCGGCGCTGCGCCGACGGGGCGCGTAGAGTCGCCCCACGCACACTGGACGCGAACTTGGGGTCCTCGGCATACAGAGCGCTCTCAATCTGATCGAGCATGCGCTGCTCGTGCTCGGAGAGTGGCATCCCGTCCCTCCTTGCCGACATAATCGGCCCTGACCATCCGAGTCGCCCGCGGATAACGGACCACTAACAGAGATGATACGAGCAGAACCTATGCCGTACCACCTTGTTTGGAACACATTCTACGCGCAGCCAGCGAACCGGATGCACACCGCCGCAGGTGACGATAACGGGGCGGGCGCCGCCCGTGTCCCGGTTACAGCGGGACGAGACGTGCTACACCGTGGACGCGGCCGCAGACGGGAAGGGCAACCGGGGTGGTGACGGTTCTGATCGATCTGTCGCCGCTGGATATGCAACGCCGACTCGGAGACGCGCTTTCGGTGTACGTGGATGCGATGCGCTACCCGCGTGGCACCGAGGACAACAGGGCCTCGGTGTGGCTCGAACACACCCGCCGGACGGGATGGAAGGGTGTGGCCGCGATCGAAGCCGCCGAGGACGCCGAACACCTCGACCGCGCCGCGCTCGCCGGCGGGCAGCTTCTCGGAGTGGCCTACGGCTACTGCGGGGCGCCCGACCAGTGGTGGCAGCAGCAGGTGGTTCAGGGATTGCGCCGCACCGGCACCCCCACCGCCGAGATCGACCGGCTGATGACGGACTACTTCGAATTGACCGAACTGCACATCCACCCCCACGCCCAGGGCCACGGCCTCGGCGAAGCCCTGATCCGCCGGCTCCTCGACGGGCGCGAAGAGGCCCACGTCCTGCTCTCGACACCGGAGATCAGCGGAGAGTGCAACCGGGCATGGCGGCTCTATCGCCGGCTGGGCTTCACCGATGTGATCCGCGGCTATCACTTCGCCGGCGATCCGCGACCGTTCGCGGTGCTCGCCCGCAGGCTTCCCCTGTGACCACGACCGGGATACCCGATCTCAACGCTCCGCCACCTGGTGCCATCTGGCACGATGACCGGGTGCGCCGCCATCCCCGCCACCTGCGTCTAATCGCGCTGGCTGTGCTGCTGCTCGTCCTCACGCCGCTGGCCGTCGGATGCGTGCGCATCCGTGCCTCGATCACGGTCTCACCCGACGACGAGGTCTCCGGGCAGATCATCGCCGCGACGATGCCAAGAGACGACGACGACAAGGGTCCGCAGTTCGAGAAAGACCTGCCGTTCGTCCAGAAGGTCGCGGTCTCTCCGTACAACCGCGACGGCTTCGTCGGATCGCAGGCGGTGTTCTCCAATCTGACGTTCGCCGAACTGCCCCAGCTGGCGAACATGAACGACGACGCCGCGGGCGTCGACCTGTCCTTGCGCCGGGCAGGCAACCTGGTCATCTTCGACGGCCGCGTCGACCTGACATCACTGACGTCCCAGGATGCCGAAGTCCAGCTGACCATCTCATTCCCGGGCGAGATCACCTCCACCAACGGTGACCGCATCTCCAGCGACGTCGCGCGCTGGAATCTCAAGCCGGGGATCGTCAACACCATGAGTGCCCAGGCCCGATACACCGACCCCAGTACCCGGTCGTTCATCGGCGGCGCCAAGGTGCTCGGTGTCTCGGCGCTCCTCGCGGCGGCCATCGTCGGCATGCTGGCGTGGCAGTCCCGGGACCGATCGCCCCGCATGTCCAATCCGTACGAGCGGGACTGATCGAACCCGCCTAACCACCAATACACAGAACTACGCTCTACCCTTGATCGACCGGCAATCCGCCCGTCGTGCATGTAGCAGAAAGGGGCGCAGCGCTGAGCGTCGAGGCAGCAGCCCCATCGGCCGTCGAAATCGTCACCGCCGTGACCGACCAGTTACGGCGCTACCTCGCCGACCGCAAGGCCGCGGCCGCGCACATCGGCGACGACTACGACGGTCTGGTTTCCGCACTGGTCGAGTTCGTGCTGCACGGCGGCAAACGGCTGCGGCCCGCGTTCGCCTACTGGGGCTGGCGCGCACTGGCCGACGACCCGGCTCCCCGCGACGTTCCGCACGAGATTTTGCGGGTGTGCGCGGCGCTGGAACTGCTGCACGCCTGCGCCCTGGTCCACGACGACGTCATCGACGACTCTGCCACCCGCCGCGGCAGACCGACCGTGCACATGCAGTTCGCCGCGCTCCACAGGGCCCGTAATTGGCGCGGTTCGCCGGGCCGTTTCGGCATGTCGGCCGCGATCCTTCTCGGCGACCTGTCGCTGGTGTGGGCCGACGACATCGTCGCGGGCAGCGGCCTTGACCCCGACGCCCACCGCCGAGTCCAACGGGTCTGGTCCGACATCCGCACCGAGGTCCTCGGTGGCCAGTACCTCGACATCGTGGCCGAGTCCACCGGAGCGGATTCGATCGACTCCGCGATGAGGGTCAACATGTTCAAGACCGCGTCCTACACGGTGAGCCGGCCGCTGCAGCTGGGCGCCGCCGCCGCGGCCGACCGCCCCGACGTGCAGGCGGTGTTCCACCAGGCGGGCACCGATCTGGGCATAGCGTTCCAGCTTCGTGACGACGTCCTGGGCGTATTCGGGGATCCGTCCGTTACAGGAAAGCCGGCCGGCGACGATCTGCGGTCCGGAAAGCGAACCGTGCTACTGGCCGAGGCCGTCGCACTTGCCGGCACGTCCGACCCGTCCGCCGCCGAGCTGCTGCGCCGCTCGATCGGGACACAGCTGACCGGCGGGCAGGTTGCCAAGCTGTGCGAAGTGATCGAGTCCGTAGGCGCACTGGCCGCGGTCGAGCACCGCATCGACACACTCACCGACCGCGCCTTGCACGCGCTCAACGCCGCGCGTATCCACGACCAGGCCAAGGCCGGCCTCACCGAGCTGGCCCGGCTTGCCGCCAACCGCTCCGCCTGACGCGATGCCCACCGCCGGAACCCGTTCCCCCGGGCCGCCGCCGGCCAACCGGCTGCCACACCCGCTTCGTCGGCTCATGGCGTTCGCCTGCGCCGATGAGGCCAGGCCCGCGCTGCTCGGCTGTCTGGGAGCCATGCTCATCACCGCCGGCGGACTGGGCGCGGGCAGCGTCCGCCTGCACGACCCGCTGCTGGAATACCTTCACCTGTCGTGGCTGCGTTTCGGCCACGGCCTGGTGCTGTCGTCGGTGCTGTTGTGGGGCGGGGTCGCGATCATGCTGTTCGCCTGGCTCTGGCTGGGCCGCCGGGTCGCCGACGGCGGGACCGACGAGTACACCATGATCGCGACCACCTGCTTCTGGCTCGCACCGCTGCTGATATCGGTGCCGGTGTTCAGCCGCGACACCTATTCCTATCTGGCGCAGGGTGCGCTGCTGCGCGACGGATTCGACCCCTACACGGTGGGGCCGATTGAAAACCCGAACATTCTGCTGGACAACGTCAGTCCGATCTGGACCACGACGACGGCACCCTACGGTCCGGCGTTCATCCTCGTCGCGAAGTTCGTGACCACGCTTGTCGGCGATAGCGTGGTCGGCGGCACCATGGTGCTGCGGCTGTGCATGCTGCCCGGGCTGGCGATGCTGGTGTGGGCGGCGCCGCGCATCGCCCGCCACATCGGGGCCAACGGCGCGGTGGCGCTGTGGATCTGCGCGCTCAATCCGCTGGTCATCATCCATCTCATGGGCGGGGTGCACAACGAGATGCTGATGGTCGGCCTGATGATGGCCGGGATCGCCCTGACCCTGCAACGCCATCCGATCGCCGGCGTGACGTTGGTGGCGGTGGCCGTCGCGGTGAAAGCCACTGCGATCCTGGCTCTTCCATTCCTGGTCTGGGTACTGATGAGACAGCTGCGTGATCCGCGACGCCGGGCCCTGTCCGCAGCGCCGGCCTTCCTGACGGCTGGCACTGCCTCGCTGGTAATCCTCGTCGCGGTGTTCGCAATGCTTTCCTGGCTGGCAGACGTCGGGCTCGGATGGCTCACAGCGCTCGCGGGCTCGGTCAAGATCATCAACTGGCTCACCGTGCCCACGGCGGTGGCAAACCTGACGAACGCGATCGGCGGGCTGCTCTTTCCGGTCAACTTCTACGCGGTGCTGGAAGCCACGCGCGTCATCGGTGTCGTCGTCATCGCGGTGGCACTGCCGCTGTTGTGGTGGCGGTTCCGGCACACCGATCGCGAGGCACTCACCGGCATCGCGTGGGCGATGGTGGTCGTCGTGCTGTTCGTGCCGGCCGCCCTACCCTGGTACTACACCTGGCCGCTGGCGGTGATGTCTTCACTGGCGCAGTCGCGCGCCGCGATCGCCGCGATCGCCGGGTTCTCCACCTGGATCATGGTGATCTTCAAACCCGACGGGTCCCACGGCATGTACTCCTGGTTCCACGTACTGATGGCGATCGCGTGCGCGCTGGGCGCGTGGTATTCGCTCTTGCATGCCGACCGTTTCCCGGCAGGGGCGCTGGACCGGGTGGGCCTACGCAGATCTCAGTAGGCCTTCAGTAGGCCTTCAGTAGGCCCTTCAGTAGGCCAAAGCCTGCGCGCGCCGCACCACCTCGCGGGCCTGGTGGGCGTGCAGTGCGTCGACCGGGCGAGCGTTTGTGGCGCAGTCGCGCGAACCGTCGAACGTCAGCGTCAGCGACGGGTCGGCCTCGAACAGCCAGCGCAGTATCTCAGTGTCGTGGTAGCCCCCGTCCCGCAACACCGCCAGCAAGCCCGGCAACGGCTTGACGATCGCACCCGAGGCGGTGAAGAACACTTTCGGCACCACCACCTGCCCGTCGCGACGCACGGCCACCAAATGGCCGTCGCGCAGCTGCTGGTGCACTTTGGTCACCGGGATTCTCAGCATTGCGGCGACTTCGGGCAGGCTGAAAACCGGCTCGCCGGCGTCGAGTACGTCCTCACCGGCGGGAAAGGTGCTCACGGCCCACAAGTCTAAGACCGGGATCGGCCGGATTGACACCTACGATTGCCCCGTGACCGCACCCGTTGCGCGCGACCCTTTGCAGGGCGCCCTACTGGAAGGGCGCTACCGCGTGCAGACGCCGATCGCCGCCGGCGGCATGTCGACCGTGTACCGCGGACTGGACACCAGATTGGACCGCCCGGTCGCACTGAAGGTGATGGATGCCCGTTACGCGGGTGACGAGCGGTTCCTCACCCGCTTCCGGCTGGAGGCGCGGGCCGCGGCCCGGCTCACCAACCCGGCGCTGGTCGCTGTCTACGACCAGGGCATGGACGGCAGACACCCATACCTGGTCATGGAACTCGTCGAAGGCGGCACCCTGCGCGAGCTGTTGGCGGAGCGCGGGCCGATGCCGCCGCACGCGGTGGTCGCGGTGCTGCGGCCGGTGCTGCGCGGCCTGGCCGCAGCACATCGCGCCGACCTCGTGCACCGTGACATCAAGCCGGAAAACGTGCTGATCTCCGACGAGGGCGCGGTCAAACTGGCTGACTTCGGGCTGGTGCGGGCGGTCGCGCAGGCCGGGATCACGTCGGCGAGCGTCATCCTGGGCACCGCGGCCTACCTATCTCCCGAGCAAGTCAGCACCGGAGTGACCGACTCCCGCAGCGACATCTACTCGGTCGGCATCCTCACCTATGAATTGCTCACCGGCACAACGCCTTTCATCGGCGACACCGCGCTGGCGACGGCCTACTCCCGGGTGGAGGGCGACGTGCCCGCCCCCAGCGAAGCCATCGACGGCGTTCCCTCGCAGTTCGACCGGCTGGTTCTGCGGGCCGGCGCGCGCGACCCGGACGCCCGCTACGCGGACGCGGAGGCGATGGCGGCCGCGGTCGAGGTGATCGCCGAGGAACTGTCGTTGCCGCCCTTCACCGTCCCGGCACCGCGCAATTCCGCACAGCATGCCACCGCCCATCGGGATCAAGCCCGGCCGGACACCACCGCGGCACCGGGGAGCCGGCAGCGACGAGCACCGGCTTTCCCGCCCTCGACCACGCCCTCCATCACGGCCTCGAGCCAGCGGCCCACCCGCGCGATGACCCGCGGCCCCGACGACTGGCGCGGGCAGGGCATGGTCGATGAAGCGCTCGACGAAGACCTCAATGAAAGCGGTGCGCCCGAGTTCATGGCACCCGCACGGCTGTTCGCGGGCATCGACATGGCCGAATTCGCCTGGGCACGTCAACGCGCACGCCGGGTCACGGTGCTGTGGATGCTCGCGGTCCTGCTGCTCACCGGCGCGGTCGCGGCCGCGGCGTGGGTACTGGGCAGCAACTTGACCGGGTTGATCGGGTGAACGCTTGGCGTTTTCCGTCCGCGCGGACGTGCCCGTGCGGGCACAATGCGCACATGACCTACTGGATTGCGCGGAGTTGACGCATGTTCGATGAATTGCCCATTGTCGGTGGCCTGGTGCGGCGCGCGCGAAACGACGTCTCCGGGGTCCTGTCCTACCTGCGCAGCGAGACGCGGCGCCCCCTTGACATCGACGCCATCATGGCGCGGATCGACATCGACGCCATCATGGCGCGGATCGATCTGGACGCGATCGTCGCGCATATCGATGTCGACGCGATCGTCGCCCGGCTCGATGTGGACGAACTCGTGTCGCGGCTCGACGTCGACGACATCGTGTCGCGGCTGGATCTCAACGATCTGGTCGCCAGGCTCGACTTCCCTAAACTCGTCAGCCAGATCGTTGAGAGCATCGACCTGCCCAGCGCGATTAGGCAGGCGGGCACTTCGGTGGTGCGCCGGCGCCGTCCGGCAGCCGACGGACCCGCCTGAGGGGTCAGTCCCGCAGCATCTCCGCCACCAGGAACGCCAATTCCAGGCTCTGCTGGGTGTTGAGGCGGGGGTCGCACGCCGTCTCGTAGCGGCCCGCCAGATCGTGATCGGAAATGTCCTGCGCGCCGCCGAGACATTCCGTGACGTTCTCGCCGGTGATCTCGACGTGGATGCCGCCGGGATGAGTGCCCAGCGCGCGATGCACCTCGAAGAAGCCCTGCACCTCGTCGACGATACGATCGAAGTGTCGGGTCTTGTAGCCGGTGGACGACTCATGGGTGTTGCCGTGCATCGGGTCGCACTGCCAGATGACCTGGCGCCCGGTGGCCTGCACCTTCTCGATGATCGGGGGCAGCACGTCGCGAATCTTGTTGTTGCCCATGCGCGTGATCATCGTCAGCCGGCCCGGTGTGTTATTGGGGTCGAGACGCTCGACGTACTCCACCGCCAGCTCCGGTGTCATCGTCGGGCCCAGCTTGACGCCGATGGGGTTGGCGATCACCTCCGCAAAGGCGATGTGGGCACCGTCGAGCTGGCGGGTGCGCTCCCCTATCCACACGTAATGCGCTGACAGGTCATAGAGCTTCGGCTCGCCGGGGTGCCCGATAGGGTCGGCCAGCCGCAGCATCGCGCGTTCGTAGTCGAGCACCAGAGCCTCGTGGCTGGCGTAGATCTCGGCGGTATCCAGGTTGCGGTCATTGACACCGCAGGCCGTCATGAAGCTCAGGCCGCGGTCGATCTCGGCGGCCAGGGCCTCGTAGCGCGCCCCCGCCGGCGAGGTGCGGACGAATTCGCGGTTCCAGTCGTGGACCAGGTGCAGCGATGCGAGGCCCGAGGAGGTCAGGGCGCGGACCAGGTTCATCGCGGCGCTGGCATTGGCGTAGGCGCGGACCAGTCTCGACGGGTCGTGCTCGCGAACGGCCGCGTCCGGGGCGAAGCCGTTGACCATGTCGCCGCGGTAGGACTTCAACCCCAGCGCGTCGATGTTCGACGACCGCGGTTTGGCGTACTGGCCGGCGATGCGGGCCACCTTGACCACGGGCATGCTGGCTCCGTAGGTCAACACGACGGCCATCTGCAGCAGGGTGCGGATGTTGGCGCGGATATGCGGCTCGGTGTTGTCGGCGAACGTTTCGGCGCAGTCGCCGCCCTGCAGCAGGAACGCTTCGCCTCGCGCGACCTGGGCCAGCTGCGAGTGGAGTTTCTCGATCTCCGACGGAACCGTGACGGGCGGCACGCTCTCCAGTACCGTGCGCATTGCCTTCGCCTGATCGGCGTCCCAGCTGGGTTGCTGCGCGGCGGGCCGGACCAGCGCGTCGTCCAGGCGCCGGCGCAGGTCGTCGGGTAGCGGCGGCAGCGACGGCAGCTGATCGATGGGCACGTCGACGGTCCAGTTCACCCGTATATGTTAACCGGCCCCAACAGCGGGTTTACCCGCGGGAAGCCGCCCACGCCGCGCTGCGGACGTCCGTCATGATCTGGAAACGCCGGAGGTTGTGCCGCGCGTCGACGAGTGCGTCGTGGGTGTCCTGCGGGCGGGGCGGCATGCGCGGGCACCCCCTGTCCTCCCAGAATTGCCGCAGTTCCCGGGTGAACCGCGGGATCTGCGGCGGCAGGCTCGTCATCGGACCCCACAGCTGGCACAGCGCCACGTGGTCGTAGGCGGCGACCCAGGCCCACAGCTCGATCGGCTGGTCGCCGTCGATACCGAAGAACTCTTCGAGGTCCCCTCGGATGGTGCGGCGCGACCTCCACAGGGGCGATGCAGGCGGGGGAAGTTTGGGCAGGACGTGCCTGCGCACCCAGCGTCCGGCCTGGTCCACCGGGAACTCGGTGGAGACGGCATAGTATTCGCGGCCGTCCTCGGCGGCCACGCCGATCGATATCAGCTCGATGGTGCGCCCGTTGTCGATGAACTCAGTGTCGTAGAAATACCGCACGCGTAGACCCCTATCCAGCCTGCCGAACGGCGGGTTCGGACTCAGGGGGCCGGGAGCGCCCGGGAGGCGGGGCGGCCGCGTGGATCTCCCGATCGAGTTCGGCGTCGGTCTCCTTGTCGTCCGGGAATTTCGGCATACCCGAAATCGCGTCCTGTAACCAGAGCTTTGCCTGTATGGCCGGGCGGCGCAGCCACCGTTCACGTTCCAGAGCCCGGTGCATCTTGCGAGGATTGCCCGTGTAGCGCCAGCGTGCCCACGGTGCGTGCGGCCGTGACAGCCGCATGGCGCCGATGATCAGCAACGGTGTGACGAACATGCCGACCAAACCGGTCCATACCTTGCCCTTGAGCATCACCACTACCGCCAGGAGCAGGGTCAGCAGCGCCACAGCGACGACCGCAAGCCTGGCCCACGGCCAATCATCCTCGCGCCAGATGGTCACATGGAGGAAGGACAGCGGGCTGAAACCCATGATCAGCAGGCCCGCGATGGCCACCGCCGCGAATACCGCGTCCACCGACGTCCGGCCGTCCTCCGCCCAGTACACATCCTCCAGGTGCAGGATGAGCGCGAACTCGTCGAGTACCAGCGCCGCACCGATGCCGAAGAACACCGCGGCCACCGTGAACGCCTCTACAGAGCCGTCTACGGCGAGCGTGACCATCGTGACACCCGACACCAGCACCAGCACGACACCGATGACCACGTGATGGATGTGCACCCCGCCGCTACCGGAGATGTTGCGCGGCTGCCACCAACGCTTCGGGCGGTCGCTGTCGGCCTGCGAACGGATGTAACGCACGATCGTGCGCGTAACGAAGAAGGTCAGAATGAACGCGACAAGACAGCAAACCAGCGGCATCCTCCCGGGAGCCATCAGGTGCAATACCAACTCGCCCGACACGGCCACAAAACATACGCCAACCGAGGGCTCGGCGGCGCGGTACCCCTGATAGCTCAGCGGCGCGGATAGGCTGGTCGGGTCATGAATACTCAGCGGTGGCTTGACATGGGCCCCCGGCGCGTCGGGTGGCGGTTGTTCCAACTGCTCACCGCCGCCGCCTTCGGCTATTCGGTATGGCGGTTGCTTGGGCACTCGCCATACCGGATCGACATCGACGTCTACCGGATGGGGGGCCGTGCCTGGCTGGACGGCCACCCCCTCTACACCGCCGACGCCTCGTTCCACACCCGGGCCGGGGTGGACCTGCCGTTCACATATCCGCCCCTGGCCGCCATCGCGTTCGCCCCGTTCGCGTGGCTCTCGTTGCCCGCGGCGGGAGTTGCCATCACAACGGCGACGCTGCTGCTGCTGGTCGTCTCGACCGTGCTGGTGCTGACCAGGCTCGAGGTGTGGTCGGACGGCCCCGGATGGAGTGCCATGACACGCGAGCCGGCATGGGTACGCCGCAGCTGGCTGGCCGCGGCGGTCGTGGCGCCGGCCGTCCTCTGGCTCGAACCGATCCGCTCCAATCTTGACTTCGGTCAGATCAACGTCGTGCTGATGACGTTGGTGATCGCCGACTGCCTGCCGCGACGCACGCCGTGGCCGCGCGGCATGCTGCTCGGGTTGGCGATCGCGCTCAAACTCACCCCCGCGGTGTTCCTGCTGTACTTCGTCCTGCGCAGGGACCGGCGCGCCGTGCTCACCGCGCTGGCGACGTTCGCCGGCGCGACCCTGTTCGGGTGCGCACTGGCATGGCGTGATTCGCTGGAGTACTGGACGACGACGGTGCGCGACACCGACCGGATCGGCACCGCGACACTGAACACCAATCAGAACATCGCCGGCGGGCTGGCGCGGCTCGGTCTGGGCGGGGGCGCGCATTTCGTGCTGTGGGTATCGGCCTGCCTGGTCGTGTTGGGCTTGACCGTGTGGGTGGTACGGCAGGTCCTGAACGCGAGCACTGGACCGGAGTCGGCGCTCGCGCTGATCTGCGTGGCGCTGTTCGGTCTCGTGGTGTCGCCGGTTTCCTGGTCACACCACTGGGTTTGGGCGTTTCCAACCCTGATCGTCACCGCGACGCTGGGTTTCCGGCACCGCAACCACATGTTGGCGGCCACGACCCTCGTGGGATGGGCCTTGTTGACGTGGACCCCGATAACTCTGATGACCGAACACCACGAAACCGACGCGGCGTGGTGGCGTCAGCTGGCCGGCGGGTCCTACGTGTGGTGGGCGCTGGCGGTGATCTTCGCCGCGGGGCGGGCGGCCGGCCGCCCGCACGAGGTCAGCCGGCCGCCGTCTCCGGAATCCGGTCTGGCCGTTGGGTCGCCGAAGCCGGCGTTGCACCGGCTTTGAGCGACGTCGCGTAGATGTCAACGTACTCCTGGCCGGACAACTGCATCAGCTCGTAGATCACTTCGTCAGTAACTGCACGCTCGATGAACTGGTTTCCCGACAGGCCTTCGAAACGGGAGAAGTCCATCGGCTCGCCGATGCGCACGGTAACCCGTCCGAACCGCCACATTCTGGCACCGGGCGGGTTGACGACGTCGGTGCCGGTCATCGCAACCGGAATGACCGGAACTCCTGTTTCCAGCGCGAGTCGCGCCAATCCCGTCTTGCCCTTGTACAGCCGGCCGTCGGGCGAGCGGGTGCCCTCCGGGTACATGCCGAGCAGTTTGCCCTCCGACAGGATGCGCACGGCGGTGTCGAGGGCGTCCTGTGCGGAGTCGGCGTCGGTGCGGTCGATCGGGACCTGTCCGGCCACCGTGTAGAACCAGCGGATGAACCGGCCTTTCAGCCCGGTACCGGTGAAATACTCCGCCTTGGCGAGGAAGGTGATGCGACGCCGCACGACCAACACCAGATAGAAACTGTCGGCCACGGCCAGGTGATTGCTGGCGAGGATCGCCGGCCCCTTCGACGGAATGTGTTCAAGCCCTTCGACCTTCGGCCGTCCGAGGAGCGACAGCAGTGGCCCCATGAAGATGTATTTGAACAGCCAGTACCACATGAACCCTCCGCTCAGGGGCGCACCGGACGGTGCTTTGAGGGCCAACTTTACCCACCCCGTGCAGATGCCACCATAAAGCGGTGCGTTACCCGGCGTTCACTCGTCGATGGTGATCGGAATGTGGTGATACCGGTCGCCGGCCGGCGGCCGTTCCGCCGGCTCCTCCGGTCGCAGGGGCTTGGCCTGCTGCGAGCCTGTGTCCGACGAGTCGACCATGGCCCGCAACACCGATAGGAGGCCGGCGCTGTGCTCGGCGATCACACCCAGCAGAGGATGGTCCTCGCCCGCCACCACCGCCGCGACGGCGCAGACCGGACACCAGACCTGCTGGCATTTGCCGGTTCCCTCGGCGGTACGCGCGGCGGCCAGTGCCGCCAGCGCCCGGACCGCCGGGTCGACCTGCTCGAGCAGACTCTGCGCCAGCCGACGCAGTTCCGGGCCGAGGTCCCCGTGCCCGAACGGTGGCTGGCTGGTCATTTCGGCCACACCTCCGGATTGGGTTGAAAGCGTACGGTCAGCTCATTGCCCTTGAGCTCGGCGCCCATCACCAGGCACCGCCGGAGGACCGAGGCCAACCGCACGCGCCTGCGCATCCCGCCCACGCCGATGATCAGGTCGTCGCCGACGCGGCCCAAAGCGAGTGCCGCGGTGTCGACTTGCGGTAACTCTATCCGCACCCGGTAAACCGTCTCTAATCCAGATCCCGATTCCTGGTCGACCACCGTTCGAAGCGGCGCGCCGGGTGGCGTACTACCGGCCCGCCGGGCGCAATCGAGCAGGTCGCCAAGCGCCTTGGGGCCGATGGGCTCGCCGGCCCGCTGCGGCAGCAAAATCATCTCGGCATCGTCGGTGACGCGCGCGAAATCGGCGAGCGCGGCCTGCTGGTCGGCGATCCGTTTGGCGTACCAGTCGAACGCGGGGTGCGCGGGCAGGTTACGGTACTCGAACGAATCATCCTGCACCAGAACCTGATTCACGACGATTTCGGACACGCTAAGTCCCAGCAGCCGCAGCGAGCCAAGGGTGCGGACGGCCTCCGCGGCAACGACGCGCTCCGGAGTGAGCACCAAGTGAACAGTGACTCTCAAGGGGTCGGCCAGCAGCGCGGACAATTCCTCGAGCGCCACGGCGATGCGCTCGACGAGCTCGACCATCGCCGCCGACCGGTCGTCGACGACAGTGCTGAGCCTGCGGTGCCTCGGCCAGGCCCGCTCCATGTACAGCCCCAGCGCCGACGGCAGGGCGAGCATGCGTAGCGCGTCGGCGGTGGACGCGCAGTCGACGACGACGCGATCCCACTCCCCCGACTGCGCCAGCTTGCTCACGGTGTGCAGGCCGAGCACCTCCTGGATTCCGGGCACCGCCGAGAGCTCTTCTGGGGCAACGCCCCCCAGATCCGACTGGGGGAATCGCCCGGCCAGCGGGCTGGCGATCGCACGCCACTGGTCCTCCAGCAACGCCAGGGTGTCCAACGCCAGCGCGTCGAGCCGGCCGCCGCGGGCATCGGCGGGGCCGGTCTCCAAATCGCACAGAACCCGCACCGGGTCGCTGCCGCCGGGGGGCACCGAAACGCCCAGCACGTCTCCGATCGAGTGAGCCTGGTCGGTGGATATGACGAGCACACGCTGACCGGACCGGGCCTCGCGCACCGCGGTCGCCGCGGCCAGGGTCGACTTACCTACCCCCCCCTTGCCCAGGAAGAAGCCTATCGGCGCGGGGGCGGGGACATCGGGATCGCTGGACTCCCTCAGCCCTCGACTCGTTTCTTCAGGTCCTTCAGTGCGGTGTCGGTCAGCCGCCGTTCTGCTTTGCGCTTGAGCAACCCGATCATCGGGATCATCAGATCCACCGAAAGCTCGTATGTCACGTCGGTGCCCGTTCCGCTCGGCGCCAACCGGTATACCCCGTCGAGCGCCTTGAGCAGCGAACTTGACACAAGCCACCACCGCACGGACTGCCGGTCGGCGTGCCAGTCGTACTCCAGCACCATGGTGTCCTTGAGTACCGCGGCGTCGAGTACCAGCCGGGCGATCCGCGGGTTGCCCGTTGCATCGCGGTCCAGGACCTCGGTCTCCTTGTACTCCTTGACCCATTCGGGATAGGAACCGATATCGGCGATCACGTCCATCACGGTGCCGGGATCGGCCTCGATATAGATGGTCTGAATCGTCTTGTCCGCCACGGGGAAGCCGCCTGCCTCTGCTGTGTCTTCGTCGGTCCGCCGAAACGCCACGCTACCCTTTCCGAGCGCGACTTCAGCAACCCTGCACCAAACCCCTTCAGTAACCGGGCACTTCGGTAACGAGCACTGGCGAGCACTTCAGTAACCGAGTCAGCGCACCGCCGCCGTCCCCAACGGTCGCGCCGCTTCCGATTCGTTTTTGACCTCGAAGGACATCCGCTTGCCGGCGACCCTGCGCCGATGCGTCATCGCGGCGAGGTCCATCTTGGCCAACTGCCCGGCCGCCGCCCCGGACGGCTCGGCGTGCAGGAAGTAGTGCAGGACGACACCGTCGAGCATCGGCTCTAGCCAGATCTCCATCGTCCCCGTCACGCCACCGGTGACACCCCACCGGATGCCCTTCTCGCGGCGGTCCTCGATGACCTCCAGTCGTAGGTCGGGCCACCAGCGCCGCCAGCGGCCCGGATCTGCGATGACGGCACCCACCGCTTCGCCGGGGGCGGCCACAAACGTCTCGTCAGCCACCTCGATGCTATGCATCGCCATAGCTTCACATACCCCGGGCGCCTCCCGCACAGCGACGCCCCGGCACAGCGCGCCCCGGCCGACAACGGTGAAGGCGCCGCCGAGGTCGTACCCCTGCCACTACGCTGGACGAGAGTCGTTGGGACCCCGGAGGTGCGGTGCATTGCGTGAGCTGAGCGTCCCGGCAACCTTCACCGTCGAGGAGACGGACGACGTCGTATCGATCGTGTACCTCTACGAGCGCGACGACCCCGAGTGTCCCCTCTACGAGAGGTTGATCGACGGCCAGTGGGTGAAGGTCACCAGCGCTCAGGCAGCCGGCGAGATCCGTTCGGCGGCACAAGGTTTGATCGCCCTTGGGGTGCAACCGGGCGACCGGGTGGCCATCCTGAGCGCAACCCGGTACGAGTGGACGATCCTGGACCTGGCGATCCTCAGCGTCGGCGCTGTAACCGTCCCGATCTACGCGAACTCCACGCAGGAGCAGTTGCGGTGGATATTGCGGGACTCGAGCGCGGTGGTGGTGTTCGCCGAAACCGCCGATCAAGTGGCCACCGTCGCCGAACTTGCCACCGACCTCCCGCAGCTGCGACGCACACTGGTCATCGACACCGACGGCTCCCGCGCGCTCGATGAACTCGCCGACCTGGGTGCATCCGTGGGCGCCGGTGAGGTGGCGAACAGGGTGCAGGCGATTCGGTCCAGCGACCCCGCCACGCTCATCTACACGTCGGGCACCACGGGGCATGCCAAGGGCTGCCTGCTGACCCACTCCAACCTGCTATATGAGCTTCGGGGTGCGCGCGCATCGGTCCCCTCCCTGCTCGCTGCCGGGGAGCGCCTGCTGGTGTTCTTGCCGTTGGCGCACGTGATGGCCCGGGCGATCACGATGGCCGCGCTGCACAACAAGGTGACCGTGGGATTCACCAGCGACATCAAGAACCTGCTGGCGACGTTCGCGGTATTCAGGCCGACCGTCGTGGTGTCGGTGCCGCGGGTGTTCGAGAAGGTGTTGATCAGCGCCGAGCGAAAAGCCGTCAACGACGATATGGCCACCATCTTCGCCCTGGCTTCCAGAACCGCGATCGCCTACAGCCGGGGCCAGGAGACAACGCGCGGTCCCAATCTCTTCCTTCGGCTGGCACACGCACTCTTCGACAAACTGGTGTACGAGAAGATGAAAGGGGAGCTGGGCGGCGCCTGCACCGCGTCGATCTCCGGCGGCGCGCCGTTGGGGCCACGGCTTGGCCACCTGTACCGCGGCATCGGAGTGACCGTCTACGAAGGGTACGGCCTGACCGAAACCAGCGCAGCTATCACCATCAACCATGTCGAGGACATGAAGGTCGGAAGTGCGGGAAAGCTGTTGCCAGGCAACAGCATGAAAATCGCCGAGGATGGCGAACTACTGGTCCGCGGTGGTGTGGTGTTCGGCGAATACTGGAACAACGCGGCAGCGACCGCCGACGCCGTCACGGACGGCTGGTTTCATACCGGTGACATCGGAACCATCGACGAGGACGGATTCCTCACCATCGTCGGACGCAAGAAAGAGATCATCGTGACCGCCGGCGGCAAGAAACTCGCCCCCGAGACCCTCGAGGATCACCTGCGCACCCACCCACTCATCAGTCACGCCGTCGCCATCGGCGATGCACGCCCCTACATCACCGCCCTGATCACGATCGACCCGGAAGGGCTGGAGAACTGGAAGCACCGCCGCGGCAAATACTTCGCGCTGGCCGAACTGACACACGACCCGGATCTGATCGCCGACGTCGACGACGCCGTCACGGACACGAACAAGGCGGTCTCGCATGCCGAGGCGATCCGCAGATTCCGGATTCTTCCTAACGATTTCAGCATCGAAACCGGTGAACTGACCCCCACGTTGAAGGTCAAGCGAAAAGTGATCGCGCAGAAGTTCGCCGCCGAGATCGAAGAGATGTATCGGGTGCTCTAGGCGAGCAGGCCGCACAGTCGCGCGGCCAGGACATCCCAGCGCCACTGGTCGATCACCCATTCGCGGCCCGAGGCGCCCATCCTCGCGGCCGCGTCGGGGTCGGCGAGCAGTCCGCCAACCGCCTCGGCGATCCCGGTGACGTCGCGGCCGTCGACCACATATCCGGTCCGTCCCTCCAAGACGGTCTCCGGCGCCCCGCCGGAGTTCCCGGCCACCACCGGAATGCCGGTGGCCGATGCCTCGAGGAACACGATGCCCAGCCCCTCGACGTCGAGGCCCCCTCCCCTGGTGCGGCACGGCATCGCGAACACGTCCCCGAGCGCGTAGTGCGCGGGCAGTTCGGCGAAGGGGATGCCCTCGGTGAAGGTCACGTGCTCGGCGACTCCGATGTCGACGGCCAGTCGGCGAAGTAGCTTCAGGTGCGGCCCGCCGCCCACGATGACCAGCCCGGCACCATCGACTCGACGGCGGATCGCGGGCAGCGCTCGGATCAACATGTCCTGGCCCTTGCGGGGAACCAGACGTGACACGCATACAGCTATGGGCCGCTCGCCGAGCCCGTAGCGGGTTCGCATCTCGGCGCGCGCGGCCGGGTCGGGCCGGAACCGCTGCGTGTCGACTCCCGGCGGCAGATGTTCGAGAGTGCAATGGCGTCCGAACGCCGGGGCCAAGCGAGACCGGGTGTAGTGGCTGACGTAGGTCACGACGTCGGCACCGTCGCCGATCCTGCGAAGCGCCGAACGGGCGACCGGGAGCATCGACCACCCCACCTCGTGCCCGTGGGTGCTCGCGAGCACCCGGGAGGCACCCGCCCGGCGCGCGTGCGGCCCAAGCAGCGCCAGCGGCGCGGCCGCGCCGAACCAGACTGCGTCGATGCCTCGATCGGCGATCAGGCGGGACATCCGGGCTGCGACAGCCGGCTGGGGCAGCATCAGGGTGCCCGGATGGCGGACCACCTCCAGTGGCAGTGCGGCGACCGCCGCGTCATAGGGGCCGGCGCCCTTCCAATCCGGGGCGTAGACCGTCACCTCGTGACCGGGTGTGCGCGCCGCCCTGGTCACCAAGTTCTCCAAGTACGACTGGATTCCGCCCGGGCGGGGCGGAAAATCGTTGGTCACCAACAGGACGCGTGTCATCGAGACGATCCGTCCACGGCCCAGCGGCGCCATTGGCCGAGCACCTCGGCGGGAGTTTTGCCGAGCGTGTCCCGCAGGGCCGTCCCGACATCGGCATGGTCGGTACCGCACACCCGCAGGTACAGCTTCCGTAGGGTCGCATGCCCGTACCGGTCGGCAACGAATCGGGCGAACAGCCATGACCTGTCGTAAGCCGCCGACAGCGCGGCGGCGTCGCCCGCGAACTCGGCGTCGGAGGGCAGCGCGGTGGCGGTGGCGACACGTGCCCGCAGGGCGGGCTCGGGAGCGGGTCTGGCGACGTAGTCGGCGACGCCTTCGGTCAGCCAGCGCGGGGCGCCGGTCGCGGTGTCGGTACGCGACGCGAGGTGGAAGAGTTCGTGGGTCAGCACGATCCGCAACGCCGGCCCGCTCATGGCCGCGGCGCCGGGTGCGAGCACCACTCGTTGGCCGGTGGCGATCCGCAGCGACGCGTCGGCCCGATCGGCCACCGCCACCGCGGCGGTGTCGGCGCGCCGGCCGTCCGCCCCCGCCTGCTCGATAAACTGATCGGTGGAATCTGTTGCGATGACGACGATCTCGTGGGCCCAGTCGGTACCCCAGAACGCCTCGACCGCCGCAACCACCGGTCCGATGTCGTCGGCCACCCGGTTCAGCAGGACGTCCGTGCGTGAACCGCCCAGACTGATCAGCGCGACGGCACGGTGATCCCCGACGACCAGGGCCGGTATCGTCGGCGCCGCCGGATGCGCCGTCGTCGCGTCGGATTCAGGAGCCGACGGGAGCGCCCGGACCGCGAAAGTCACCGCGGTGGCGGCGAGAGTCAGGAAAACAGCCACCACCCACGGCCACCTGCGCTGCGGCCGCGGGAGAAGGTCAGTAACGGCGCGCGTTGTGGAACGGGCCGGCGCCGTCAAGCGGAACCACCCTCACCGGCTGGCCATAAGTGGGCGCATGCACCACCATTCCGTCGCCGACATAGATTCCGGTGTGCGAAGCGTCGGCGTAGTAGTTCACGACATCGCCGGGCTGCAACTCGTCCCGCGATACGGGTATACCGCCCGATGCCAGAGCCTGGCTGGAATGCGGCAGCGAAATGCCGGCCTGCTGAAAGGCCCACATCACCAGACCCGAGCAGTCGAACGCGCCGGGACCGGCCGCGCCCCACGAGTACGGTGAACCGACGCGAGTCAGCGCGGCCTGCACCGCGATCGCACCTTCGCCGGCCCCACCGAACGGCGGCGCGATCGCCTCCGGCGCGGGCGCCTCGGGCATGGGCAACTCGGGTGCCGGCATCTCAGGCGGCGCGATCGCGTCGGGCACGGTCAACTCGGGCGGAGCGGCAGCCAGCACTTCCGGAGCGGGCGCGGGTGCCGGACGTGCCGCCGGCACCGGCCCGGGGGCGGCCAGCGCGGCCCGCTGCGGGGGGGAGAGCAAACCGTACTGTGACTTCACGACGGCGATTTGCACCTGCAGCTGGGTCTGCTTGGCGTGCAGTTCGGCACGAACCTTCGCGGCCTCCCCGGCGGCGGTCCTGGCTTCGGCCGCCAACTTCGCCGATGCGTCCTTGGCCTGCAGGGCCACGTCGCTCAGCTGCCGATAGTTGGTCAGCTGCGCCGCCATTTCGGCAGCCATGACTCGCTGCACCGCAAGTTTGTCGATCAGGCCCTGGGGTGATTCCGCCGTGAGGATCGCGGCCATATCGTCGGTGTGGCCGCCCATGTACGCGGCCGCGGCGACCTTGTCGACCGATGACCGGAACATCGTCAACTCGACCTGTGCCACGCTCACCGCGGCCTGCATGTCGGTGAGTTGCTTGTCGGCCGACGCCTGGGCCCGGAGTTTGTTGGTCAGGTCCAACTGCGCGGTGTGCATCGCTTCGGTCGTTTGCTCAGCCTGCCGCGACAGCTCGTTGAGCTTTGCCACAGCGTCGGCGCCCGGGTCGGCGTGGACGGTCGACGCCAACAAACCGCCCGCAATGACGATGCCCCCTACGACCCCCCCGATGACACCGAAAACAGGTCGACTGACTACAGGTCCGTGCCGATGCAGGCCGTCGTTGGTCAAGATTGCGTGTCCTTAAACTGCTTCCGGTGTGCGCTGTGCGTAGTCGCCGGGCCGCCTTAGATCTCAGTTAGGTTACGAAACAGCATCGGCGTTGTCCAACAGGAGAGCCAAATTTAACAGTCCGTCCGACAGCGCATGAAAAGCGACACGTGTGGTTCAGGCCACACCGGTACGCCGATCCGAGCGGACCGGCACCAGTCGAAGCCGCGGCGCCAGACCCGCGTCGGCAAGCGCTTCCAGCGCCGCCCTTTCATCGGCCAGCAACACATCCGGAATACCGAGCAATACGCTGACCACACAGTCCGAACAACCCGAGCCACGCACAGCACAATCGTCGCAATCAATTTTGATCGGTTCTGCCGGACTGGCCGGCGGGTCTGTTTGGCCCATTTTCGATGTCCTCTCGACGAACGTCGACCGAACCCTAAGTCCGGCCACCGACAGTCCCACGCGGCGTGTCAGATACGGGTGGG
Source organism: uncultured Mycobacterium sp. (assembly GCA_964511995.1). Lineage (GTDB taxonomy): Bacteria > Actinomycetota > Actinomycetes > Mycobacteriales > Mycobacteriaceae > Mycobacterium. The sequence continues at coordinate 20,162 of CAZEHT010000004.1, forward strand.
ACCCGTGTGGTTGCCGCTTTTCCTGTGGTTCCCGTGGCTTGTGCTGTCGTTGTGCCTCATGGGGCGATCTTCTGTCGGTGGCCGCACCTAGCCTCTGCAGCCGTGCAACCAAGCGCCGGCGCCCAGTTGAGCTTCGCCGACGCCGACCCGTCGACAGACGTCGCGCTTGGCGACACCACCTTCGTCGTGGTGGATCTGGAGACAACGGGAGGGCGGCCGCACCAGGGCACTGCGGGCGGATCCTGCGACGCCATCACCGAGATCGGCGCGGTCAAGGTACGCGGCGGTGTGGTCCTGGCAGAGTTTGCCACACTCGTCGATCCACGGCGAGACATCCCACCACAGGTCGTCCGGCTCACCGGAATCACGACCGCGATGGTGCACGACGCTCCCCCGATCGAAGCCGTGCTGCCGATGTTTCTGGAGTTCTGCCGGGGCGCGGTGCTGGTCGCCCACAATGCCGGCTTCGACATCGGCTTCCTCAAGGCCGCCGCCGCGCGGTGCGACATGGTCTGGCCGCGGCCGTCGGTGCTGTGCACCGTTCGGTTGGCTCGCCGGGTGCTGTCCCGCGACGAAGCCCCCAGCGTGCGGCTGGCCGCGCTGGCGCGTTTGTTCGGCACCTCCACCCTGCCGACCCACCGGGCACTCGACGACGCGCGCGCCACTGTCGACGTCCTGCACGCGCTCATCGGGCGCGTCGGCAACCTCGGCGTACACACCTACGCCGAGCTCCGCTCGTACTTGCCCGATGTCACCCCCGCGCAGCGGCGCAAACGCGTCCTCGCCGACGACCTGCCGGACCGTCCGGGCGTGTACCTGTTCCGCGGGCCCGGCGGTGAGGTGCTCTACGTCGGGACGGCGGTGGATCTACGCCGCCGGGTTCGCCAGTACTTCACCGGCGCGGACCCGCGCGGCCGGATGCGCGAGATGGTGGCGCTCGCCGAAACGGTCGACCACGTCGAGTGCGCCAACGCCCTGGAGTCGGGTGTGCGCGAACTCCGGATGCTGGCCGCCCACGCGCCGCCCTACAACCGTCGGTCGAGGTTCCCCCGGCGCTGGTGGTGGATTGTCCTGACCGACGAGGCGTTCCCCCGCTTCTCGGTGGTGCGCGTGCCGCGTGGCGACTGCGCAGCCGGTCCGTTCCGGATGCGCGCCGACGCGGCGGCGACGGCCGACCTGATCGCCCGGTTCACCGGTGTGCGCACGTGCGCGGCCCGACTGCCGCGATCGGCGCGGCACGGGCCGTCATGCCCGCAGCGCGAGGTCTCGCCGTGCCCGGCGGTCCGCGACGCCACCGCGGCCGATTACACCCCTGCCGTGCGACGCGCCGGCGACCTCATCGCCGGACGCGACCACAGCGCGCTGGCGGCGGCGATCCGACAGGTCGCGAACCTCGCCGCCGACGGCCGCTACGAAAGCGCCGCGCGCCTGCGTGACCGCACCGCGACCGCGGTGGACAACCTGTGGCGCGGTCAACGCCTGCGCAGCCTGACCACGGTGGCCGAGCTCGTCGCGGCTCAGCCGGACGGAGCGGGCGGCTGGCACCTCGCCATCATCCGGCACGGCCAGCTGGCTGCCGCCGGCACAGCCGCGCGCGGCGTACCGCCGATGCCCGTGATCGACGCCCTGTGCGCGGCAGCGCAGACGATCCTGCATACCGAAGCCCCACTGGGCGGCGCTTTGATCGAGGAGTGCGCGTTGTTAGGACGCTGGCTGGCCACCCCGGGCACCAGGATCGTGCGGGCCAGCGACGGGTGGGCCTCTCCCCTGCGCTCGGCGGGCCGGTGGGCGCCCTGGTCGGCGACGGCCCGCTCGGCGCGGCTGGCGGTCGAAGCGCCCGCCGCGAGCGACGACGCGCGCCCAACCGACGCCGGGCCAAAAGCTCGGTCACCCTCGGCGGGGATTTCAGTTGGCGCGGCTAGAGCGTGTGGGTGAACGTCGCCCACCGGTCCAGCAGCCGCTGCGCTTCGCCGCTGTCGATCGCCTCCACCGCGCGCGAAAGCCCCGACTCCCAGGCCGGCAACCACTCGGCCGAACTGGACAGACCCGCGTGCGCGACCATCGCCCCTGCCGCGTTGAGGATCACCGCGTCGCGAACCGGACCCGTGCGACCGGCCAGCACCGATCGGACCTCGGCGGCGTTGAACTCGGCATCACCGCCGAGCAGCTCCGACAAGGTGGCGCGGGCGAACCCGAACCCGGCCGGATCGAACGTCAGCCGGTCGACGGTGCCCGCCTGCACGCGCCAGATCGTCGACGTCGTGGTCGTGGTCAGCTCGTCGAGCCCGTCGTCTCCGTGCACCACCAGCACGCTGCTGCGCCGCGCGGCGAACACCCCGGCCATGACCTCCGCCATCTCGGCGAATGCGCAGCCGATGAGTCCCGCCTGCGGCCCTGCAGGATTGGTCAGCGGACCGAGGAGGTTGAACACGGTGGGCACGCCGATCTCGCGCCGGGCGACGGCGGCGTGCCGGTATGAGGGGTGGAACTGCGGCGCGAAGCAGAAGCCGATGCCGACCTCGGCCACGCACCGCGCGACCTCGTCGGGGCCCAGGTCGATGCGGACGCCGAGCGCCTCCAGCGTGTCGGCGCCGCCGGACAGCGACGACGCCGCCCTGTTGCCATGCTTGACCACCGGCACGCCGGCCGCGGCGCACACGATGGCTGCCATGGTGGACAGATTGACGGTGTTCGCGCCGTCACCGCCGGTGCCGACCACGTCGACGGTCGCCGTGCCGATCTGGTCGACGGGCACTTTGCGGGCGTGCGCCAACATCGTGTCGGCCAGCTCGCTGACCTCGCCGGCGGTGGGACGCTTCATCCGCATCGCCACACCGAAAGCGGCGATTTGGGCAGGGGTCGCGGCGCCGCTCATGATCTGGCCCATCGCCCAGGCCGCTCCACCGGGCGCGAGATGCTGCCGATCGGTCAAACGACCGAGGATCTGCGGCCAGGTCGGACCTTGCGAAGGCGACTCACTCACGCCCCGATGTTCCCACGTGAAGCGGGCGCATCAGGAACCGGACGCAAGACACTTTCAACCAATTCTGTCCCCGGGTGGAGTTCGACAACTACAAAGCGTCATACTTCATACTGTGACGAGCGCTGTAGGGACCTCGGGAACCGCAATCACGTCGCGCGTACATTCGCTGAACCGACCGAACATGGTCAGTGTCGGCACCATCGTGTGGCTTTCCAGCGAGTTGATGTTCTTTGCTGGGCTCTTCGCGATGTACTTTACCGCGCGCGCTCAAGCCGCCGGCGATTGGCCGCCCAAGCCGACCGAACTCAATCTGGCGCTCGCGGTGCCGGTCACCTTGGTGCTCATCGCGTCGTCGTTCACCTGTCAGATGGGGGTGTTCGCGGCCGAACGCGGCGACGTTTTCGGGCTTCGTCGCTGGTATGTGCTGACGTTCGTGATGGGCGCGTTCTTCGTCGGCGGCCAGGCATACGAGTACGTGCATCTGGTCAACCACGGCACAACCATCCCGGGCAGCGCCTACGGCACCGTCTTCTACCTGGCCACCGGCTTCCACGGCCTGCACGTCATCGGCGGGCTCATCGCCTTCATCATGCTTCTGGCCCGCACCACGATGAGCAAGTTCACTCCGGCGCAGGCCACCGCGGCGATCGTCGTGTCCTACTACTGGCACTTCGTCGACATCGTGTGGATCGCGCTGTTCGCGACCATCTACTTCGTCCGATGAACTAAGACATGACTAGACATGGCTGGACACCACTGAGACATGAAAGAACTAGGCGTCCGATGAACAGGAGTGCTCGGTTGAAGATCTCGCGGTTGGTCGGATCGGGCGGTGATCGGTCGCGCAGGCGCCTGCGGCGCCGGCTGTCGTCGGGGTTACTACTCCTCATCGCGCTTGCCCTCGCCGGCGGTCTGGCCGCGCTGCTCACGCCGCGGCCCCAGGTGGCGGTGGCCGATGAGTCGCAATCGGCGCTGTTGCGCACCGGCGAACAGCTCTATCAGACCTCGTGCATCTCGTGCCATGGCACCAACTTGCAGGGCGTGCCCGACCGCGGCCCGAGCTTGATCGGCGTCGGTGAGGCTGCGGTGTACTTCCAGGTCTCCACCGGGCGTATGCCCGCGATGAGCCTCAACGCACAGGCACCCAGCAAGCCGCCCAACTTCGACCACACCCAGATCGACGCCCTCGGCGCCTTCGTCCAGGCCAACGGCGGCGGACCCACGGTCGTCCGCGATCCCGACGGCAGCATCGCGCAGGAGTCGCTGACCCGCGGCGATGTCGCGCGCGGCGGTGACTTGTTCCGACTCAACTGCGCGTCGTGTCACAACTTCACCGGCAAGGGCGGGGCGTTGTCGTCGGGCAAGTACGCACCCGACCTCGGCGATGCCGAACCCGCGCAGATCTACACCGCGATGCTGAGCGGGCCGCAGAACATGCCGAAGTTCTCTGATCGGCAGCTCTCGCCGGAGGAGAAAGCGGACATCGTCAGCTACGTCCGCCACGCCGCGGAGTCCCGCAGCCCCGGTGGGTACGGCCTCGGTGGTTTCGGCCCGACGTCTGAAGGTATGGCGATCTGGATCATCGGCATGGTCGCGGTGATCGGCGTGGCGCTGTGGATCGGGGCGCGAGCATGAGCACCGCGAGCCGACGATGCGCGACGAACGCCAGCGAGGCGCGAGGAGGAGCGAGCGCATGAGCGAACAGGGCTTCCGGGTTCCCACCGACGCTGAGCTGGCGTCGATGTCGCGCGAAGAGCTCCTCGCGCTCGGCGGCAAACTCGACGGCGTCAACATCGTGTTCAAAGGGCCGCGCTGGCCGGTCAGCGGAACCAAGGCCGAGAAGCGTGCCGAACGCAAGGTCGCGG
>CAZEHT010000004.1:25109-67955 GCA_964511995.1 uncultured Mycobacterium sp.
CGCTGGCCGGTCAGCGGAACCAAGGCCGAGAAGCGTGCCGAACGCAAGGTCGCGGCCTGGCTGCTGTTCGGCGGCGCGATGGGGCTGGCGCTGCTGGCGGTATTCGTCTTCTGGCCGTGGGAATGGAAACCGTCGGACGCGCCGGGCAGCCTCTGGTACAGCCTTGCCACCCCGATGTATGGCCTGACCTTCGGCCTGTCGATCCTCTCGATCGGTGTCGGGGCGGTGCTCTTCCAGAAGAAGTTCATTCCCGAAGAGATCACCATCCAGGACCGCCACGACGGCGCGTCTCCCGAGATCCACCGCAAGACCATCGTCGCCAACCTGACCGACGCGCTCGACGGCTCGACGATCAAACGACGCAAGATCGTCGGCGCGGCACTCGGGCTGAGCTTTGGAGCGTTCGGGCTCGGCACGCTCGTGGCGTTCGCCGGCGGCGCGATCAAGAACCCGTGGAAACCGGTGGTTCCGACCGCAGAGGGCAAGAAGGCGGTGCTATGGACCTCCGGGTGGACACCTCGTTTCCACGGCGAGACCATCTATCTCGCCCGGGCGACCGGTCAGAGCCATTCGCCGTTCGTCAAGATGCGTCCCGAGGACATCGACGCCGGCGGCATGGAGACCGTGTTTCCCTGGCGGGAATCCGATGGCGACGGAACGACGGTCGAATCCCACCAAGCGCTGTCGCGGATCATGATGGGCGTCCGCAACCCGGTGATGCTCATCCGGATCAAGCCGGTCGACATGCACAAGGTGGTCAAACGCCAGGGGCAGGAGAGTTTCAATTTCGGCGAGCTGTTCGCCTACACCAAGGTCTGCTCGCACCTGGGCTGCCCCTCCTCGCTGTACGAGCAGCAGACCTATCGCATCCTGTGCCCGTGCCATCAGTCGCAGTTCGACGCGTTGCACTTCGCCAAACCGATGTTCGGTCCGGCAGCGCGCGCTCTGGCGCAGCTGCCCATAACCATCGACACCGATGGATACCTGGTGGCAAACGGTGACTTCATCGAACCCGTCGGACCGGCCTTCTGGGAGCGCAAATCATGAGTTCGAAAGTCGGCGGTATCCTCGCCAAGCAGGGCGATGCGATCGATTCGCGGTATCACCCGTCGGCGGCGATGCGCCGCGGCGTCCTCAACAAGGTGTTCCCGTCGCACTGGTCGTTCCTGCTCGGCGAGATTGCCCTCTACAGCTTTATCGTGCTGCTGATCACTGGCGTGTACCTCACGCTGTTCTTCGACCCGTCGATGGCCGAGGTCACCTATCAGGGCGTCTACCAGCCGTTGCGCGGCGTCGAGATGTCACGCGCCTACGCCTCGACGCTCGATATCAGCTTCGAGGTGCGCGGGGGCCTGTTCATGCGCCAGATCCATCACTGGGCGGCGCTGATGTTCGCGGCCTCGATCATGGTTCACCTGGCCCGCGTCTTCTTTACCGGGGCGTTCCGGCGGCCACGTGAGACGAACTGGATGATCGGCGCGCTACTGCTGATCCTGGCCATGTTCGAAGGCTATTTCGGCTACTCGCTGCCCGACGACCTGCTGTCGGGCATCGGCCTGCGCGCCGCGATGTCGTCGATCACCCTGGGCATGCCGGTCATCGGAACCTGGCTGCACTGGCTGCTGTTCGGCGGCGACTTCCCGTGCGGCGGCGTGGGGTACACCTGCGACGTCACCGGCCTCATCATCCCGCGCTTGTACGCACTGCACATTCTGCTGATCCCCGCGGTCATCCTGGCGCTGATCGGCGTGCACCTGGCGATGGTGTGGTTCCAGAAGCACACTCAGTTCCCCGGCCCCGGCCGCACCGAGCAGAACGTCGTCGGCGTGCGCGTGATGCCGGTGTTCGCCGTCAAGGGCGGCGCCTTCTTCGCGATCACGATTGGCATCCTCGGCCTGATGGGCGGTCTGCTGCAGATCAACCCGATCTGGGAGCTGGGCCCCTACAAGCCGTCCCAGATCTCGGCGGGCAGCCAGCCGGACTTCTACATGATGTGGACCGAGGGTATGGCCCGCATCTTCCCGCCGTGGGAGCTCTATCCATTTGGGCACACGGTCCCCGCGGTGGTGTGGGTGGCTTTGTTGATGGGCCTGATCTTCATACTGCTGATCGCCTATCCGTTCCTGGAAAAGCGGTTCACCGGAGACAACGCCCACCACAATCTGCTGCAGCGGCCGCGCGACGCCCCGGTACGCACAGCCATCGGCTCGATGGCGATCGCCTTCTACATGGTGCTCACCTTGTCGGCGATGAACGACGTGCTGGCGTTCAAGTTCCACATCTCGCTCAACGCGACGACATGGATCGGGCGTATCGGCATGGTGATCCTGCCCCCGTTCGTCTATTTCATCGCTTATCGCTGGGCGGTCGGTCTGCAACGCAGCGACCGAGACGTACTCGAGCACGGTATCGAGACGGGCATCATCAAGCGCCTTCCGCACGGTGCATACATCGAGCTGCACCAGCCGGTCGGCCCGGTCGACGATCACGGCCACCCGATCCCGCTGGAATACCAGGGCGCGCCGTTACCGAAGCGGATGAACAAACTGGGATCCGCGGGCGCTCCCGGCCGGGGCAGCCTCTTGTTCGCCGACCCGCAGTCCGAGGACCGCGTGCTCACCGAGGCCGCCCATGCCTCAGAACGCCGGGCCCTGACCGCGCTCAAGGAGTACCAGGACGAACTGGGCGACGGCGGTCCCAACGGCCACCATTAGCCCCACCGCCAGGGGCGAGATCGACGTTGCGCAGGTTGTCACTCGAACTTCTGCTGCGCGGCGTTAGTTTCGGCCGCGCGTAACGGCCGCAACGGCCGTAATGGCCTGAGCGCCGGCGACGACGTGGGCGTCGCGGATCGTACCGAACAGCGCGACGAGGGTATCGATGACCTGTAGGCGATCGATGGCGATATCGCCTTGGAGAACAGCTCCCAGCGCGCTGGCGACACCTCCGATCAGGAACTGGGACACCAGCCGATTCTGGGCGGGTGCGTCGACGGGATCCGCGGTCGGATCACCGCCCTCTATGGCGGCCGAGAGCATACCAGCGAAGCGCAATGTCGCCTCGGTGGCGCGGCGGCCCAATTCGGGTGACGCTGCCGACTCGACGACGAGGATGCGGCCCTTGCGCGGGTCTTCGAGCATGAAGTCGGTGACCTCGGTCAGGACGGCCCGGATACGTCCACGGTCATCCGCCGGCGCGTTGGCGAACGCCACTAGGCAGCGTTGCGCCGCTTCGTCGATGACGTGGTCGAACACTGCCAGTTGCAGGGCCTCGATTCGACCGAAGCTCTCGTAGAAATAGCGGGCCGCCAGCCCGGATTGTTCGGCGACGCCGCGGACGGTAGTCCCGCCGCTACCTCGTGTACCCATCAGCTCGAGCCCGGCTTCCAGAAGTCGGGACCGGCGTTCGGCTACACGGTCGGCTGCGTCTTGCCCGCCGTAGCGGCGTGAGACGTGGACCATCGACCCATCTTGACACAAGACGTAATGGACGCTTCCGTGCCGGAGCACGAACGCACCCGGTCAGGCGTCGTCGAGCACCGCGCGCAATTGCCGTAGATACATCTCGGGCACCGCGGCCATCCCCACCGTGATGACGGCGGCCACGCCCAGAATCGCGGTTGCCGAGCTGGTCGAGTCGACGGCAAGCAAGTAGGTCGCCAATGCGACCGCGAACATCGCGACCCCCATCACCGCCAGGACTCCCAGGCCGCAGCGCAGCCACATCCTGTCCAGGACCCCGGCGGGCAGTACGGCCGACGAATGGCGGGCCGGCGTCGGCCCCGGATAGCCCGGTGGGTCGCCTCCGGCCCCTTTGGGCAACGACAATGCGATCGTCGGACTGTCGACCACCGACGACTCCCGCAGGGCCGTCTGCCTGGCCCGTAGAAGCAACGGTATCGACACCGCGATGACCAACACCGACACCGCGATGACGGCATACAACACCCAGGACGTCTCCGAGTCGCCGACGGGATGACTGCGGCCGAGATCCACCAGGGCCACCGACGCCGCGACGCCCATGCCGAGAACCAGCAACCAGATCACCGCGCAGGCGGTGATGAGCCCGCGGTCCACCGTCTCCGGAGAACGCGACAGCCGATCGGCCAGCGGGCCGACGCCTCGTATTCCGCTCAGTCCTGCCATCAGCAGCTGGTCTGTGCGGAGTTGCTGGTATTCGACGACAACACCGTGCCGTCACTGGTGGTGATCGAGCAGTTCAGCCTGCTCACCAGGAACAGACTCGACGCCTGCACCGAGCCGACCTCCGACTGCGAGATGGGCGTCACGGTCAACGACCAGGGTATGTAGACGTTTCGCTGGGTCCGTTGACGACCCGAGGCATCGATATAGGTAACGGAGATGATGTCACCGGGAGCTTTGGTTCCGGTGACGGAATAGGTGACCTGGCGCGGCCCCACGGGTGCCGGAGCAGGTGGTGGCGGCGCGGCGACGGGCGGTGGCGCGGGGGCCTCGGACGTGGCCGGAGGAGGGGGCGCAGGAGGCGGAGGCGGTGGCTCCGGGGCGGGCTCGGGGGTCACGGTCACGGTTTCCACCGGTGGCGGAGGGGGCGGTGGTGGCGGGGGCGGCGGGGGCGGCGGCGGCTCCTCGGTCGGAGACGGCGGCGGAGGTGGCGGGGGCGGCGGCGGGGTGGTGATCTCGTCCTGTACGGGCGGAGCGGACGTTGTCGTCGTGGGCGTTGCCAGGGTGTTGGTGTCAGTCTTGGTCACCAGCAGCGCCACCGACACCACCAGGGCAATCGCGGCGATGATCGCTGTTACGCCGACGACCCACGGCCAGCGCGGCGGCTGCGGGTCCTCCAGCTGCTCGCGCGCGGACTCGTAGCTGTCGTAGTCGTAGAGATCCAATTCGGCGGGCAGGTAGGGGCCGCCGCTGAACTGCTCGGATTCGGGCGCCGAGTAGGCCCGCGATGTGAAATCCGGGGGGACCGCCAACTCGTCGCCGGCTGGGTGCGCAGGTTCGCTGCCCGCGCTTGACCCGGATTCCTCCTCCGGGGGATTCGGCCCGCTCATCTCGCCCTCTTCTTCGCTACGTCTCGCGGGGCAACACTACCCAACCGAGCGGGCACAGCGAACATGACAGAACCGTCACGGGCGGAATCGCGCCACGAATGTGACCTTCGCTGGTGCGTGACTTGCTTCAGTGTTTTCTCGGGGCCGTTTTCTCGGGGCCGTTTCTCGGGCGGTGCTTCAGTGCTTCTCGGGGCCGATGTAGTACTCGAAGACCAATCCGGACACCGAGGAGAGCACGAAAACCACACCGGCGACGATCAGCCAGGGCAACCAGAACGCGGCACCGACGGCCGTCACCGACGCCGACAACGCGATCATCACGGGCCACCAGCTATGCGGGCTGTAGAAGCCCAACTCCCCCGCGCCGTCGCTGATTTCGGCGTCCTCATAGTCTTCCGGCCGGGTGTCGAGACGGCGGGCGACGAACCGGAAGAACGTGCCGGTGATCAGTGCCAGACCGCCGCTGAGCACCAGTGCGGTGGTTCCCGCCCATTCCACACCGCCCTTGGCGAACAACGCCGTCAGCGTGCCATAGACGATCGACGTAACGGCGAAGAACGCGGTCAGGATTTCAAACAGTCGAGCTTCGATATGCATGAGCTGCCGTTCCTAGTTCCGAACCGGGGGTGCCTGATCGCCGCGCCGCGTATCGAACGGGTGGGTGGTGACGGCCAGGGGAGGCTGGTTGATCGCCAGCAGCGCCTCGGCATTGGACTTGCCAGCGATGCGCTGCTGTAGGTAGGCCTTGAAATCGTCGGGTTCGACGACCCGAACCTCGAAATTCATCATCGAGTGGTAAGTGCCGCACATCTCCGCACAGCGCCCGACGAACGCGCCGGTCTTGGTGATCTCGGTGACCTGGAAGACGTTGTCGGAATTGTTGGCCTGCGGATCGGGAAGGACGTCGCGCTTGAACAGGAACTCCGGTACCCAGAAGGAGTGCACCACATCGGCCGCCGCGATCTGGAACTCGATGCGCTTGCCGACGGGCAGCACCAGGACGGGAATCTGGGTGCTCGAACCCAGAGTTTCGACCTTGTCGAAATTCAAGTAGCTGCGGTCCTCCGGATTGAGGCCGCGTACCGCGCCGACCGTCTCCTCGCCGTGCGCATCGACGCCCTCGGGTTTGGAGGCCATCGCATGCTTGCGGGACGGATCGGCTCCGTCGTAGTCGAACGTGCCGTCGGCGAAGTCGACCTTCTGGTAGCCGAACTTCCAGTTCCATTGGAAGGCCGTCACATCGATGACGACCTCTGGGTCGGACTCCTTGTGCATCATCTTCTCCTGCACCACCACGGTGAAGTAGAAGAGCACGGAGATGATCAGGAACGGCAGCACCGTCAGTACGAGCTCCAGCGGCATGTTGTAGCCGAACTGGCGCGGCAGCTCCGTCTGGGTGGCCTTCTTGCGATGGAAGGCCGCCGTCCAGAACATCAGCCCCCACACGATGAAGCCGACGACGAACGCAGCAATCACCGAGTAGATCCACAGGTCATAGTTGACGTGGGCCTCCGGAGTGATGCCCTTGGGCCAGCCCAAACCGACCACGTCGTGCCAACTGCACCCACTGAGAGTGGCCGCCAGAGCCGTGAGCATGGCCGCCAGACCTACCGGCCGCAACCGGCGAGAACGGCCTTCAGAAACGGCCAGCCCGCGGGATTTCACGTCGGCGCCTCCTGTGTGAGTTCCTGTTCCAGCCGAATGCGAAAGCCTGTCCTTCGCTCGCGGACGGACCTCGTCGCGAATCGAATACTACGCAGCGTAGACCACGGCCACGCGCCAGGCGCGATACACCTGCCGATCCGTTTCACATCGCGGTGCGCGCTGCTGCCCTCGTGACGTGCGTACGGCATACTTGGCGGCGATGTGCGGACTGCTAGCCCTGGTGTGCGATCCGGCCCGATCCGTCACCGACGAACTCGTCGACGCCGTCGCCGGCGCGTCGCGCCTGATGCGGCACCGCGGGCCCGACGAGCCCGGAACGTGGTCCGACAGCCGGGCGGTGCTGGGCTTCAACCGGTTGTCGATCATCGACATCGCGCACTCCCATCAGCCCCTGCGCTGGGGCCCGCCGGAATCCCCCGACCGCTACGTACTCGTCTTCAACGGCGAGATCTACAACTACCTGGAATTGCGGGCCGAGCTGGCTCAGACCTTCGGGGCGCGGTTCGCCACCGAAGGAGACGGTGAGGCGATCGTCGCCGCCTACCACCATTTCGGCGCCGATGCCCTGACCCGGCTTCGGGGGATGTTCGCGTTCGCCATCTGGGACACCGTGGCCGGGGAGCTGTTCTGCGCACGCGACCCTTTCGGGATCAAGCCGCTGTTCATGGCCACGGGCCCGGGCGGGACCGCGGTGGGCAGCGAGAAGAAGTGCCTGCTCGAACTGGCCGGACCGCTGGGCATCGACCGGTCCCTGGATGCCCGGGCTGCGCAGCACTACACGGTGCTGCAGTACGTGCCGGAGCCCGAGACCCTGCACCGCGGCATCCGCCGGCTGGAATCCGGCTGCTATACGCGGATCGCGCCGGGCGCCCAACCGGTGACAACCCGTTATTTCACGCCGCGCTTCGCCGCCGTGCCGTTCGCCGCCGGCGACGAGCAGGCACGCTTCGATGAGATCACCGCCGTCCTCGAAGACTCGGTCGCCAAGCATATGCGGGCCGATGTCACTGTCGGCGCGTTCCTTTCCGGCGGCATCGACTCCACCGCCATCGCCGCGCTCGCGATCCGGCACAACCCGCGCCTGATCACCTTCACCACGGGATTCGAGCGGGAAGGCTACTCGGAGGTCGACGTCGCCATAGCCTCCGCCGAGGCTATCGGAGCTCGGCATGTGTCAAGAGTCGTCAGCCAGTCCGAATTCGTCGCGACCCTGCCGGAAATCGTCTGGTACCTCGACGAGCCGGTCGCGGATCCGGCCCTGGTGCCGCTGTTCTTCATCGCCCGCGAAGCACGCAAGCACGTCAAGGTGGTGCTGTCCGGCGAGGGCGCCGACGAGCTGTTCGGCGGCTACACCATCTATCGGGAGCCGCTGTCGCTGCGGGCCTTCGAATACATTCCGCGGCCGTTGCGGCGTTCGCTGGGCCGAGCGTCACGGCCGCTGCCCGAAGGCGTGCGAGGCAAGAGCCTGCTGCACCGCGGCTCCCAGACTCTCGAACAACGCTATTACGGCAATGCGCGCAGCTTCTCCGACGACCAACTGAGGGCCGTCCTGCCGGGTTTCCGCCCGGACTGGACGCACACCGACGTCACCGCCGCGATCTACGCCGAATCGGCGGGTTGGGACCCGGTGGCCCGGATGCAGCACATGGACCTGTTCACCTGGCTGCGCGGTGACATCCTGGTCAAGGCGGACAAGATGACGATGGCCAACTCGCTGGAACTGCGGGTGCCTTTCCTGGACCCCGAGGTCTTCGCGGTCGCCTCCCGCCTGCCGTACGACCAGAAGATCACCCGGACCACGACGAAGTACGCGTTGCGCCGCGCGCTGGAGCCGATCGTGCCCGCGCATGTTCTGCACCGGGCCAAACTCGGGTTTCCGGTGCCGATCCGGCACTGGCTGCGTTCAGGAGAGCTTCTGGAGTGGGCGTACGCCAGCGTCGACCACTCGCACGCGGGCGGTGTCGTCGACCTTCCGGCGGTGCGGCGCATGCTCGACGAACACCGACAGGGCGAAAGCGATCACAGCCGGCGGCTGTGGACCGTCTTGATCTTCATGCTCTGGCACGCGATCTTCGTCGACGGAAGCGTGGTCCCCCACATCGGCGAGCCGGTGTATCCGGTCGAGATCTGACGGCCCTCAGGGAAGGGCGGCCGCGATCTCAGCCGCCGCCGTCTCGCCGTAGGCGGATTTAAGCCTGGTGATTCCGGATTCCCGGTTCCACTCCCAGTTCTGTGTCCCGCTCGACTCCAGGACCAGTACGGCCACCAGGGAGCCGAGCTGCGCGCAGCGCTCCAGACCCAGTCCGGCGCTTCGCCCGGTCAGGAAGCCCGCCCGAAACGCGTCGCCCACTCCGGTCGGATCGACCTGACTGGTCTCCGGCACGACGTCGACGTGCAGCGTGGCACCGCCGGGCTCCAGGATGTCGACGCCCTTTGCGCCCAGCGTGGTGATCCGCATCCCGATCTGGCTCATCACCTCGGCCTCGGACAGCCCGCTCTTGGACAGCAGCAGGTCCCACTCGTAGTCGTTGGTGAACAATATCGAGGCGCCGCCGATGAGCCGTCGGATCTCCGCACCCGAGAGCCGCGCCAATTGCTGGGAGGGGTCGGCGGCGAATGGCAGGCGCAGCGCGCGGCATTCCTCGGTATGGGCAAACATCGCCTCCGGGTCGTTGGCACCGACGATCACCAATTCCGGTGCACCGCTGTCGCGCACATAATCCGCCAGCGAGATGTTGCGGGCTTCCGACATCGCTCCGGGGTAGAACGACGCGATCTGAGCCATGTCCTCGTCGGTGGTGCATACGAACCGTGCGGTATGCGCCTCGCGCGACACGAGCACGTGGGAGCAGTCCACGCCAGCCGCCTCCAGCCACGCCCGATACTCGCTGAAGTCAACCCCCGCCGCACCGAGCAGAGCGGCGTTTCCGCCCAGCACACCGATGGCGTAGGCCATGTTGCCGGCGACGCCGCCGCGGTGCACCACCAGGTCGTCGACGAGGAAACTCAACGACACCTTGTCCAGGTGCTCGGCCAGGAGTTGCTCGGAGAACCGGCCCGGAAACCGCATCAGATGGTCGGTCGCAATCGATCCGGTCACAGCAATGGCCACGACGTCGCACCCTTCATTCGTAAGCTCGCCTAGGTAAGACTACCCAATCCACGCACGCACGCTGACCGGGGCCGCGTGCGCTAACCTGCCAAGCAGAAGCCAGCGAAGGGCCGGACACCCCACCCGGCGACTCATTTCGCCCTGATCTTGTCCACTGCGACGCGACCCCCGGGAGAGCAATGGCCGGCCCCTACTCGCCGCACCAGGGTACCCATCCCGGCGGCACCCACGCACTTTCTCACCCCGAGGGCCACGGCGTGCCACCGCCGGCCCTGCCGTATCCAGGCAGCCAGCCCGTTTCGCCCCACCCCGGCCAGCGCCGCGGGCGCACGGTCGCGGCGATCCTGCTGACGCTGGTGATTGTGGCCGCGGTCGTGACCGCCGCGGTGTTCGCGGCGCGCAGCAAGGTAGCCCAGGGTCCGATGATGCTCACCGCCGACAATTCGCGACGGGCGATTCAGAATTATCTGGACGCGCTGTCCGATGCCGATATCCAGACGATCTCCCGCAATGCGCTGTGCGGTCTCTACGACGGTGTGCGGGATCGCCGGACCGACGACGCACTCGCGCGGTTGTCGAGCGAAGCCTTTCAAAAGCAGTTCGCCAAGGCGGACGTGACCTCGGTGGACACCATGGTTTTCGCCTCGCCCAACAGCGCTCAGGCGCTGTTCACGATGCGGGTCCTACCCGCGGCGGGCACCCACGGACAAGGCGAAACCGAACGCCAGGCGGTCGCGCAACTGCTCGTACACGACAACGAGATTCTGGTCTGCTCCTACGTGCAACGCACGGCGGCGATGTTCTGACGGGCGGTGAGGCGGGCCGGTCAGTTGAATGAATCGCCGCAGGCGCACGATCCCGTCGCATTCGGGTTGTCGATGGTGAAACCCTGCTTTTCGATGGTGTCGACGAAGTCGATCGTCGCACCCTGCACGTAGGGGGCGCTCATCCGGTCGACGGTCAGAGTGACCCCGTCGAACTCCACATTCAGGTCGCCGTCGAGGGCACGGTCGTCGAAGAACAGGTTGTAACGCAGACCTGCGCAGCCGCCCGGCTGAACGGCGATGCGCAAACCCAGGTCGTCTCGGCCCTCCTGGTCCAGCAACGACTTCGCCTTGGCTGCCGCCGCGTCGGTCAGGATCACGCCGTGGGCGGCGGTGTCACTCCCGGCAGTCGCCGACTCGTCCTGAACAGTCATCACTTCTCCTCTTGGAGTCTTCTTGGAGTCCTCTTGGAATCTTGGAATCTTCTTGGCTTGCGTACCAGGCAGACGCCCGGATCAGCGAACTAACTCAACGGTACCCCGCCGGGGGGCTATTCCCGAAGCGACGGCCCCAACCCCGCCAAGCCCGCCACAACCGACAACCCCGCCAACCCTGACGCGGTGCGCTGCGCCAACCCGGTCAGCTGAGCGTCCGCATCGTCGATGGCCCGCTGCACCGATCCGGCGTAGTCGGCGACGGCGAAGCCGGCCGCCACCCCGGCCGCCGCCAGCGCCTGCCCGTCGAGGGTGATCTGCCCGGCCAGCACCACCAGCGGGGTGCCGTGGGAGCGGGCGCCGCGCGCCAAGGCGCTGATCACCTTGCCGTGCAGCGACTGGTCGTCGAAACGTCCCTCCCCCGTGATGATGAGCTGTGCACGGGCGATGTCGTCGGCCAGGCGGATGTATTCGGCGACCAGCGCGGCGCCGGACGCCCGGCGCCCGCCCAGCGCCAGCAGTGCCGCACCGATCCCGCCAGCGGCACCGGCCCCGGGTTCGGCGCTCACCGACCGGCCGGCGACCCGGTCGAGCTCTGAGCCCCACGCGGTCAACCGCTGTTCGAGCAAGGCCACGGTGGGCGGGTCGGCACCCTTCTGAGGGCCGAAGACGCTGGCTGCGCCCATGGGCCCGAGCAGCACGTGCTCGACATCGGTCGCCGCGATCAGCTCGACCTCGCCGAGCCGGTCACGGGCGGCGGCCAGGCCGCCGAGCGCCTCCACCATGCCGCGCCCGCCGTCGGTGCACGAACTGCCGCCCAATCCGACCGCGATGCGGCGCACACCCGCGGCCAGGGCGGCGGCGATGAGCTGGCCGACACCGGTGCTGTGGGCGGCCAGGGCGGTGTGTGCCGAAGGCCGTCCGCCCAGCAGCGCGAGCCCGCACGCCTGTGCGGCCTCGATGTACGCGGTCGACGAAGCCTCGTCGAACAGCCATTCGGCATCGACCGCTTCGTCCAGCGGCCCCGCCACCGGTTCGCGGCGTACCTCGCCGAACCGGGTGGCCAGTACATCGACGAAGCCCGGCCCGCCGTCGGACTGCGGTGCCAACGTCAGGCGATCGGCGGGGCGGGCCGCGGACCAGCCTTGGGCGATGGCGTGCGCGGCCTGTAACGCGGTCAGGCTGTCGCCGAAACAGTCGGGCGCTATCAGCACCTCCAACGCGCCGGATGAGCCCGTCATCCCAGCAGAGTAAACGGCCTGGCAGTCGGGTGCATGCCGGCCGGGTCACGGTGCGAAGTAACCTTGCACACGTGAAGCTGCTGGGCCGCAAGAGCTCCGACGAGGAACCCGACGAGCCCTCGCCGTCGGAGGCGCAGGCCGCGCCTGCGGCCAACCCGGCGCAGACGGCGCCCAAGGGCAGGCCCACTCCCAAACGCAGCCACCACGTCCGCCGCCGGGGCCCCGTCGCACCCGCGCCGATGACGGCCGCCGAGGCCAGGGCGCGCCGAAAGGAATTGGCCGGTCCCAAGCTCACCCGCGAGGAGCGCAAAGCGGCGCGTGCCGAGAGCAAGGCGCGCATGAAGGACCGGCGCGAGAAGATGATGTCCGGTGACCAGGCGTATCTGCTGCCGCGGGACCAAGGCCCGATCCGGGCCTACGTACGCGACATCGTGGACTCCCAGGCGCACCTGCTGGGGCTGTTCATGCCGGGTTCGATGCTCATGCTTCTCCTCATGGTGGCCTTCCCCCGCGTCCAGCTCTACATCTCCCCCGCGCTGCTGACGATGATGCTGGCGATGTTCATCGAAGCGGTGCTGATGGCACGCACGATCCGGGGCAAAGTCGATGTGAAGTTCCCCGGCAATACCGAGAAGACCTGGCGCCTGGGCCTGTACGCCGGGCTCCGCGCCTCACAGGTTCGCCGCATGCGCGCCCCGCGGCCGCGCGTGCGCCGCGGCGACCCGATCGACTGATCACTGGCTGCGTGACGCGTACCCTTGTGCTCGGCGGTACCCGGTCGGGCAAGTCCCGCTGGGCCGAGGCGGCCCTGGCCGCTTCGGCGCCGGGGGCGGCTCCGATCCGCTACCTGGCCACCGGCCCGTTACCGGGCGACGATCCGGAATGGGCCGCCCGAGTGGCCGCGCACCGGGCGCGCCGCCAGCGGCCCTGGGTAACCGTCGAAAGCGCCGACGTCGCAGGCCAGCTGCGCTCGTCGCCGGACACGGCCACCCTCGTGGACGACATCGGCGGCTGGTTGACCTCGGCGATGGACCACGCGGGGGTATGGGACGGCGGATCGACCCAACGTTTGCAGGATGCCGTGAGCGACCTGCTGTCGGCGGTAAGGGCGTTTCCCGCGCCGCTGGTCCTGGTCAGTCCGGAGGTCGGCCTGGCGATCGTGCCCGCCACCGAAGCCGGGCGGATTTTCACCGACGCGCTCGGCGAACTCAACCAGCAGCTGGCCGCCGCATCCCACCGGGTGGTCCTCGTCATCGCCGGGGTGGCCGTGGAGGTCAAACCCGCCCAGGAGTCTGGCTAGATGGAGTTTCCCACCATCCGCCCCCCGGACAGCGTCGCCGCCGACTGCGCCAGAGCCCGCCAGGCCACGCTGACGAAACCGCCCGGCGCGCTCGGGCGCCTCGAAGACCTGTCGGTATGGGCCGCGGCCTGCCAGGGCGCCTGCCCGCCGGAGCAGTACCGACGCGCGCGGGTGGTGGTGTTCGCCGGAGACCACGGCGTCGCACGCGGCGGCGTCTCTGCGTTTCCTCCGGAGGTGACCGCGCAGATGGTGGCGAACATCGACGCGGGCGGCGCGGCGATCAACGTGCTGGCGGGCATCGCGGGTGCGTCGGTCCGGGTCGTCGACATCGCGGTGGACGCCGAGGCACCCTCCGCTGAGATCGGTGCCCACAAGGTGCGCCGGGCCAGCGGCGACATCGCCGTGGCGGACGCGCTGTCCGCCGACGAAACGCAGGCCGCCATCTCGGCGGGGCGCGCTATTGCAGACGAAGAGGTGGACGCAGGTGCCGACATCGTGCTGGCCGGGGACATGGGCATCGGCAATACCACGCCCGCAACGGTTCTGGTCGCCGCGCTGACCGGCACCGAGCCGGTAGCGGCGGTGGGACGCGGCACCGGAATCGACGACGCGGGATGGATCCGCAAGACGGCCGCCGTCCGCGACGCGTTGTATCGGGCGCAGGCGGTGCGTGCAGACCCCGTCGCGCTACTGCGGGTGGCCGGTGGGGCCGACATCGCGGCGATGGCCGGCTTCCTGGCGCAGGCCGCGGTGCGGCGGACCCCGGTGCTGCTCGACGGTGTGGTGGTGACGGCGGCGGCCCTGGTGGCCGAACGGTTGGCCCCCGGCGCACGGCTGTGGTGGCAGGCGGGCCACCGCTCCACCGAACCCGCGCACACCCTGGCGCTGGCGCAGCTCCAGCTCGAACCGATCATCGACCTGGGAATGCGCCTCGGCGAAGGAACCGGCGCGGCGGTCGCGCTGCCGGTGGTGCGAGCGGCGATCGCGGCACTCGCCGAAATGGCCACTTTCGACTCGGCCGGGGTCTCCGGCCGCGCCGGGGAATGATCCGCTCGCTGGCGGGAGCCGTCGCGGGGGCGTTCGCATTCGCCACCGTGTTGCCGGTGCCGAGCCGAGATCGCCTGGGCGGCGCCACCTTGGCCGCGCTGCCACTGACGGGTGTCCTGCTCGGGGCGTTGGCGTCCGCGGTGACCTGGGGGGCCGGCGCGCTCTTTGGAGACGGAAGCGCGATCAGCGGGCTGGTGGCCGTCGCGGTGCTCCTGCTGGCCACCCGCGGACTGCACCTCGACGGCCTCGCCGACACCGCCGACGCCCTCGGCTGCTACGGCCCCCCGGAGCGCGCGCTGGCGGTTATGCGCGATGGCACGGCCGGGCCCTTCGGCGTCGCCGCGGTCGTACTGGCCATCACGTTGCAGGGGTTGGCGTTCGCCGCGCTGGGATGGGCGAATGCGGCGGCGATGGTGGTGGCCATCGTGGTGGCAGTGGCCACCGGTCGGGTGGCCGTTGTGGTGGCTTGCCGCCGGGGGGTCCCCGCAGCCGCGGGCAGTTCGCTCGGCTCCGCCGTGGCGGGGACCCAACCGAGGTGGGCGATCGCGCTGTGGACGCTCGGCATGGCCGCCATGTCGGTGTGGGCCGCCGAACGACCTTGGCAGGGGCCGGTGGTGGTGCTCGGCGCGCTTGCCGTGGCCACCTGGTTGGTGGCCCATTGCGTGCGCCGGTTCGGCGGCATCACCGGCGACGTACTGGGCGCCGCGGTGGAGGTGACGACGACGCTGACTGCGCTGGGCCTGGCCGCGGGATCGTAGACGGTCCGTCAGGCCAGCCTGGCCATCCAACCGTGGGTGTCGGCGAAGGTGCCGCGCTGGATGCCGGTGAGGGTGTCGCGCAGGGCCAAGGTCACCTCGCCCGGCGCCCCGTCGGCGACGGTGAACTCGCCATCGCCGTATTTGACGTGCGACACCGGGGTGATCACCGCGGCGGTGCCGCACGCGAACACCTCGGAGATCTCACCGGTGGCCACGCCCTTGCGCCACTCCTCGACGTCGATCTTGCGTTCCTCCACTGCGAATCCGGCGTCGCTGGCCAACTGAAGCAAGGAGTCACGGGTGATTCCCGGCAGCAGCGAACCCGACAGCTCCGGAGTCACCAGATGCGCCGATCCGCCGCTGCCGAACACGAAGAACAGGTTCATGCCGCCCATCTCCTCGATGTAGCGGCGTTCGATCGCGTCCAGCCACACGACCTGGTCGCAACCCTGCGCAGTCGCCTCGGCCTGGGCCAGCAGGGATGCCGCGTAGTTGCCGCCGAACTTCGCCGCACCCGTACCGCCGGGGCAGGCACGCACGTATTCGGTGGACAGCCAGACACTGACCGGCCTGACGCCGCCCTTGAAGTACGCGCCCGCGGGCGAGCCGATCACCAGATACCGGTATTCGCCGGCCGGTCGCACGCCCAGGCCCGGTTCGGTCGCGAAGACGAACGGGCGCAGGTACAGCGACTCCTCACCGCCGGCCGGCGGCACCCAGTCGCTGTCGATTGCCGCCAGTTGGCGCAGCGATTCGATGAACAGCCGCTCGGGCAGTTCGGGTATGGCCAGTCGGCGCGCCGAGGAACGCAACCGCGCGGCGTTGGCCTCGGGCCGGAACGACACGATCGATCCGTCGGCCCACCGGTAGGCCTTGAGGCCCTCGAACACTTCCTGCGCGTAGTGCAACACGATCGCCGACGGGTCCAGCTCGATGGGGCCGTACGGGATCACCGCGGCGTTGTGCCATCCGATGCCGTCGCGGTAGTCGATCGACACCATGTGGTCGCTGTGATAGCGCCCGAAGCCGGGATCGGCCAGGATCCGGCCCCGTACCTCGTCGCTCGCCGGATGACGGTTGCGGGCAAGCGTGAATTCGAGGAGACCGTCGGTCATGCAGCCGATTGTATAGCCGTGCGCCACCGACTTTCGGTTCGCAAAGCCTACTCAGCGGGTTCTAGCCGCGACGAACGGCGGTGCCACCACGTCGCATTCGACCGCTCTGCCACGAACGTCGACCGTGACTTGCCGGCCGTCCTCGATCCCCGCCCGCTCGTCGATGAGGGCGAGCGCGATGCCGGCCTTCAGCGTCGGCGAAAACGTTCCGGAGGTCGTCACGCCCACCGGCGTTGCGCCGTCGAGCACCATCAAACCGGTCCGCAGCACCCCGCGCCCGACGGCCCTGAGTCCGCGCAGCAGGCGGTCCGGTCCGGTCCGCTTCTCGGCGAGCAGCGCGTCGCGCCCCCAGAAGGCGTTCTTCTTCCAGCCGATCGCCCAGCCGCACCGCGCTTCCAGCGGCGAGATGTCCGGCGACAGTTCGTGGCCGTGCAGCGGGTAGCCCATCTCGGTGCGAAGCGTGTCGCGGGCGCCCAGACCGGCGAGCTGACCGCCCGCGTCGGCCACCGCCGCCACCAGTGCGTCGAACACGGCGGCGGCCGAATCCCAGCGCGGCAGCAGCTCGTACCCGTGTTCACCGGTGTAACCCGTGCGGCAAACGCGAACGGGCGCGCCGGAGAAGTCGGCGTCGGCGTAGCCCATGTAGTCCATGCCGGTGGGGAGGCCGAGGGCGGTCAGCACATCGGTGGAGCGCGGCCCCTGCACGGCCAGAACCGCGTACTCGCGGTGTTGGTCGGTAATCGAAATATCTTGCGGGGCGACACTTTTCATCGCCAATACCACCGCTGCGGTGTTCGCCGCGTTGGGCACCAGGAAGATCTCCGCGTCGGAGACGTAGTAGGCGATCAGATCATCGATCACACCGCCGGTTGGCGTACAACACAGCGTGTACTGCGCCTTGCCCGGGCCGATCCGGCGCAGGTCGTTGGTCAGCACGGAATTGACGAACGCCGCCGCACCCGGCCCGCGGACAAGCGCTTTGCCGAGGTGACTGACGTCGAAGAGGCCGACCGACTGACGGGTGGCGTTGTGTTCGCCGACGGTTCCGGCGTAGGAGACGGGCATCAGCCATCCGCCGAATTCGGCGAAGCTGGCGCCCAGTTCGCGGTGGCGATCCTCGAGCGGGCCGTGCAGCAGGTCGGCCGGACCCGGTTCCGGTTGTGCGCCGGCGGCCTGAGCCGGACGATCAGAGGAAGCACTCACGGCCGACCACACTAGTCGGGGCTGGCTAGGGTGGTCCGGGTGAGCACCCATCCCGGTTATTCCCCGCCCGACGTCACCGTCGCGACCTCACTGCCCAAGCGACGCACGGGCACGCCGGTGCTGATCGTGCCCGTCGTCAGCGGCGATCCCGACGACCCCAAGCGTCCGGTGTCGGTGCTGGCCAACCCGTTCCTCGATGCCGGCGCGGTGGCCGAGATCGAAGCCGGCCTCGCTGCGATGGGAGCCAAAGGTGCAGCCGATCACGTCACCAGGCTGGTGGTCGGGTCCCTTCCCGTCGCCAGCGTGCTCGCGGTCGGCCTGGGCAAGGCCGCCGACGACTGGCCCGCTGAAACGATCCGCCGGGCAGCCGGGGTGGCATCACGTTCGCTGACCGGAGTGGAGACGGTGATCACCACGCTGTCCGAACTGGACCTGGCCGCGACGGTGGAGGGCCTCATCCTTGGCGCGTACCGGTTCACCGAGTTCCGCAGTCCCAAGACCGCGCCCAAGGAGCCGGGCCTGCGCGCCATCACGGTGCTCTGCACCGATCGCGGCGCGAAGAAGCGTGCCGAGCGCGCCGCCGCCGTCGCCGCCGCGGTGGGAACCGCCCGCGACCTCGTCAACACACCGCCCAGTCACCTCTATCCCGCCGAATTCGCCAGGCGCGCGAAGGCTTTCGGCGAGGCGGTCGGACTCGAGGTCGAGGTGCTCGACGACAAGGCACTCGAGAAGGGCGGATACGGCGGCATCGTCGGCGTCGGCAAGGGCTCGTCCCGCCCGCCCCGCCTGGTGCGGCTCATCCATCGGGCGGGCAAAGGCTCGCCCGCCAAGCCGAAGAAGATCGCCCTCGTCGGCAAGGGCATCACGTTCGACACCGGTGGGATTTCGATCAAGCCCGCCGCTTCGATGCACCACATGACATCCGATATGGGCGGCGCGGCCGCGGTCATCGCCGCGGTCGGGCTGGCGGCCCGGTTGAAACTGCCGGTGGACGTCATCGCCACCGTCCCGATCGCCGAGAACATGCCGTCCTCGACGGCCCAGCGGCCCGGCGACGTGCTCACCCAGTACGGCGGCATCACCGTCGAAGTGCTCAACACCGACGCCGAAGGCAGGCTCATCTTGGCCGATGCGATCGTGCGAGCCTGCGAAGACGAGCCGGACTATCTGATCGAAACGTCCACCCTGACCGGCGCGCAGACGGTCGCGCTGGGCGCGCGCATCCCCGGCGTGATGGGCTCCGACGAGTTCCGCGACCGGGTGGCGCGTATTTCGGGCGAGACCGGCGAGAACGGATGGCCGATGCCGCTGCCCGACGACCTCTGCGACGAGCTGAAGTCGACGGTGGCCGACCTGGCCAATGTCAGTGGGCAGCGGTTCGCGGGCATGCTGGTCGCCGGGGTTTACCTACGCGAGTTCGTCGCCGACGGCGTGCAGTGGGTGCACATCGACGTCGCCGGGCCGGCCTACAACACGGGAAGCCCGTGGGGGTACACCGGTAAGGGGGGCACCGGTGTGCCGACGCGCACCATGTTCGCGGTGCTGGAGGACATCGCCGAAAACGGGTGAATGTGGCTCAGTCGCCATCGACATCGCTCCGCCACCGCCACCGCCCGCAAGTCCCTGCGCAGCCGCAGGGCAATTCACGGTCCGGCCTTCCGGAACCGTCCCACGAAGGCCGCGAATCCGGTTATCAACCGGCGCCGAGCAGATCGATGTGTTCTGGAAGTCCTACCAAGGCGTCTCCGGGCGTGACGCCTACCCCGGAGATCTACGCAAAAGCGGGCACCAAATCTAGTTGAGTCGAGTGCACCGCGTCGCCCGCCGCCACATCGTTAACCGGCGACCGGCGGGATCGCCGGGTCTGGTACGCGGGACTCCGTCAACGGCCGGCGGCCGGCGCGCTGACCAGGACCGGTTTCACTGATGCCGATTCGCGTGTGCAGCCACACCAAAGGCTTCGGTGCCCACCAGTTCCACTCGCCGGCGACGTGCATGAATGCCGGCACCAACACCAGCCGTACCAGTGTGACGTCGACGATGATGGCCAGTGTCAGGCCCACCCCGAACATGCGGGTGAACGAGACCTGCGCGGCGATCAGCGCCCCGAACGAAATACACATCAATAACGCCGCCACGGTGATAACTTTCGCCGTTCGCGCCAGTCCGAGCGCCACGCTTTCGTCGTTGTCGGCCCGAGTCCGCGGTGAGGCCCGCCAGTACTCCTGAATTCGGGAGAGTAGGAACACTTCGTAGTCCATCGCCAGCCCGAACGCGATGCAGAACACCATCACGGGGACGTTGGCGGTCAACGTGCCGGTGGATGTGGTGCCGAACGCGTTCAAGTGCCCGTCCTGGAATATCCACACCAGAGCACCGAAGGTGGCGGTCAGGGACAGCAGGTTGAGCGCCACCGCCTTGACGGGCAGAACCACACTGCCGGTCAGCACGAACAGCAGTGCGAAAATGATCACGGCGATCAGGCCCGACACGATCGGGAGCCGGGAGGTGATCGCATCGACGCTGTCGCGGTTGACCATCGCGGTGCCGGTGAATTGAAGCGACCGTCCACCGGGGGGCGACACGGCATGCAAGGCATCCAGCTGCGCCTCGGAGCGATCGGAGTACAGCGGCGCCGATGTATCGACGGTGAGCAGGGCGCTGCCATCGGAAACCCCGGCGACCCCTGCGGGCGGTCCACGCATCTCGCCGTCGACGAACGTCCCGTTCGGTGCGCTGACCGCCAGCACGTCGGGAACCCGGGAGAGGTCGGCCGCGAAGCGCCCGAGCTCGGCGGGGGTGATCCCGTCGGCATTGGGGATGACCACGCTGACCGCTGTTTCGAGGTTGTTGCGGTAATCGGATCGCAACCGATCCCCGAGTTGGTGGGTAGCTGATGTGGTCGGCAGCACGCGGTCATCGGGGTAACCCCATTTGACCCCGAGGAACGGCGAACCGAGGAATACCAGCAATACCACGACCGCCAGCCCGATCAGCAACCCGCGGCGCGCGACGAATTTCGCCGAGCGGTACCAGAACACCTCGTCAATCGCCTTGCGAACCGGCACCGGGCGACGCAGAAGCCGTCGCAGTCCCCGGCGCAGGTCGAGCGAGCCGAGACGAGGTCCGAGCAGCGCGATCGCAGCGGGGGTGGCGAACACCGCCGCGACGGCCGCGAGCCCGACGGTGGCAACGCCCGCATAGGCGAACGACTTCAGGAAATAGCTCGGGAAGATCACCATCACGGCCATCGACAGGGCGACGGTGACGGCCGAGAACACCACCGTGCGTCCCGCGGTCTGCATCGTGCGGACCAGTGCCTGATCAGCGTCGGCACCGTCGACGAGTTCGTCGCGATACCTGCTGATGAGCAGCAGGGTGTAGTCGATTGCCAGCGCCAGCCCGAGTGCCACCGTCAGGTTGAGGGCGAATATCGAAACGTCGGTGAACACAGTGAACAACCGCAGGATCGCCATGGAACCGGCGATCGCGAGCAGCCCAACCGCGGTCGGCACCGCCGCCGCCGCCAGGCCGCCGAATATCCACACCAGCAGCAGGAAGCACAGCGGCAGGGCGATTATCTCGGTGCGCAACAGGTCATGCTCGGTCTGCTTGGTGCCCTCCGCTTTGAGCATTCCGTAACCGCCGGTGCGAATGCTCACCCCGGGCACGTCCTCGATATGTTCGCGGACCTTGGTTGCGAGTTCGTCTGCATGCTTGGGAGCAGCGTCCTCACCGCCCCGCATACCGGCGATGATCAACCCTGATTTTCCGTCGTTGCTCACCAAGCCTCCCGCGGCCGGCGTGAGCCACGCCGAGGTCACGTCCGCGACTGTCGGCGACTGATTGAAGAGGCTAGCGACCCGTGTCGCCGCCTCGCGGGCGGGCGGGCTGTTCATCCCTGCATCGGCGGTGATTTCGACGATCAACGGTGTGTCGCTGCGGTGGAACTTCTCGGCGATCAGCACCGCGGCCCTGGCCGATTCGGATTTCGGGTCGTAGAAACCCCCCGGTGACAGATGTTGCGTGACCGGTATTCCATAGATTGCTGCACCGATCATAAGCAAAGCTGTGATCAGCAGTATCCGACGTGGAGCGGCCATGGCCATTCGAGCGATTCGTGTCAACACGCCGAGGCACCCCTCCCATCCCGATCTTGCACGTCGTCGCCACGTGGAATTCGCCTAAAATACGCGACCGTGCACTACATTGCGTATGTGAGTGATATTCGTAACACGGCTGCGATGCCGGAATGGGGCTTCGCGCCGGCCCGCACAAATGTAAACCTTCCGAACAATTTAGTTTGATGAAGTAATCGTCACCGGAGATATCCAAGGCATCTGCATGTCACTGGGCAACTTTTTCATCAGTAGCGGTTGCGGCTAGGGCAGCCATCCGAGATGACGGTGTCGGGCACCGCCTCGCCCCCAGTGCCGGTCTGTGCCGCAACCCTTCGGCCAGCACCGCCCACGGCATCAACGGCCCGCCGACTCGTCTCGCCGCAATGGGCACCGGACCGCCGTTGGCAAGCACGGCATCGAGGGAGATGAACACCCGCCCAGGCTGCGGCGAACTGCGGCCGGGACGTGAAAGGATGGGGTACGGCATTGCTACCCATGACGACAGCCGCCCGAGGAGTCAACAGACATGGCCGAGTCCGTATACATGCCCGCACTGGGTGAAAGCGTGACCGAAGGGACTGTCACCCGCTGGCTGAAGCAGGAGGGCGACACCGTCGAGATCGACGAGCCCCTGCTCGAGGTATCCACGGACAAGGTTGACACCGAGATCCCTTCGCCCGTGGCCGGCGTCCTGACCAGGATCATCGCCCACGAGGACGATACGATCGAGGTCGGCGGAGCGCTCGCGGTGATCGGCGCGGCCGGCCAGAGCGAACCCGGGAGTTCCGAACCCGCGCCCCAACCCGCCACCGAACCCGAACCGCAACCACCCGTCGCACCGGAGCCGCAGACATCGGCCGCACCCGAACCTCGACCAGCAGCCGAACCGCAACCGTCATCGGGTGGCGCGGAGGCGACCGCGGTGGTGATGCCCGAGCTCGGCGAATCGGTGACCGAGGGCACCGTGACCCGCTGGCTGAAGAAGGTGGGCGACTCGGTGGAGGTCGACGAACCGCTGGTGGAGGTCTCCACCGACAAGGTGGACACCGAGATCCCGTCGCCGGTCGCGGGCACCCTGCTGTCCATCACCGCCGAGGAGGACGTGACGATCGCGGTCGGCGGCGAGCTGGCCAAGATCGGCGACGCGGCCGCGGCGCCGGCCCCCGAGCCCGAGCCCGCCCCCGAACCGAAACCGCAGCCCGAGCCCGCCCCCGAACCGAAACCGCAGCCCGAACCGAAACCGCAGCCCGAGCCGGTGGCCCAGCGCCCAGCGCCAACCCCGGCACCGGCCCCCGCACCGGCACCTGAACCGGAGGCTTCCGACACAACGCCGTACGTGACCCCCCTGGTTCGAAAACTGGCCTCCGAGAACGGTGTGGACCTGGGCTCGGTGAAGGGAACCGGCATCGGAGGCCGGATCCGCAAGCAGGACATCCTCGCGGTCGTCGCCGAACGAGAAGCGGCCAAGGAGGCACCCGCGCCCGCCCCGGCCGCCGCGCCCGCCCCGACTGCTCCGGCACCCGCGGCGGCCAGCCCGTTGGCGCACCTGCGCGGCACCACCCAGAAAGCCAACCGGATTCGACAACTCACCGCCAAGAAGACCCGCGAATCACTGCAGGCCACCGCGCAGCTCACCCAGACCCACGAGGTCGACATGACCAAGATCGTGGCGCTTCGGGCCAAGGCGAAAAAGTCCTTCGCCGAGCGTGAGGGCGTCAACCTGACCTATCTGCCGTTCATCGCACGGGCAGCCATCGACGCGCTGAAAGCCCACCCGAACGTCAACGCCAGCTACAACGAGGACACCAAGGAGATCACCTACTACGACGCCGAGCACCTGGGCTTCGCGGTCGACACCGAACAGGGCCTGCTCTCCCCCGTGGTCCACAACGCGGGCGATCTGTCGCTGGCCGGCTTGGCGCGTGCTATCCACGACATCGCCGATCGAGCCCGCTCGGGGAACCTCAAGCCCGACGAGTTGGCGGGCGGGACGTTCACGATCACCAACATCGGCAGCCAGGGCGCGCTGTTCGACACGCCGATCCTGGTACCGCCGCAGGCGGCGATGCTGGGTACCGGCGCGATCGTGAAGCGCCCGCGGGTGATCGTCGACGAGTTCGGCAACGAGTCGATCGGTGTGCGTTCGATCTGCTATCTGCCGCTGACCTACGACCACCGGCTCATCGACGGCGCCGACGCCGGACGCTTCCTGACCACGGTGAAGAAGCGCCTGGAGGAAGGCGCGTTCGAAGCCGACCTGGGGTTATAGGGAGGAGGCGGACTCACCGTGGCAACCGCCACCGTCGCCATCGCGGGCTCTTCCGGGCTGATCGGCTCGGCCCTGATTACGGCGTTGCGCTCCGCCGACCGCCGGGTGGTGCGCATCGTCCGGCGGGTGCCATCCGGCGCCGACGAGGTCCGCTGGAATCCCGACTCCGGCGACCTCGACGCGGAGGCGCTGAAGGGTGTGGACGTCGTGGTGAACCTGTGCGGCGTAAGCATCGCCGGCGGGCGCTGGTCGGGGGCGTTCAAGCAAAGCCTTCGCGACAGCCGCATCGATTCGACGGAGGTACTGGCCGAGGCAGTCGCGAGCTGCGGGATACCGGTGCTGGTCAACGCGAGCGCGGTCGGCTACTACGGCGACACCGGCGACCGCGCGGTCGACGAGACCTCTCCACCCGGCTGGGGGTTCATGTCACGGTTGTGCGTGGACTGGGAGGACGCGACCGCCGCTGCCCGGGATGCGGGGGCGCGGGTGGTGACGGCCCGAACCGGGCTGGTGCTGGCCCCGGCGGGTGGACTGCTGGCGGGCCTCAAGCCGCTGTTCTCCCTGGGCCTGGGGGCCAGGCTGGGAAATGGCCGCCAGTACATGTCGTGGATAAGCCTCGAAGACGAGGTGCGCGCGCTGATGTTCGCGATCGCCCGTGACGAGGTGGCCGGCCCAGTCAACCTCACGGGACCGGCGCCTGTGACGAACGCGGAGTTCACCGCCGCATTCGGTGCTGCGCTGCACCGGCCGACGCCGATGCTGGTTCCCGGTTTCGCGGCCCGCGCGGTCTTCGGCGAGTTCGCCACCGAAGGCCTGCTGGCCGGCCAGCGAGCCTTGCCCGCGGTGCTCGAACGCAGCGGTTTCGACTTCCGCCACAAGACCGTCGCCGAGGCCTTGCGCTATGCGACGGCGCGCTGACCCCGCCGATATGGGCGCGTCAGCGGTAGCGTTGGGGGTATGAGGCAGTCGATCCGGGCCGCGATCGGCGCGATCGACGTACGCCACCTGGGCAGCATCGACTACCGCAGCGCATGGCAGCTGCAGCGTGAACTCGCCGATGCCCGGTCGGCGGGCGGGCCGGACACGCTGTTACTGCTGGAGCATCCCGCTGTCTACACCGCCGGCCGGCGCACCGAACTCTGCGAGCGGCCCCCCGACGGCATACCCGTCGTCGACACGGATCGGGGGGGCAAGATCACCTGGCACGGCCCCGGGCAATTGGTCGGCTATCCCGTCGTCGGTCTTGCCGAGCCGCTGGACGTGGTGAACTACGTTCGGCGGCTTGAGGAATCGCTCATCTCGGTGTGCGCGGACCTGGACCTGCGAGCCGGCCGCGTCGACGGCCGCTCCGGGGTGTGGCTGCCCGACGCAGCGGGTCTGGCGCCCCGCAAGGTCGGTGCGGTCGGGGTGCGGGTGTCGCGTTCGATCGCCCTGCATGGATTCGCCCTCAACTGCGACTGTGACTTGATCGCGTTCGACAGCATCGTGCCGTGCGGTATCGCCGACGCCGGGGTGACATCGCTGTCGGCCGAACTCGGGCGACACATCACCGTCGAAGACGTCCGCCGGCAGGTTGCGGTCGCGGTGTGCGACGCGCTCGACGGGCGGCTGCCCGTCCGCCAGCATCCGCTGTACGGCGCCCCCCACGTAGCATCACAAACGTGAACGTCGACCCCGGAAACCGCAAGCTGCTGCGGTTGGAGGTCCGCAACGCCGAGACGCCGATCGAGCGCAAACCGCCGTGGATCAAGACACGCGCCCGGATGGGTCCGGAGTACACCGAACTCAAAGCACTGGTCAAACGCGAAGGCCTGCACACGGTCTGCGAGGAGGCGGGCTGCCCCAACATCTACGAATGCTGGGAGGATCGTGAAGCGACGTTCTTGATCGGCGGAGAACAGTGCACCCGCCGCTGCGATTTCTGCCAGATCGACACCGGCAAGCCCGCCGAACTCGACCGCGACGAACCGCGCCGGGTCGCCGAGAGCGTGGCCACCATGGGCTTGCGCTATTCGACGGTCACGGGCGTGGCTCGCGACGACCTGCCCGACGAGGGCGCCTGGCTCTATGCCGAAACCGTGCGCTACATCAAGCGACTCAATCCCGACACCGGTGTCGAGTTGCTCGTGCCGGACTTCAGCGGCGACCCCGCGCTGCTGGCCGAGGTGTTCGCATCACGTCCGGAAGTGTTGGCACACAACGTCGAAACGGTGCCGCGGATTTTTAAGCGCATCCGGCCGGCGTTCCGCTACCAGCGCAGCCTGGACGTGCTGACCGCCGCTCGGGAGTACGGCCTGGTGACCAAGTCCAATCTGATACTGGGGCTGGGCGAAACCCCCGACGAGGTGCGAACGGCGCTGGTGGATCTGCACCGCGCCGGATGCGAGATCGTGACCATCACGCAGTACCTGCGACCGTCGGCCCGTCACCATCCGGTGCAGCGATGGGCCAGACCCGAGGAGTTCGCCGAGCACGCCGAGTTCGCGGAGCGCCTCGGCTTCGCCGGGGTTCTGGCCGGGCCGCTGGTGCGCTCGTCATACCGCGCGGGCCGGCTCTACGCCCAGGCCGTGCGGACACGAACCGGTGTCGGTGGCTGACGGCGCAGCCGTATCCTTGCTGCATGGCCCGACCCCGTAACGCCGACGAAACCAAGGCCGCCAAGGCCGAGGCAAAGGCCGCCCGTAAGGCCGCCTCCAAACAGCGCCGCACTCAGCTCTGGCAGGCATTCCAAATACAGCGCAAAGAGGACAAGCGCCTGGTGCCGTATATGGTTGGCGCCTTCCTGGTGGTAGTTGCCCTGTCGGTGGCCGGCGGCGTGGCAGCCGGCGGCTTCACGATGTACACGCTTATCGCGTTCGGCATCATGCTCGGGGTTCTCGTCGCCTTCATCATCTTCGGCCGGCGCGCGCAGAAGTCGATGTACAGCAAGGCCGAGGGGCAGACCGGGGCCGCTGCATGGGTGCTCGACAATCTGCGCGGCAAATGGAGGGTAACCCCGGCTGTCGCCGCCACCGGCCACTTCGACGCGGTGCACCGGGTGATCGGTCGGCCGGGTGTGATCTTCATCGGCGAGGGTGCGCCACACCGGGTCAAACCCCTTCTCGCACAGGAGAAGAAGCGTACGGCGCGACTGGTCGGCGAAGTCCCCATCTACGACTTCGTGGTCGGCAATGGCGAGGGCGAAGTGCCGCTGGCCAAGCTGGAGCGGCACCTGACCAAGTTGCCGGCCAACATCAGTACCAGGACGATGGACTCGCTGGAATCCAAGCTGGCCGCGCTGAGCACCAAAGCGGGGCCGGCCGCCAAACTGCCCAAGGGGCCGATGCCGACACAGGCCAAGATGCGAGGCGTCCAACGCACGGTCCGTCGCAAGTAGAAACCAAGCCAAGTCGACCCAAGTAGCTCCCAAGTAGCTCAAGTGGGCCCAAGCAGGCCCAAGGTAGAGCCCCGAGACCGAATTCAGCGCCGTACCACCGCGGTACGCGTCAACCGGTCCTGCAGCCCACGTCCGTCGGCGTCCGTGAACAACGCCGGCACTACCAACGCCAGCAGCAGTCCGCGCCCCACCGCGCGCCCCAACCCGGTATGCGGGCGTCCGTCGACGGGCACCACCCCCATGCCAAGCGCGTACTGTCCCGGGCTGAAGCCGAACAATCGCACCGATACCGCTCCCACGACCAACCATATGAGCAGAACCGCTGTCGACAGCATCGGCCGCGAAATCACGTCCAGCGACATCAGCAGGGCACTGAGGCCGTAGCAGGCCAGCCAATCGAGCGTCAGCGCCACCAGCCGCCGACCCGTGCGTGCCAGCGAACGCGGCCCCGACTCGGGCAACCCGAGCCGTTCTCCCGGATAGCCGTCATGTGCCGCCGGACGCGCCGACTCCGGACCGGACAACCACGACGAAATCGGACGGGGCATGGCCCTCAGCATATGCGCCGCCAATTGCGTAACGTCGGCGCAACATTGGCTTGACGAGCGTGCAATATGGGTTCCTTAGCGTCAGCCCGGGTTACATGCGCGCAAGAAGGAGCAGTAAGTGGCAGAAAAGACCGCGGACGACATCTTCAAGCTGATCGAGCAAGAGCGTGTCGAGTACGTCGACATCAGGTTCTGCGACCTGCCGGGTGTCGTTCAGCATTTCTCGATCCCGGCGGCCGCGTTCGACGAGAGCGTGTTCGAGGACGGGCTGGCGTTCGACGGCTCGTCGGTCCGCGGATTCCAGTCGATCCACGAATCCGACATGATGTTGCTGCCGGACCCCGAGACCGCTCGCATCGACCCCTTCCGTGCCGCCAAGACGCTCAACCTCAACTTCTTCGTCCACGATCCGTTCACCCGCGAGGCCTACTCTCGCGACCCCCGCAACGTGGCCCGCAAAGCGGAGAACTACCTCGCCAGCACCGGCATCGCCGATACCGCGTACTTCGGCGCCGAAGCGGAGTTCTACATCTTCGACTCGGTGGCCTTCGACTCGAAGATGAACGGCACCTTCTACGAGATCGATTCGGAGGCGGGCTGGTGGAACACCGGCGAGCCGACCGAATTCGACGGCTCGCCCAACCGCGGTTACAAGGTCCGCCCGAAGGGGGGATACTTCCCGGTCGCGCCATACGACCACTTCGTCGACCTGCGTGACCAGATGTCCACCAACTTGATCGACGCCGGGTTCACCCTGGAGCGCGGTCACCACGAGGTCGGCACCGCCGGGCAGGCCGAGATCAACTACAAGTTCAACACCATGCTGCATGCCGCCGACGACGTGCTGCTGTTCAAGTACATCATCAAGAACACCGCGTGGCAGGCGGGCAAGACCGTCACCTTCATGCCCAAACCGCTGTTCGGCGACAACGGCTCGGGCATGCACGTGCACCAGTCGCTCTGGAAGGACGGCAAGCCGCTGTTCCACGATGAGTCCGGCTACGCGGGCCTGTCCGACATCGCGCGCCACTACATCGGGGGCATCCTGCACCACGCCCCGTCGCTGCTGGCGTTCACCAACCCGACCGTGAACTCCTACAAGCGCCTGGTGCCAGGTTACGAGGCCCCGATCAACCTGGTGTACAGCCAGCGGAACCGGTCGGCCTGTGTCCGCATCCCGATCACAGGCAACAATCCGAAGGCCAAGCGGTTGGAGTTCCGCTGCCCCGACAGCTCGGGCAACCCGTACCTGGCGTTCGCGGCGATGCTGATGGCCGGCATCGACGGCATCAAGAACAAGATCGAGCCCCAGTCGCCGGTCGATAAGGATCTCTACGAGCTGCCGCCGGACGAGGCCGCCAACATTCCGCAGGCGCCCACCTCGCTGGCGGCCGTCATCGACCGGCTCGAAGAGGATCACGAGTACCTCACCGAGGGCGGTGTGTTCACCGAGGACCTGATCGAGACCTGGATCTCGTTCAAGCGGGAGAACGAGATCCTGCCCGTCCAGATCCGGCCTCACCCCTACGAGTTCGCTCTCTACTACGACGTGTAATCGATCGAACCCGCTGGCCGGATGGGTCCGGCCGGCAGGTTCGATTCGTCGGCGGTCGCAGAACTCCTACTCCCGGCGAGTGGGGCCGTCACCGGCGTCTGCGAACATGGCTGCTATGCGGGTGGTGGTGCAGCGGGTGGTGTCGGCCAGCGTGTCGGTCGACGGCCGGGTGGTCGGCGCGATTCAGCCGGTTGGCCAGGGCTTGCTCGCACTCGTCGGAGTCACCCACGATGACGACGCCGACGCCGCCCGCCGCCTCGCCGAAAAGCTCTGGTACCTACGCATTCTCGACGAAGAACGCAGTGCCGCCGATACCGGTGCGCCGGTGCTGGTGGTCAGCCAGTTCACACTGTACGCCAACACCGTCAAGGGCCGGCGGCCGTCGTGGAACGCCGCGGCTCCCGCCGCGCTGGCCGAACCGCTGGTGAGCGCGTTCGCGAACGCATTGCGCGGCTTGGGCGCCGATGTGCAGACCGGGGTGTTCGGTGCCGACATGGCGGTGTCGCTGGTCAACGACGGACCCGTGACATTGATTCTCGAATCCTGAAAGTCGCCCGCCGACAACGCTGCTGAGGGTGGTGGGCGCTCGACGAGCCCGGCCGGTCCGGGCTAGCTCAGCCCCATGTCCTTCCGGAATCTGCGCATCCCGTCGAATTTCTCGGCGAGCGTCGACTGCCAGCCGGCGTAGAACAGCCACGGCATGGTTACGATCGCGGTGATCCCGGCGGCCTCGGCGCGCTCGTAATGCTCCGGCGTGAATGCGTCGGTCAGCGGTGTGATGACGGCGAAGCCGTCCATCGTCAGGCCGTTCTCGGCGCGCAACTCGCGTAACCGGCCCAGCCGTTCGAGGGCGCGCTCGGTGCTGATGAGGTCACCGATCCAGCCGTCGTTGCGGGCTGCCCGCCGCAGTGCGATGTCGGAGAGGCCGCCGACGTAGATCGGGATGCGCGGCGGCGTGGGTTCCATCTCCAGCCTCGGCGTGGAGTAGAACTCGCCGTCGAATTCGGTCCAGCCCGGCTGCCACAGCTTCTTCATCAGTTCCAGCATCTCGTCGGTGCGCTTTCCGCGCTGGCCGAAACGCTGGCCCAGCAGTGTGAACTCCTCCCGGCACCAGCCCACGCCGATGCCGAGTTCGAGCCGTCCGCCGGCCAGGACCGCCGCGGTGCCAATCGCTTTGGCCGCCGAGTAGGGGTCACGCATCGCGGGCAGGTACACGGTGGTGACGAACCGCAGCCGGGTGGTCACCAAAGCGGCACTGCCGATCATCACCCACGGGTCTGGCCAGTCGGTGAAAGGTTCCCAGCGCCGCTTACCGTCTCTCGTGTAGGGATAGGGCGTGTCCAGCGTCTCCAGGTTGACCACGTGGTCGGGGATCGCCATGCCGTCGTAACCCAGATCGTCTGCGGCCCTAGCGATTTCGATGGCCTCCTGGGTGTCCAGGAATGCGGTGCTCACATAGAAGCCCAGTGTCATCACTGCGCCCCGCGCGCCCACGCCGGCAGGATGAACACGCCCTCCGCCTCCACAGTTGGGCCCTGGGCGTCCGCGATGAATCCCTTTGAGTAGGTTTTGATTCCGTCGACCCGATCGATCCACGCCTCCGCGCGCAAACTGCCCAGCGGAGTTCCCCGCAGGTACTTGCACGCGATGGTTCCGGTGAAGAGCGGCTTGGTCATGTTGGAGCTGGACACCTCTCCGAGGATGTGATCGAGGATCAGCGCGCTGACTCCGCCGTGCACGTGTCCGGGCGGGCCCTCGTAGGCGGCGCCGAGCTCGAATTCGGTCCAGCAGCCGCGGTCGTCGCGATGGATCGCCAGCGGCGGCGCGATCGCGTTGCGCACACCGATCACCGGGTTGCCCCAGGTCTGGCCACGCCCGTCGGTGGTGTAGCGCACGCCGAAAGCACCGTCGATCTGCTCGGCACGCAACTTCGCGGTCACGGCGTCGATGGTCTGCCGGGCTTGCGTGACGACGTCGTCGCCGGCTGTGGTGCGAATGGTGGCGTCGAGCAGTTCGCGCACGGACTGCGCCAACGGTTCATAAAGCGCCCGTTGGCGGTCGAACTCGTCGGCGTCGATCACCTTGTGAGGGAACTGCACGTGATTTTCATATCACCCGGACCGGCCGGCCTCACGGGCGGGGACGCATACGCTCCGTCACGGCGTCAGGCGCCGAAGACCTTGCGCACCACGGCTTTCGCCCTACGCGTCACCCGAAGGTAGTTGTCCAGGAACTCACCGCCGTCGTCGTCGGGCCAGCCGGCGGCCACCGCCACGGCATTCAGAAGCCGCCCCGGACCGGGCAATTGGTCGGTGGGCTTGCCGCGGACCAGGACCAGCGCGTTGCGGGCCCGGGTCGCCGTCAGCCAGGCCTGACGCAACAAGTCGACGTCGGTCTGCGCGATCAGCTCGGCGGCGCCGATGGCGTCCAGCGACTCCAGGGTCGAGGTGTTGTGCAACGCGGGAATCCGGTGACCGAACCTCAGCTGCAGCAACTGGACCGTCCACTCGATATCAGCCAGTCCTCCGCGCCCGAGTTTGGTGTGGGTGTTGGGATCCGCTCCGCGGGGCAGCCGCTCGGCGTCGACGCGGGCCTTGATGCGGCGGACCTCCTGCACAGCCTCGGGCGAGAACCCGTCCGGCGGGTACCGGGTGGCGTCGGCCATCACCAGGAACCGGTACCCCAACTCCGGATCCCCGGCCACCCGATGAGCGCGCAAGAGCGCCTGGGCCTCCCACGGCTGCGCCCACTGCCGGTAGTAGGCCTCATACGACGACAGCGTCCGCACCAGCGGCCCGTTGCGCCCTTCGGGCCGCAGGTTGGCATCCACGTCCAGGGGCGGGTCGGCGCTCGGTGTGCCCAGCAGGGTACGCACCTGTTCGGCGACCGAGACGGCCCACCTGACCGCCTTGTCCTCGGCGACGCCCACGGCAGGTTCGCAGACGAACATCACGTCGGCGTCCGAGCCGTAACCGAGTTCGCCCCCGCCGAGCCGGCCCATCCCGATCACCGCGATCGAGGCCGGCGCCGAGCCGTCAGCGGGCAGATTGACGCGGATGACGGCGTCCAGCGCCGCCTGCAACACGGCGACCCACACCGATGTCAGTGCCCGGCACACCTCACGGACGTCGAGCAGACCGAGCAGATCGGCGGAGGCGATGCGTGCCAGCT
Organism: uncultured Mycobacterium sp.; assembly: GCA_964511995.1. Taxonomy (GTDB): domain Bacteria; phylum Actinomycetota; class Actinomycetes; order Mycobacteriales; family Mycobacteriaceae; genus Mycobacterium. The sequence continues at coordinate 57,821 of CAZEHT010000004.1, forward strand.
CCCGACGGCGCAGGGTGCGCGCGGTGGCGATGGCCTGGACCGGGTCGGCGTGCCGGGCGGAGGCGGCCACCAGGGCTTTGGCCACGGAGTCGAAGTCGGTGTCGAGCAGCTTGGGGCCAGTGGGGCCGTCGGCGTAGGCCTGGATGACCTCCGGTGCCCGCATCAGCAACTCGGGCAGGTAAGCGGAGGTGCCCAGCACGTGCATCAGCCGCTTGGCCAGCGCGCTCTCGTCGCGCAGGGCGCCCAGAAACCAGCGCTGGTCGGACATCGCATCCGACAGTTTCCGGTAGGACAACAGGCCGCCGTCCGGGTTGGGTGTATCGGACAGCCATTCCAGCAGCGTCGGCAGCAGCACCGCCTGCACGCGACCACGCCGGCCGGTCTGGTTCGTCAGCGCGGCCAGGTGAGCCAGCGCGCCGCGCGCAGACTGGTAACCGAGTGCGGACAGCTGCCGTTCGGCGGCCTCAGCCGACATGCCCGGTTCCAGCGGGGCTCCGACCGGCTCCAGCAGCGGCTGGTAGAAGAACTTCGCGTGCAGCCGGGAAACCCGCACGCTCTGCCGTCTGAGCTCCTCGCGCAGAACACCGAGGGCATCGCGCGTCCCGTCCGGGCGCACATGTGCGGCGCGGGCCAGCCAGCGCAGCGCCTCGTCGTCGTCTCGCGCGGGCAGCATGTGGGTTCGCTTGAGACGCTGCAGTTGCAGCCGGTGTTCGAGCAGGCGGAGGAACTCATAGGACGCGGTCATGTTGGCCGCGTCGTCGCGTCCCACGTATCCGCCCTCACCGAGTGCGGCCAGCGCGTCCACGGTCGACGTCACGTGCAGGGAAGGCTCGTTTCGGCCGTGCACCAATTGCAGCAGCTGGACGGCGAACTCGACGTCGCGCAGCCCTCCGGTACCGAGTTTGATCTCACGCTCGCGCATGCCGGCCGGCACGTTCTCGACCACCCGGCGGCGCATGGCCTGGACGTCGGCGACGAAGTCCTCGCGCTCGCATGCGGACCAGACCATCGGCATCAGCGCGGCCATGTACTTCTCGCCGAGCTCGATGTCACCGGCGGCCGGCCTGGCCTTGAGCAGGGCCTGGAACTCCCAGGTCTTGGCCCACCTCTGGTAGTAGGCCACGTGCGACTCCAGGGTGCGTACGAGCTGGCCGCGTTTGCCCTCCGGCCGCAGCGCCGCATCAACCTCGAAGAACGTTTCCGAGCCGAACCGCATCATCTCGCCGGCCACCCGGGTGGCCGTTGCCATCTCTTTTTCGCCCGCCGCTGCGGTCACGAAGATGACGTCCACGTCGCTCACGTAGTTGAGTTCTCGCGCACCGCATTTGCCCATCGCGATCACCGCGAGCGGCGGCGCGGCCGAGTCCCCGCACACCCTGGCGACGGCGACGGCGAGGGCAGCCCCCAGCGCGGCATCCGCCAAGTCGGCGAGGTGGGCACCGACGGTTGGGAAAGGCAGCACAGGTTCGTTCTCGACGGTGGGCGCCACGTCGAGGGCTGCCAGCACCATGAGGTGGTCCCGGTAGAGCCGGCGCAGCGCCGCACCAACCGGTGCGTCCTGCGGATCAGCGGCGCAGTCGGCGAAAAGTTTCTTCAGCTCAGCGGCCGTCGCCAGTCGCGCCGACGAGTGCAGAAGCTCCCACGACCGCGGGTTGGCGATGAGGTGGTCGCCCAGCGCCAGCGACGAGCCGAGCAGCGCGAACAGCCGTCCGCGCAACGTCTTTTCCTTCAGCAGCGTGGAGTCGAGCTGCTTCCACTGCGGCCCCAGCGCGTCGGCCAGCCGCACCACGGCGCGCAGCGCCGCATCGGCATCCGGTGCGCGTGACAGCGACCAGAGCAGCTCGATGTGCGCATCGGTGTCCCATCCCAGCAACGCCAGGTCCGCGGGGGCGGTCGGTTCAACCAGCCCCAGCCGACCCACGCTGGGCAGCTTGGGGCGCTGCGTCACAGGTTTCGGCACGACCAAACGGTAACGCACGCCGGCATCGGGCCGGCGGACGAGCGGTCACAACGACAGATATGCCTTCAGTTCGAAGGGGGTGACGTTGCGCCGGTAGTTGGCCCACTCGGTGCGCTTGTTGCGCAGGAAGAAATCGAACACGTGCTCCCCCAGCGCCTCGGCGACGAGCTCGGAACCCTCCATCACCTCCAGTGCCGCACCCAGGCTCCCCGGCAGCTCGCGGTAGCCCATCGCCCGGCGTTCCTCCGGCGTCAGGTTCCACACGTTGTCCTCGGCCTGTGGGCCTAGCACGTAGCCCTTCTCCACGCCGCGCAGACCCGCGGCCAACAACACGGCAAACGTCAGATAGGGATTGCACGCCGAGTCGGGGCTGCGCACCTCGATACGCCGCGAGGACGCTTTGTTGGGTGTGTACATCGGCACCCGCACCAGCGCCGAGCGGTTGGCCGCCCCCCAGGACGCCGCCGTCGGGGCCTCACCCCCGGTCACCAAGCGCTTGTAGGAATTCACCCACTGGTTGGTGACGGCGCTGATCTCGCTGGCGTGTTCCAGAATGCCGGCGATAAACGACTTGCCGATATGGGAGAGCTGCAGCGGGTCCTCGAGGCTGTGGAAGGCGTTGTTCTCGCCCTCGAACAGGCTGATGTGGGTGTGCATCGCCGAGCCGGGATACTCGGCGAACGGCTTGGGCATGAATGAGGCCCGCACCCCCTCGCCGAGCGCGACCTCCTTGACGACGTAGCGGAATGTCATCACGTTGTCGGCCATCGACAGCGCGTCGGCGTAGCGCAGATCGATCTCCTGCTGGCCGGGCGCGCCCTCGTGGTGGCTGAACTCCACCGAGATCCCCATCTGCTCGAGCGCGTCGATGGCGTGCCGGCGGAAGTTGGGAGCGTCCTCGTGCACGGCCTGGTCGAAGTAGCCGCCGGTGTCTGCGGGAATCGGCACCCTGCCGTCGTTCGGGCCGGGCTTCAGCAGGAAGAACTCGATCTCGGGATGCACGTAGCAGGAGAAGCCGAGTTCGCCGGCCTTGGCGAGCTGGCGCCGCAGGACGTGGCGGCAGTCGGCCCACGACGGCGAGCCGTCGGGCATCGTGATGTCACAGAACATTCGCGCCGAGTGATGATCCCCGCCGCTGGTGGTCCACGGCAGAATCTGGAAAGTCGACGGGTCGGGTCTGGCCACGGTGTCCGACTCGGAAACGCGCGCGAAGCCTTCGATCGAGGAGCCGTCGAAGCCGATGCCCTCCTCGAAGGCGCCTTCGAGCTCGGCCGGCGCGATCGCCACCGACTTGAGGAATCCCAGCACGTCGGTGAACCACAACCGCACAAATCGAATGTCGCGTTCCTCCAGCGTGCGCAGCACGAATTCCTTCTGGCGATCCATGACCGCGAGCGTATGCACCAGCTGTTAATTCCGTGTAACGGGAATGGAATGTGTCGTGCAACAGCTCGATTCGCCGGTATGCCGCAACCTATGCGCAGGAACGAGCCCTCGCCCCGGGTGTCGACCTCAGCCGCCTGAACTCAGCAGTGGAGGTCGCGCGGGACTACACCGTCGACGAGGAACCGCGTGATCGCGGTGTCGACGCAGTCGTCGCCATTGAACACCACGGTGTGCTGGGTGCCCTCGAAGGACACCAGCGGCGCCCCGAGCTGGCGCGCGAGGTCCACTCCGGCCTGATATGGCGTGGCGGGATCGTGAGTGGTCGAGACGACGACGACCTGGCCCGGCACCGCCGGGGATGCCGGCCCGGGGAATGAGGTCGGCGGGACCGGCCAGAACGAGCATATGTCGCGCGGGGCATAGCCGGTGAACTCGCCGTAGGCCAGGAACGGCGCGACCTGCCGGACACGCCTGTCGGCCTCCACCCACACCGCGGGGTCGGTCGGCACCGGAGCATCGACGCAGCGAACGGCGTTGAACGCGTCCTGCTGGTGGCTGTAATGGCCGTCTGCATCACGGCCTTGGTAGTCGTCTGCCAACAACAGCAGGTCGTCGGCGTCGTCGCCATCGTGCAACCCCAGCAGGCCGCTGGTCAGGTATATCCAGTAACGCTCGGTGTAGAGCGCGTTGATCGTTCCGGTGATCGCGTCGGAGTAGCTCAAGCCCCGCGGATCGGATGTGCGCCCGGGCTTGTTGACCAGCGGGTTGACCAGTTGGTGGTACCGATTGACCCACTGCGCGGGATCTTGTCCGAGGGGGCAGTCGCGGTAGCGCGCACAGTCGGCGGCGTAGTCCTCGAAGGCGGTCTGGAATCCGGCCATCTGCCGGATGCTTTTCTCGACGGGGTCGACAGTGGGGTCGATCGCGCCGTCGAGAACCATTGCCCGCACGTGCTGACCGAAATCCCGCAGGTAGGCCCTTCCGATACTGGTGCCGTAGGAGAAGCCGAGGTAGTTGATCCGGTCATCGCCGATCACCTGGCGGACTACGTCCATGTCCCGCGCGACCGACGCTGTTCCCACACTGGCCATCAACGGCTTACCCATGCGCTGGACGCATTGATCCGCCAACTGCTGGAACATCTGCTCGATGTGCGCGACGCCGGCCGGACTGTAGTCGACCATGGGATCTCGGCGCCACGCGTCGAACTCCGCGTCGGTGCGGCACCGGGCCTCCGGCGTGGAGTAGCCCACGCCGCGAGGGTCGAACCCGACGAGATCGAAATGCTCGGTGATCGCCGTGTCGTCGAGGGCGCCGGCCATCGCGACTGCGGTATCGACCGCGGAGGCTCCGGGGCCGCCCGGGTTGACGAACAGGGCGCCGATCCGCGCGCCCGTCGCCGGGATACGTATCACCGCAATGTTGGCGTTCCCGGCCGCCGGGTTGTTTGCGTCGAGCGGAACGGCGACCATCGTGCAGCGCGCGGAGGGGATGTCGCTGACGTCACCCAGCATCGGCTCGCAGCTGCCCCAATTATGTTGCTGCGCAGAGCTTCCGGGAGCAGCCGCCACATTCGGTACGGCGGCGGCGGCCAGTAGAACCACCGAAAGCAGGATCGATGTCCACCACCTGATCCGCCGCATGGCCCACATGGTCGCACGCGCACTCGGGCATCACGGTCCCGAGAAGGTCACGCTGGGATATCAGTTCGCGCACACCCGGCGCGGGTCGGGCCTCAGCACTTGGCACCCTCCGGCGGCAACGTCCCGTCTATCAGGTAGGCGGTCGCATAGTCGTCCACGCAGGAGTTCCCCTGGAACACCACGGTGTGCTGCGTGCCGTCGAAGGTGAGCAGCGCTCCGCCGAGCTGTTTGGCCAGGTCGACTCCGGCCTGGAACGGTGTGGCGGGGTCATGCGTCGTCGACACCACCAGCGGCGGCGGCAGGCCGGGCGCCGAAACCTCGTGCGGCTGGCTGGTCGGCGGCACCGGCCAGAAGGCACAGGTGGGCATCGGCGCATGACCGGTGAACTCGCCATAGCTCATAAACGGGGCGACCTCGCGCAGCCTGCGGTCCTCATCGACCACCTTGGCGCGGTCGGTCAGCGGCGGCTGATCCACGCAGTTGACCGCGATACGTGCGTCGGTGGCATTGGAGTAATGCCCGTCGGCGTCGCGGCGCATGTACATGTCGGCCAGCGCCTGCAATGTGTCGCCACGCCCGTTCTCGAGCTGCTTGAGCCCGGTCGTCAGGTGTTGCCAGAGGTTCGGCGAGTACAGCGACATGATCGTTCCCACGATGGCGTCGCTGTAGGACAGGCCGCGCCGGTCTTTGGTGCGGGCCGGATTCTGTACCAGCGGATCGACCATGTTGCGATACACCTCAACGGATTTCGCCGGATCCGTGCCGAGCGGACAGTCGGCGTCCTTGGCGCAGTCCGCGGCGTAGTCGTCGAATGCCTTCTGGAACGCGGTCGCCTGTTTGATGTCGGCCTCCACCGGATCGTCGTTGGGGTCGACCGCACCGTCGAGGATCATCGCACGGACGTTGTGCGGGAAAGCCTCGGCGTAGGCCGCCCCGATCCGGGTTCCGTAGGAGTACCCGAGGTAGGTGAGCTTGTCGTCGCCCAGGGCCGCACGGATCGCGTCGAGGTCCCTGGCCACGTCGACAGTGCCGACCCTGGCCAGGAATTCGGTGCCCATCTTCGCCACGCAGCGCTCGACGAAGGCTTTGGTCTCCTTCTCGATGTGCTCGACGCCTGCGGGCGAATAGTCCACTTCGGGATCGGCGCGCAGGCGGTCGTTGTCGGCGTCGGAGTTGCACCACAGCGCCGGGGTCGACGACGCGACGCCGCGCGGATCGAACCCCACGAAGTCGAACCGTTCGCGGACCTGCGCCGGAAGCGAGTCCAGCATGTTGATGGCCGCCTCGACGCCGGACTCCCCCGGACCGCCCGGGTTGATCACCAGCGAGCCGATGCGCGCACCGGTGGCCGGGAACCGGATGATCGCAAGGTTGGCCACGTCACCGTCGGGCCTGTCGTAGTCGATCGGCACCGCGATCCTGCCGCACTCGGCTCCCGGCGGCAGCTTCGTCTCGACGCCCCCGGTGAGTTTGCAGCGATCCCAGCGGATCGAGTCGCCGACGCGGGGTCCGGCCAGCACGGCACGTCCCTCGACGATCCGCCCGCACCCGGAGGTGGTCAGCGTGATCACCGCCGCCACCGCGACCGCCACCGCGGTCGTGCGCTTGATCGGGCGGCGAGGAATCGGGCTCATGGCAACACATGGTGCCATGAGCCCGAACTGCCACCGGGAACCGCCGGTCAGCGGCACCCTGCGGGATCGACGGTCAGCCGACCGTCGCCAACAATTCCTTCATCTCCTCCGCGAAATTGTCCGCCAGATCCCACAGATCTGGCATCAATTCCGGCGTGGAGATCAGTCCGACGTCGATGAGCCCGTTCAGCGACATGACGGTCACATTCAGGCCCGATCCGTGCAGGAGCGGACCGAAGGGATAGAGCGCCTTGACTTCGGCCCCGAGGAAATACAGCGGGATTTGCGGCCCGGGCACGTTGGAAACCACGAGGTTCTGCATCGGCCGGGCCTCGGTGAGCCGCGTACTGGCGTACAAGCGCATGGCGATGCCGAACACCGACGTCGCCGCGAACTGCGACCAGTCCTGCAGCAGCGATGCGGCGATGGCCGAGCTGTGTTCCTTGGCGACCGACGTCGATTGGGCGATCGCGACCAACCGCTCCGCCGGATCCTCGATATCGGTATGCAGGCTGGCGAGCATGCAGGACACCTTGTTGCGGCCGGACCGGTCCGAACGCTGGTGCACCGAGACGGGCACGGTGGCGATGAGCGGCGCCTCGGGCAGTTCGTCGAGGTCTTGCAGGTATTTGCGGAGCGCTCCGGCAACCAGGGCCAGCACGACGTCGTTGACCTTGACCCCGTGGTGTTTCTTGACGGCCTTGACGTCGTCCAGGTCGAGCTGGGTGTAGGCGATGTTGCGGCGCCCGCTGATGCCGGCGTTGAACGGCGTATGCGGCGCGGTGAACGGGGCGGCCATGGCCGACCCGGTCAGCGCGCGTCGCGCCGTATCGACGACGGTGCTCACCGTTTCGGGCAGAACCTTGGTGGCCAGCAGCAGCGGGCGGGCGGCGAACCGCAGGAGGCCGCGTCCCGCGATCTCCCATTGGTTGGCTTGACCCGAACCCGCCACGGGCTCGGGCACCGGCGCGTCAGCCTCGGTCGAGCACAGATGCGAGAGCAGATTGGCGCCGGTGACGCCGTCGACGGCGGAGTGGTGCACTTTCGTCATGACCGCCAGCCGGCCACCGGAATAGACGTCGGTACCGTCGACGCCCTCGATGATCCACATCTCCCACAACGGCCGGCCGCGATCCAGCGGAACCGCCGCGATGTGCCCGCAGATTTCGGACAGTTCGGCGCGCCCTCCCGGTGCCGGCACGGCGATGCGGTGCACATGCCTGTCGACGTCGAAGTCCTTGTCCTCCAACCAAACGGGGCGATCGAGATTGAGAATGCTGTCGGCCAGCTTCTCACGAAACTCCGGCATCGCCGCGATCCGCGTCGACAGATCGTCGCGCAGCCGGCCGATTGCGTAGCCACCCGGGATTGTCGAGGTATCGAGTTCCATGATCGAGCAGACGTGCAGGGGTTGCGAGGGTGTTTCGAGATACAGGAAGCTTGCGTCTAGTCCACTGAGCCGTTGCATGCCCGCGATCGTATGCGGCCGTTCCTGGATGGGTGGTGTGTGAGCAAGTCCACTCAGGCCCGACGTTCACCTTCTGCAACGCCGATGGCAAAATTGAGTCGTCACACCAACCCGGGGACCCGATATCGGGCCACGAGGACGAAGAACAAGACAAGGACGACGATGTCTGAGCACGCTGTCTACGGTGCTGCCCCAAGCGCGGTCAAACGCCCCAAGGTGCGCACACACCACCTCCAGCAATGGAAGAGCGAGGGCCACAAGTGGTCCATGCTCACCGCATACGACTACTCCACCGCCCGGGTGTTCGACGACGCCGGCATCCCCGTGCTCCTGGTCGGCGACTCCGCCGCTAACGTCGTCTACGGCTACGACACCACGGTGCCGATCTCGATAGACGAGTTGATCCCGCTGGTGCGCGGCGTGGCGCGGGGGGCGCAACATGCGCTCGTGGTGGCCGATCTGCCGTTCGGCAGCTACGAGGCGGGTCCCGTTCAGGCGTTGGCCACCGCGACCCGGTTCATGAAGGAGGCGGGCGCGCACGCGGTCAAGCTGGAGGGCGGCGAGCGGGTTGCCGATCAGATCCACACCCTGACACAGGCCGGCATCCCTGTGCTCGCACACATCGGCTTTACCCCGCAGAGCGTCAACGGCCTGGGCGGGTTCCGCGTGCAGGGCCGCGGGGATGCTGCCGAGCAAACCATCCATGACGCGATCGCGGTGGCCGAGGCCAGTGCGGTGGCCGTGGTGCTGGAGATGGTGCCCGCCGAACTGGCCACCCAGATAACCGGCAAACTCACCATCCCCACCGTGGGTATCGGAGCGGGGTCGAACTGCGACGCCCAAGTGCTGGTCTGGCAGGACATGGCCGGGATGACCTCCGGAAAGACCGCCAAGTTCGTCAAGAGATTCGGTGATGTGGGCGGCGAATTGCGCCGTGCCGCAACGCAGTACGCCAGCGAGGTGGCCTCGGGAGCGTTCCCGGCCGAAGAGCACGCATTCTGATCGTCTCGAGCGTTCATGTGCCGCGCGGATCGTTGCGCGACCGGATCGTCGAACGCGCGACCCTGCCATCGACGGCCGTGACCGTACCGTGCGGCAGTTTCACGACATGACAGCATCATGGAGACCGACGGAATGGCGCCGCCGACCTTCTCCAAATACATTCAGGCCGACGACCCGGCGCGCTGGGGACCCGACGAGCCGGGCCGAACGGCCAGCCGGTCGGCGCTGGCCACGCGCAGCGACGTGAAGTCCCCGGACCAGCCCAGCGTGCGCAACGCCCCGTCAGCGATCACCCAGCGCTGGTCCGGCTCATCGGCGACGTCGTCGAAGCGCCCGTTGATGACGGATTCGACCAATCGGAAGGGGAGGTCGGCGGCGTCGGAAAAACCGCCGCACTCGGCGACCACTTCCCGTGCCAGCCTCCGGTAGTACTCGCGCAGCTGCGCCCGCAGCAAGCGGAACTTCTCGAACCTGGAGACCCGCAGCTCGGGCAGCAGATAGAGGGCGCCGGGATTCCAACGGCCGGTACACAACTGGTCGACATCGGTGGCGACCAGCACATGCAGGCGCGCGGCGGCATCCCCCCCTTCGGCGAGGAGCTCCGCGGCCAGGCGCAAAGGCTGATGGACCGTACCGGCCAGCAGGGCTTCGAGAATGTCGTCCTTGGTGGCGAAGTGGTGATAAAGCGAGGCCTGTCGCATGCCGACCGCATCGGCGATGCGCCGGGTGGAGGTACCGGCGTACCCCCGCGTGGTGAACAGCTCCCCTGCAGCGTCGAGGATCTCCTCGCGGGCGGTCTTGCCCGGACGCTTGGACGGCTCGAGTCGCGGACGTCCCCGGCCCTCACTGGACATGGCGCCATTGTCGCATCGCGCTCCCGGGGCAGGTGTGGAGGCAAACGTCCCCGGGATCCATCCTGGCCAAAATACCTATCGGTTGATAGAAATAGGGACGCGGACGCAACAGGACCGACAGTCGATAGGAATTGCGATCCGTAAGACTTTCATACGGCAGTTATTGGGAAGCGCGGATGAGCACCGAT
>CAZEHT010000004.1:68055-80929 GCA_964511995.1 uncultured Mycobacterium sp.
GCGATCCGTAAGACTTTCATACGGCAGTTATTGGGAAGCGCGGATGAGCACCGATTCGACGAGCGGCGCCCGGTCGCATGCCAGGGCACAGTCCCGGCACGCGGAGATGCGGATACCGGCCGCGCCGTCGGGTATCGCACCGGTGTGGGTCGAGGCCGTACCCGCCGGGTCTACGCGACCCCGGTGGTGGGCCGGGGAACCCGGCTCCGGCTTGCCGACCCCGGTGGGGGCGCCTGTGCCCATCTGCTGGTGCTGCGCGCCTCGGGCCACCACGACACCCTGTGCGGGACGACCGCCGCGGGGCAGTCCAACATGCTGCTCGGGGCGCTCAAGCACGGTCTCGGCGTCGCCGATGTCGCGCCGTCCGTGTCGTTCTTCAAGGGCGTCCGGGTGGGCGGCGACGGCAGCCTGGTATTCACCGGTTCGGCCGGGCCCGGTGCGGCCGTCGACCTGCTGATCCATCTTCCGGTGGTGGTGCTGCTGTCCAACACGCTGCACCGCTGGACCCCGAACCCGCACAGACCGATCTCGACGTGCTGGCGTGGCGGGCCGGGCCCGAACTGACCCAACCCGTCAACGACGACCCGGAGTATCTGCGGGCGCTGTTCAACACCGAGGCCGCCTGGGCCGTCAGCAGAAACACCTGAGAGAGACCCCATGACGCTCACTACGCAAGGCCCGATCGTGTCCGACGACATCGTCGCGGCGTGCGTGCCGTGGTCGGCGATCCTGCACGCCGGTTGGCGGTTGCAGATCATCGACCTGCACGGCAACCAGGCCGTCGACACGCCGTTCTACGGCGTCCGCGCGGGACGCCCGGATCCGGCCAAGCGCTACAGCGCCCAGGTCACCGTCGCCTCGCAGCGCAACATCTTCCTCGGCACCGGTTGTGTACTGCGGGCCACCGACGGCACACCGCTGGTGACGATCGTTGCCGACGAGGTCGGTAACCACGACACCATCGCCGGAGGCGTGTTCCAAGGAGTCGAACACGCTGCGCTACGGCCATCACACCGCGCACCAGCACGCCTGCGCGGAGGTCTTCCTCGCCGAGGCCGCACGCTGGGGCATGGGCAAGCCCGACATCGCCTCCAACGTCAACTTCTTCATGAACGTGCCGGTGGAAGCCGACGGAACGCTCGGCATCGTCGACGGACTGTCGGCGCCCGGCAAGTCGCTGACCCTGCGCGCCGAAACCTACACGCTGGTGCTGGTATCCAACTGTCCGCAGATCAACAACCCCTGCAACGGCCTCGATCCCACCCCGGTGCGAATGGTGATCTCACGCCGATGACCCCGGCTGGCTCTATTCCGCGTTCCATCGAGGTGCGCTTTACCGGAATGCTGACGACGGTCCAGGATTGGCCCGGGCGGGTCGGCTTCTGGCACATCGGCGTCCCGCCGTCGGGCCCAATGGACGACCTGTCATTCCGGATCGGCAACCGGGTGCTGGGCAACCCCGAGGGCACGGCGGGGCTGGAATGCACCCGCGGTGGCCCGACGCTGCGGTTCGGCGACGGCGGCCGCGTGTGCGTCACCGGCGCCCCCGTGGCGGCAACCCTCGACGGCACCCCGCACCACCCAGGTGTGGAATCACCGGCACCCCCATGACGCGCCATCGTTCGAACCCGGCACACCGTGGCTCCTCCGGTATTTCGACCGGATCAGCTTTACCCGGCCAGCGCGAGCGAGTTGACGGACCTGCGCGCCGACATGGCGGCCGGCCGGGGCGAGGTCGACATCGCCGATGCCGAGTTCTCCATGCGGCGCTACGCCAATTTCCTGACCGAGAACGCAGCGTCCACTCCGCCCACCGTGAGCACCAACGCGCGGCATTCGCGGCCGAAAGGCGACCCTGGAACTGCGCCGGCGAATTTGTGCGGCAGATAGCGGTTAGAGGCCGCTCCCGTTGTGGCACGCTATGCGTGATGTCCCAAGCACACGCCCCAGCCCGGTACAAAGAAATCGAGCGCAAGTTCGATGTCGTCTCATCGACCGTGACCCCGTCCTTCGACGGGCTTTCCGCGGTCACCCGTGTCGAGCGGCTGCCGACACAAGAACTCGAAGCGGTCTATTTCGACACACCGGGTTTCGACCTGGCGCAAAACAAGATCACGCTGCGTCGGCGCGCCGGCGGGCCCGATGAGGGATGGCATCTCAAGCTGCCCGCCGGCCCCGATGCGCGTACCGAGGTCCGCATGCCGCTGACAGAGTCCGACACGGTGCCCGAACAGCTCAAGGACGTCGTGCTGGCGATCGTGCGCGACCGGCGGCTGGCTCCGGTCGCGCGGATCTCCACCAAACGCCATGTGCAGATGCTTTACAGCGCAGATGGGTCCCTCGCCGAGTTCTGCGACGACCACGTCACCGCGACGGCGGGTGACGGAGAAGAGCAGCACTGGCGGGAGTGGGAGCTCGAACTCGTCGGGACCGACAACCCCGACCTGCTGAACCGCCTGGGGAATCGGCTGCTGGACGCCGGGGCGGTTCCGGCGGGTCGCGCAGCCAAGCTCTCGCGGGTACTGGAAACCGCGGGAGTAACTCCGGCCCGGCCGAAGGCAGCCGGCTCCGACCCCATCCGCAAGGCGGTCGCCGAACAGGTGAACGAACTGGTCCGCTGGGACCGGGCGGTGCGTGCCGACACCTACGATTCGGTGCACCAGATGCGGGTAGTGACCCGCAAGCTGCGAAGCCTGCTCAAAGGATCCGAGGAGGCGTTCGGGCTCACCGATGACTCGTGGATCCTCGACGAGTTGCGCCAACTGGCCGCCGTGCTCGGGGTGGCCCGCGACGCCGAAGTGTTGGCCGACAAGTATGAGGCGGCGCTGAGCGAGCTGCCCACTGAGCTGATTCGCGGCCCGGTGCGTCAGCGCCTGGTGGACGGCGCGCGGCGGCGCTACAGCGTCGGGCTGCGCCGCTCGTTGGCGGCGATGCGTACCCCCCGCTATTTCCGGTTGCTCGACGCACTCGACGAACTGGTCGCCGCCGAACCGTCTGCTGCGGTATCCGATGACGAAGCCAGCCCCGCCACCATCAGCGCCGCGTACAAGCGAGTTCGCAAAGCGGCGAAAGCGGCCCAGGCGGCCGCGGCCGAAAGCGAACACGAGCACGACGAAGCGCTGCACCGAATTCGTAAGAGCGCCAAGCGATTGCGCTACACCGCGTCCGCCACCGGCAAGAGCGCGGTCTCCGATGCGGCCAAGGCGATCCAGTCGCTGCTGGGCGATCATCAGGACAGCGTCGTGAGCCGGACGCATCTGGGCGAGCAGTCAGAGGCCGCACACGCCGTCGGTGAGGACACGTTCACCTACGGCCTGCTGTATCAGCGTGAAGACGACTTGGCACACGCGGCCCGCGACAAAGTCGAGACCGCGCTCAAGGCGCTCGCCAAGGCCGTGCGCAAAGCGCAGTAAGGCGCAGTAAGGTCGCAGGCGCGGTAAAAGTGTTCCGGGGGCGGGTTGGCGCGAGTAAAATTTGTGCGCGCACAGGCCTCGTTTGCGGCGCCCGGGGAACCTTATCAATGCCGCCGGCAACCGCCGCTGATGCGAACGGCTTTCGGTCGGGCGATGACCACGTTCCATGGGCCAACGGCAAGCGGGATGGCCGACGCGGAAGGAGGGCCAGTGATGGCGACCGAAGATGCGGCAGTAGCGCATGAGAACTTGTCTCAATTCAGCGTGGAACTGGGGGCACATGACCTCACCGACGCGGAAATCAGCAGTCTGGGAAACAAAATCACCCAGACCGTCATTGATTCCGTCCAGTCCAGCAAGGGCGACGCCGATCGGGGGAAGAAGAAAGAGCCGTTCATCAAGATCATCCATGTAAAGCAGATTCATTCGAGATCGATTCGCCAGTGACCGCCCCGGCCGGGATCGCGCGGCCGGATCCTGACCGCCGTCGCGAGTTGCCTGCCGGCGTGCCGATCGACAGCTACGTCCTCAAAATCGCCAGCCGCTGCAACCTCAACTGCAGCTATTGCTACATGTACAACAAGGGCGACCAGAGTTACAAACTCCAGCCGATCAGGATGAGCGAGGACACGGTTCACCACCTGTTGGCGCGCGTGAAGACGCATTGTGTCGAACAGGAATTGGGAACAGTCATCTTCAGCTTCCACGGCGGCGAACCGCTGCTTGCCGGGCCGGAGTTCTTCCGCCGCTTCATAGCCGACGCCGAGGCGATCCTCGGCGAATTCATCACGCCGACATACACATTGGAGACCAACGGCACACTCTTGACCACAGAGTGGCTCGATCTGTTCTGCGCCTTGGGTATCGGATTCGGCATCTCACTCGACGGCCCGCCGGCGGTGCACGATCGCCGCAGGGTCAACCATGCCGGGTTCGGTTCTTACCGCGACGTGCGGCGCGCCGTCGACCTGGTATTGGGGGAACCACGCTATCGACGATTGTTCGGCGGCATCCTGTCGGTGATCGACTTGTCGTCGGACCCGTTGGCGACCTATCACCATCTGTGCGAAATGGGTGTTCCCCGTTGCGATTTTCTGTTGCCCGACGGAACCCGCGACAACCCACCGCCCGGTGTCGGCCTCGACTGCCCGGACACCAGGGACAGCCCAGACACACCGTACGCGGACTGGCTGATCACGATCTTCGATGCCTGGTTCGACAGCCAGAACACGTCGTTGTCGATTCGCCTGTTCGACAGCATCATGAGGCTGCTCTTCGACCCGGGTGCGGGCAACGACGCTCTGGGCGGGGGCCGAAACGGACTCTTGGTCATCGAGACCGATGGCGAAATCGAGCCCGTCGACGTCCTGAAGATATGCGGTTCCTCGTTCACCAAGACGGGGCTCAACGTCGCTCGCAACGAGATATCCGACGCCTTCGCCGTCGATTTGGTGCGGCTCTACCTCCACGGTGGCGCCGCCGCGTGCCGCAGCTGTCGCTCCTGCCCTGTTTTCTCGGTGTGCGGTGGTGGATATCTCCCGCACAGATACGCGGTGCGCAACGGCTTCGACAATCCCAGCGTGTATTGCCGCGACTTGATGAAGCTCATCACACACATTCGCGATCGCGTGCTCGCGACGATACCGCCGGAAATCCGGCACAGGCTGGGCCTTGCCCCGTTGCCGTACGCGCAGGCGGTTGCGGTTCTCGACGGTCGCCGACGCAACGTGGCGGTTGAACGAGTTGGCTCGTAAGGCGGGCACCTCGGCCCTCGACGGGGGCACGCAGCGGCATGCGCCGATCCACTGGAAATGCGTCTCGCATATCCTGCCAAAACGGCGCACATGCCCCGGCGTTGTCTTTCCCGTTCCGCGATGTCGAATGCTGGCCCAGGTATGAACCCCAAAGGAGAACCTCATGACCAAGTACGTGTTCGACTTCACCGAGGGCGACAAGGATCAGAAGGATCTGCTGGGCGGCAAGGGGGCGAACCTGGCCGAGATGACCAAACTCGGGCTGCCGGTGCCGCCCGGGTTCACCATCTCGACGGTGGCGTGCCGGGAGTACCTTGCCCACGGCAGCGCACCGGGTGATCTGCGGGTGCAGGTGACGCTGGCATTGCGCCACCTGGAAGACACGCTCGGTCGCCGGCTGGGCGACCGCCATGATCCGCTCCTGGTCAGTGTTCGTTCCGGCGCGGTGTTCTCGATGCCGGGGATGATGGAGACAGTGCTCAACATCGGGCTCAACGACGCCAGCGTCAAGGGGCTGGCCGAGGAGTCCGGCGACGAGCGCTTCGCCTGGGATTCCTATCGCCGGCTGGTGCAGATGTTCGGCAAGACGGTGCTGGAGATGCCGAGTGAAGTGTTTTCCGACGCGCTCGACAAGGCCAAGTCGACCAAGGGGGTGTCCAGCGACGTCGACCTCGATGTCGACGATCTCAAAGCGCTGGTCGTCACGTTCAAAAACGCGGTGCGCGAGTATTCCGGGCAGGAGTTCCCACAGCACCCCCGTGAGCAGCTGGACATGGCGATCAACGCGGTTTTCGACTCGTGGAACACCGAGCGGGCGCGGTTGTACCGCAGGCGCGAGCGGATCCCTCAGCACCTCGGCACCGCGGTGAACGTCTGCACGATGGTGTTCGGCAACCTGGGCGACACCAGCGGCACCGGTGTCGCGTTCACCCGCGACCCGGCAACGGGCCGTCCCGGCGCATACGGCGACTACCTGTCGAACGCGCAGGGCGAGGACGTCGTTTCCGGCATCCGCAACACCTTGTCGCTCGACGACCTCAAGGCACTGGACCCGTCGTCGCACGACCAGCTCATGAAGGTGATGCGCCGCCTGGAGACGCATTACCGCGACTTGTGTGACATCGAGTTCACCATCGAGCGCGGCAAGTTGTGGATGTTGCAGACCCGGGTCGGCAAGCGCACGGCAGCGGCGGCGTTCCGGATCGCCGCGCAGCTGGTGGACGAGGGTATGACCACGATGGACGAGGCGCTGAACCGGGTGTCCGGTTCGCAGCTGGCGTTGCTGATGTTCCCGCAGTTCGACCGGTCGGCGCCCCGTGAGCTGCTCGCCAAGGGGATGGCTGCTTCGCCGGGGGCGGCGGTTGGTCGCGCGGTCTTCGATTCCGCCACCGCCGTCGAGTGGACCGAACGAGGCGAGCAGGTTGTGCTGGTGCGAAAGGAAACCAACCCCGACGATCTCGAGGGCATGCTCGCCGCGGCCGGGATCCTCACGGCGCGCGGAGGAAAGACGTCCCACGCCGCGGTGGTCGCCCGCGGAATGGGCAAGACCTGCGTGTGCGGAGCAGAGGCACTCGACGTGGACGCCACCGCCCGCACGGCTCGAGTGGGCACGGTGCTCATCACCGAAGGCGACCAGATCAGCATCGACGGGTCGACGGGCGAAATCTTCCTGGGCAGCATGCCTGTGGTGGCCTCCCCCGTGGAGGCCTACATCGAATCCGGCCTGGCCGCGGCTCTGGACGGCGCGGACGAGGAGACGACCGCACTGGTCGAGGCGGTCGACAAGTTGCTGACCCACGCCGATGCGCGCCGGCGCCTGGTGATCCGCGCGAACGCCGACACCGCCGAAGACGCGGCGAAAGCGAGAACCCTTGGCGCCCAGGGCATCGGCCTGTGCCGCACCGAGCACATGTTCCTCGGCGATCGGCGGGTGTTGATCGAGCGGGTCATCCTGGCCGGTACGACCGAGGAGCGCGACGAGGCGTTGGCCGCGCTATTGACGCTGCAGCGCAAAGACTTCGCGGAGTTGCTCGAAGCGATGGACGGTCTTCCGGTGAATATCCGGCTGCTGGACCCGCCGCTGCACGAGTTCCTGCCGGATCGCACCGAACTGGCGGTCCGGGTGGCGGTTGCCGAGGCGAAGGGCACGACCGGCCAGCAGGTCGACACCGACCGGAAACTGCTTGCCGCGGTTGAGCATTTGCACGAGTCGAACCCGATGCTGGGGTTGCGCGGGGTGCGCCTCGGGCTGGTGATCCCCGGCCTGTTCGCGTTGCAAGTCCGCGCGATCGGCGAGGCCGCCAGCGATCAAATCGCGGCGGGCAAGGACCCGAGAGTAGAGATCATGGTCCCGTTGGTAGGTTCGGTGATGGAACTGCACCTCGTCCGTGACGAGGCCGAACAGATCCTCGCCGACGTTGCCGCCGAGAAGGGGGTCACCCTGCGGGTGCCCATCGGTACCATGATCGAGCTACCCCGTGCCGCACTGACCGCCCACCGCATCGCCGAAGCCGCGGACTTCTTCTCCTTCGGAACCAACGACCTGACCCAGACGACATGGGGGTTCTCCCGCGACGACGTCGAATCGTCCTTGTTCGCCACCTACCTGGACAAGGGCGTCTTCACCATTTCCCCGTTCGAGACCATCGACGCCGACGGGGTGGGCCGGCTGGTTCAGATCGGGGCCGAGGAGGGCCGCAGAACCAGGCCGGACCTGAAGCTGGGCGTCTGCGGCGAGCACGGCGGCGATCCCGAATCCATCCACTTCTTCCACAACACCGGTCTGGACTACGTGTCCTGCTCGCCCTACCGACTCCCGGTCGCTCGCCTGGAGGCCGGACGGGCCGCGGTGGCTCGGTAGCCGATTCCGCGCGTCCCGGGCGCGTTGGCGAAGGCTGGCTCAGCTGTTAGGGCACGTCCTTGCCGAAACGCTGATACGCAGCTTGGCGACTGACCCCCAGGGCAATGCCGATCATCGCCCAGGTGTCGCCAGCAGCGCGCGCGGCAGCCACAGCCGCATTCAGCTCCTGGTCCGCGTCGGCCAGTGCCGCGGCAGCGGCACTGATACGGCGCAGGTGCCGGGCATGTCGCGCCATGGCCGGGTCGACTTCCAGGTTGTCGAGCCAGCTCTCGACGTCGGCCTTTGTCAGTGTGCTTTCTGCTCCTGTCGTCATCACTCCTTCTCAGCTGGGTCGCTAGAACTTCAGGCGGAGCACGTGCAGGTCAGCGCGCTGGGGCGAACGAGTTGGCCTGTAAGCCGGATTCTGTTCCGCACCGCCGTGATTGACGGTGCGGCGGCGACCATCCATCTGGACACACCGTCGCCGGGTGCCTCAAGCGGTCTACCCGCAGACTCGGGCGAGCAGCCCTCGAACGCCTGCGCGGCCGTGCCGTCGGCACGGCCTACTTGACCTTGCTTCGGGTGGGGTTTGCCGAGCCGTCCCGGTCACCCGGGACGCTGGTGCGCTCTTACCGCACCGTTTCACCCTTGCCATTTCTGGCGGTCTGTTTTCTGTGGCACTTTCCCGCGAGTCGCCTCGGATTGCCGTTAGCAATCACCCTGCTCTGTGAAGTCCGGACTTTCCTCGACTCCCGAAACCGGGTGCCGCGGCCGCCCGGCCAACTCGTTCGCGCACCCCAAGGTACCCCAGCGGCGTCGGCATGCGAAACCGTCGCGCCGCAATCGTCAGGCCCGCCGGCGCAGGACGATGAGGTTGTCCACCCACGTTCCTTCGGTCCCGTCGGGGCGGGAACCAAACCGGTCAGCGGCCCCAACCCGCAGCCGTTCCCAGTCCGCTGCCGGAAGGTCGAGCCCGTCGAGGACTTCGTGAGCGCTCGGAAACTCGTGGTGGCGGTGGGCCTCTTCGTTGGCGGTCCGCGGGGCGGCCCCGTGGTCGACGATGGCCAGCACCCCGTCCGCGGCGACCGCGGCCGCCGCGCGCTGGAGGATCCTCGGCCGATCCAGCTCGATTGTCGAATGCAGGAACTGCGCGGAGACCAGGTCGAACACTCCGGGCGGAAAGGTCGCCGACAGGTCGTGGTGGACGAAGTCGGTCCGGTCCGCCACGCCGCGGATTTGCGCTTCGGCCATCGCGCGCTGCAGCGCGACCTCCGAGACGTCGGCGGCCACCACGTGCCAGCCGCGTTCGGCCAACCAGACGGCGTCAGCGCCTTCGCCGCAGCCCAGGTCGAGTGCCTTGCCGGGCGGCAGCGGCGCCGCGATCTCCGCCAGCCGCTTATTGACCCGACCGCTCCAGATGCGGTCGCGTTCGCCGTAGTGGCGGTCCCAGTGCTCCTGCGTGTCGTTCACAGGTATGCAGTCTGGTTGACCAGGCGCACGGACGCGCCACCGTCGGGGTAGAACTCGGCGATCGACAACGACGCCAAGTCCAGGTGCAGCCGATACAGCATGGCCGGGCCGGCGTCCAGTGCGATCCGCAGCATGGTCTTGATCGGAGTGACGTGGCTGACCACCAGCACCGTCGAACCGGCGAAATCGGCGACGATCCGGTCACGGGCCCGGCGTACCCGCGTGTGAACCTCGTCGAAGCTCTCCCCGCCGGGAGGCCTGACCGCGGTGTCTCGCAGCCAGCGGCGGTGCAGCTCCGGATCGGCTTGACTGGCCTGCAAAAAGGTGAGCCCTTCCCACGCGCCGAAATCCGTTTCGATCAGGTCGTCGTCGACGATCACGTCCAGGGCCAGGGCCAACGCCTTGGCAGCGGCCGAAGCGGTGTCGTGGGCGCGCTGCAGTGGCGAGCTGACGACCGCCGCGATCCCGCCCCGTCGGCCCACATAGGCGGCGGCCGCGTCGGCCTGACGGCGGCCCAGCTCAGTCAGCGGCGGATTGCCCCTGCCCGAATATCGCCGGCCCACCGAAAGATCGGTCTGCCCGTGCCGGAGCAACAGCAGACGGCAGGGGGCGCCGACGGCTCCGGTCCAGCCCGGCGGTGACGGAGCAGCACTCTGGCCACGGGGATCGCCCGCGATCCCCGTGGCCAGCACGCCCTCCCGCGGTGGGTCCGGTGTTGCGTCGGCGGCGTCCATCGCCTCGTTGGCTAGCCGGTCGGCGTGCTTGTTCTCTTCGCGCGGAATCCAGCTGAAGGTGACGTGCGCGAACCGCTCGACCAGGCCACGAGCCTCCCGGTGGAGGGCCGCCAGGTCGGGGTGCTTGACCTTCCACCGCCCGGCCATCTGCTCGATGACGAGCTTGGAATCCATCGACACGGCCACGTCGGTCGCGCCCAGAGCGGCCGCCTCCTGCAAACCGGCGATCAGGCCGCGGTATTCGGCGACGTTGTTGGTCGCCCGGCCGATGGCCTGCTTGCTCTCGGCCAGCACACGGGTGCGGTCCGCCGACCAGACCACCGTCCCGTACCCGGCCGGACCGGGGTTGCCGCGCGAGCCGCCGTCGGCCTCGACAATAACCTCGACCTTGACCCCGGTCACGCGCCGATGATCTTTTCGCGCAAGAGAATTGCGCTGCACTCGGGGCATCTCACCACATCGTCGTCGGCAACTCCGTTGATGCGGGCCAGTTCGCCCCGGACGATCTCGATACTGCATGCCCCGCACCGCCCGGCCCGCAGCAGACCCGCGCCGACGCGCTCGTAGAGCGCCGCCAGATCGGCGTCGATAGCAGCGGACAGCTGCGCACGCCGCTGCAGGCGGTCGCCACGGGCGTGCTCGATTTCGCTGCGCGCCGTATCGCGCTCCTGCCGCGCAGCGGCCAGGTCCTCGTCCAGGCCTTCGATGGCGGCGAACTCCACCGCCTGCTCCTGCTGCAGCTGCTCGCGGCGCTCCATGATCTCCAGCAGCGAGTCCTCCAGAGAGGTCTGGCGGCGTTGCAGCGTCTCCAACTCGTGCTGGAGATCGGCGAGCTGCTTGGCCCCGGTCGACGACGAGTCCAGCAGCGCACGGTCACGATCCTCACGCTGGCGGACGCCGTCGATCTCCGACTCCAATCGCGCCGCCTGGGCGTCGAGGTCCTCGATCGCGATCCCCAGCACCGCGACGCGGTCGTTGGCTGCCCGGTGCACGGCCAGTGCCCGCTCGAAGCGATGCTGCTCGGCGAGGTTGGCCGCGCGATGCGCCAGGCGGTTCAGCTCGGCGTCGAGTTCTGCCAGTTCCAACAGCGACCGCTGCTGGGTCGGTTCGGCTTTCATCTGTCCTCTAGGTTCTCTCTAGTTGCTCTCGGTGCGGGTCAGAGGCTCCAGGGATCGGTGCGAATCGTCGAAACCCGCACAGGCAGGGTGTCGCCCAACCGGGCGCGCAGCACCGCGGCAGCCTGTGCGCACCACGGGAATTCACTTGCCCAGTGCGCGACGTCGACCAGCGCGACGTCGCTGGTGCGAGCGTGCTCGTCGGCGGGGTGGTGGCGCAGGTCGGCGGTGACGTAGGCCTGGATGGCCTCGACGCCGGTGCGGGAGACCGTGCCGAGCAGGGAGTCCCCCGCCCCGCCGCAAACCGCGACCCGCGACACGGTTCGGTCCGGATCGCCCGACGCGCGCACGCCCCACGACGTCGCCGGAAGCCGCGATTCGACGGTTGCGACGAAGTCGCGCAAGGTCACCGGCTCGGGCAGTTCGGCGATGCGGCCCAGCCCTACCCGGGCGGGCACCGCCGCCAGGGCGATGACGTCGAACGCGGGCTCTTCATAGGGGTGGGCGCCGCGCATGGCAGCCAGCACCGCTGCGCGCACGCGCTTGGGTGCGACCACCTCGACGCGGTCCTCGACGACGTGCTCGGCCGTCCCGACGGCGCCGATCGCCGGCGAGGCGCCGTCTTCGGGCAAGAACTGCCCGGTACCGGTCACCGACCAGCTGCAGCACGAGTAGTCGCCGATGCGGCCGGCCCCGGCGGCGAAGACGGCGGCGCGGACCGCCTGGGCGTCCGACGGCGGGACGTAGATGACCCACTTGTCCAGATCCGGGCCGGCGGTCACCGGCTCCAGCACGTCGACCACGGTCAGCCCCAGTTCCTCTGCCAGCGCATCGGAAACACCCGGCGCCGCCGAATCGGCGTTGGTGTGGGCGGTGAACAGCGACCGGCCGGTGCGGATCAATTTGTGCAGGAGTGCACCCTTGGGGGTGCTGGCCGCCACAGTGTCCACGCCCCGGAGCAAGAGCGGATGGTGCGCGAGCAGCAGCCCCCCGTCGTCGACGTCATCGATCACGGCGGCGGTGGCGTCGACCGCAACGGTCACCGACGTGACGGGATCGGCGGGATCGCCGCACACCAGCCCCACCGAATCCCAGGACTGCGCCAGCTCGGGCGGATACGCGGCGTCGAGAACCTCGATGATGTCAGCCAGCCGCACTCTCACACCCATGAACAGTAGTGCGCCCGGCATCGGCCACGGCGGATCGGGGAGAATGGCGGCGTGACGCAACTGCTGTCGACCACCAGGCCCCAACTGGTGATCTTCGATCTCGACGGCACCCTGACCGACTCGGCGGAGGGCATCGTCTCGAGTTTCCGCGATGCCCTGGGCCGGGTGGGGGCACCGGTGCCCGACGGCGACCTCACCGCTCTGGTGGTCGGCCCGCCGATGCACCTGACCCTGCACGGAATGGGCCTCGGCGACCGGGCCGACGCCGCGGTCGCGGCCTACCGGGCCGATTACACCAGCCGCGGCTGGGCGATGAATCGACTGTACGAGGGGGTTGCCGAACTGCTGTCGGACCTGCACGCCGCGGGCGTGCGCCTGGC
>CAZEHT010000005.1:0-10015 GCA_964511995.1 uncultured Mycobacterium sp.
CGAGGGCGTCGACATCCGCTACTACTCGGTGATCTACCAGGCCATCGACGAGATCGAGAGCGCGCTGAAGGGCATGCTCAAGCCGATCTACGAGGAGAAGACGCTGGGCCGCGCCGAAATCCGGGCTCTGTTCCGGTCGTCGAAGGTCGGCAACATCGCCGGCTGCCTGGTCGTGTCCGGCACCATCAGGCGCAACGCGAAAGCCCGGCTGCTGCGGGACAACATCGTGGTGGCCGAGACCCTCACCGTGGCGTCGCTGCGTCGGGAGAAGGACGACGTCACCGAGGTGCGCGAAGGGTACGAGTGCGGCCTTACGGTCACATACAGCGATATCAAGGAAGGCGACATCATCGAAACGTACGAGCTGGTGGAGAAAGAGCGCACCTAGATCCGTCGAGCCTGAGTAGGAGCAATTCTCATGGCTGATACTGCCCGCGCCAAGCGGCTCGCCAAGCGGATCTCCACCGTCGTGGCCTCGGTCATCGAGTACGAGATCAAGGATCCGGGGCTGGTGGGGGTCACGATCACCGACGCCAAGGTGACCGGCGACCTCCACGACGCGACGGTGTACTACACCGTGATGGGGCCGACCCTCGACCAGGATCCGGACTACGCCGGGGCCGCCGACGCGCTGGAACGTGCCAAAGGCGTCTTGCGGTCGAAGGTCGGTGCGGCCACGGGTGTCCGGTTCACGCCGACGCTGACGTTCCAGCGGGACACGGTGCCCGATGCCGCACACCGTCTCGAGGAACTGCTGGCCCGCGCCCGGGCCGCCGACGCCGACGTCGCGCGGATCCGGGAGAGCGCGACACCCGCCGGGGACGCCGACCCGTACCGCACGAGCGGGACCGATTCCGTCGGCGAGGGCTCCGAGGCGACCTCCGAAACCGACGCTTCCGAGGACACCGGTGACCGCCGCCGATTCGAGGACTGACACCGGACCGCGCGTCGACGCCGCCGGCGCCGTCGACGTGCTCGCTTCCGCGCAGGCGGTGCTCGTGGTGTGCCACGTGTTTCCCGACGCCGACACGATCGGGGCGGGCCTCGCGCTCGCGCAGGTGCTGGAGCGGACGGGTAAGTCCGTCCAGGTCAGCTTTGCGGCGCCGGCGGCGCTGCCGGACTCGCTGCGGACGCTGCCGGGACTGCACCTGCTGGTCGCGCCGCAGGCCGTCAATCCCGATATCGACCTCCTGGTCACCGTCGACATTCCCAGCGTGAACCGGCTCGGCGGCCTGCGGTCGTTCGTCGAATCGGTGCCTGAAGTGCTGGTGATCGACCACCACGCGTCCAATCACCTCTTCGGCACGGCGAATTACGTCGACATCAAGGCTGATTCGACCACCGTGCTGGTCGCGGAACTGCTCGATGCCTGGGGCCAGTCGATCGACCGGCCGGTTGCACACTGCCTGTATGCGGGATTGACCACCGACACCGGGTCGTTCCGGTGGGCGAGTGCACGCGCACACCGGCTGGCGGCCAGGCTGGTCGAACTGGGCATCGACAACGCTGGCATCAGCCGCACCCTGCTGGACACCCATCCGTACACCTGGCTTCCCATGCTGGCGCGGGTGCTGGCGTCGGCTCGGCTCATACCTGAGGCGCTCGGCGGTTGCGGCCTCGTCTACGCCGTCGTGCCCCACCGGGAATGGGTCAACGCCCGGCCGGAAGAGGTCGAAAGCATCGTCGACATCGTGCGGACCGCCGCGGAGGCCGAGGTCGCTGTCGTGTTCAAGGAGATCGAGCCAATGCACTGGTCGGTTTCCATGCGCGCCAAACAGTTCAACCTGACGTCGCTGGCGACGTCGTTCGGCGGCGGGGGCCATCCCCACGCCGCGGGTTATTCCGTGACGGGTCACATCGACACCGTGGTCGGGCAGCTGCGCACCGCTCTTGGCTGAACCCGGCGGCGGTCAGCGGCCCGCGACGAGCAAGGCGATCACCGGGTTGGCGGTGCCCGCGTTGGGTGTGCTGGCGGCCGAACCGCTGTATCTGCTGTTCGATATCGCCGTGGTGGGAAGGCTGGGTGCCCTCGCCCTGGCGGGACTGGCCATCGGCGCACTCGTCCTCGGACTGGTGTCCTCGCAGGGCACCTTCCTCTCCTACGGGACGACCGCGCGGGCGGCCCGCCATTTCGGTGCCGGCGACCGGCGGTCGGCGGTGGGGGAGGGAGTGCAGGCTACCTGGCTGGCGGTCGGTGCGGGTGTGCTGATCATCGCGGTGGTGCAGATCGCTGCGGGGCCGATTGCAGCCGCGATCGCGGGGTCCGCCGAGATCGCCGACGCGGCCCTGCCGTGGCTGCGGATCGCGATCCTGGGCGCCCCGGCCATTCTGATTTCGCTGGCCGGCAACGGTTGGATGCGTGGGGTGCAGGACACCGTGCGCCCGCTGAGGTACGTCGTCGCCGGGTTCGCGATCTCAGCGCTGCTGTGCCCCACCCTGGTCTACGGGTGGGCCGGATTGCCGCGCCTGGAACTGGCCGGCTCGGCGGTCGCCAACGTCGTCGGCCAGTGGGTGGCGGCCTTGTTGTTCTGCCGGGTGCCTCTGGCCGCAGAACGGGCATCGCTGAGACCGGACCCGACGGTGCTGCGGGCACAGGCGGTGATGGGCCGTGACCTGCTGGGGCGGTCACTGGCGTTTCAGGCCTGCTTCGTGTCAGCGGCCGCGGTGGCGGCACGGTTCGGCGCGACCGCGGTCGCCGCCCACCAGGTGGTGCTTGCGCTGTGGAGTTTTCTGGCATTGGTGCTCGACTCGCTGGCGATCGCCGCGCAGTCGCTGGTCGGGTCGGCGCTGGGCGCGGGCGATGTCGCGCACGCCAAATCGGTGGCCGGGCGCGTGACGGCGTTTTCCACCGCAGCCGCGGTCGTCCTGGCCGTCGTATTCGGCCTGGGCGCACCGGTGCTGCCGAGGTTGTTCACCGATGACCGGTCGGTGATCGACGCGGTCGGGGTGCCATGGTGGTTCATGGTGGCCCAATTGCCCGTCGCCGGGGTCGTTTTCGCGCTCGACGGCGTGCTGCTGGGCGCGGGAGACGCAAAGTTCATGCGAAATGCGACGCTGGTGAGCGCGCTGGTGGGGTTCCTGCCACTGGTGTGGCTGTCGTTGGCGTTCGGCTGGGGGCTGGCCGGTATCTGGGCCGGCCTGTCGACGTTCATGGTGCTGCGGTTGGCCTTCGTGGGCTGGCGGGCGCTGTCCGGCCGCTGGATCGTCAGCGGTCCCCGCTAGCCTCTCCCTTCCCCGCGAGCGTGTCCCCGGTCGACACGCGCCGGGCATTTATCCGTATCTGCGCACGCTCGCGCCGCTGGGGCGGGCTTTCGCGCTGCTGGGGCGAGACCCGGCGTGGGTGTCCTCAGTCAGCTGCGGTGTCGCGCATCTGGGCGCGTCCTCGTTGCATCACCGCGGCACGGCTGGCCGCGATGTCGTCACCGCTGGCCGAGCGCATCCACTGGCGTGCCGATTCGGCCTCGATCCACAATCCGGCATCGGTTGCCGCGCTGTCGATGCGGTGATAGCAGCCCAGCAGAGCCCGCACCGCCTGCTGGTTGTTGCCGGCGATCGCGGCCGCCACCCGCAGCGCGGCGGGCAGCAATTCGTGGTGTGGCACGACCTCGGTGACCAGCCCGAACCGCAGCGCGTCCGGTGCCGACAAGTAATCGCCCGTCAGGCTCATACGTCGGGCCATCCCGATACCGACCTTCTGGGGCAGCCGCACCGACAGCCCCCAGCTGGGTAGCAGTCCGACGCGCGCGTGGGTATCGGCGAACGCAGCTTTCTGCGAGGCGACCAGGATGTCGCAGTAAAGGGCCAGCTCCAGGCCACCGGTCACCGCCGCGCCGTTGATCGCACCGATCACCGGCTTGCTCATCACCGGCCACTTCGGAGAGATGTCGGGTATTTGGGTCGTGTCGCCGAGCTCCTTGAGGTCCAGGCCCGCGCAGAAGGCCGGGTCCGTTCCGGTGACGATGACGACGTCCACCGAGCCATCGGACTCCGCGCCGGCGAGTGCTCCGAAGAAACGGCGGCGCAGCGCCGCCGAGAGCGCGTTGCGAGACGCCGGCCGGTTCAGCGTCAGGATGCGCACCCGGTCGGTGGTATCGGTCAGCAGGATGTCGGCGTCGCCCATGAGCCACCACGCTAGCCACCAGCGCCCCGCGCGCCTACCTTGGTGCCCATGTGCCGCAACATCACGGAACTGCGCGGACTGCAACCCCCGGCCACCACCGTGGAGATCGAAGCCGCCGCACGCCAGTACGTACGCAAGGTGAGCGGCATCATGCGGCCCACAGAGGTCAACGGTGAGGCCTTCGAGGACGCCGTCGCGGAGGTCGCCGCCACCACGGCCCGACTGCTGGACGCGCTGCCCCCGCGCCGCCAACCGACAAAGACGCTGCCGCCGCTGCGCCGTCGGGAGGTTCAGGCGCGGATCGCGGCCAGATCAGCCAGATCAGACAAGTGACTTCGGCGCTCAAGGAGTGGGCCGCGGTGGTGCACGCACTTCTCGACGGCCGGCAGACGGTGCTGCTGCGCAAGGGTGGTATTCGCGAGAAGCGGTTCGAACTTGCAGCGGAGGACTTCCTGCTATTCCCGACCGTCGCCCACAGCCACGCCGAGCGGGTGCGCGCGGAGCACCGGGACCTGCTGGGCTTAGCCCAACCGGACAGCGGACGGACCGAAATCGTCGTCCGGGGCGCCGCGAGAGTCGTCGCAGCCGTTGAGGTGCACCGGCCGGAAAACATCGACGCGCTGTCGGATCTGCACATCTGGACCCCCGGGTCGGTGCGAGCCGACCGGCTGGATTTCCGGCCCCGGCATCGGCTGACGGTGTTCGTCGTAGCGGCCCGACCGCTCGCATCTCCGCTGCGGGTCACGCGAACCCCAGCTCATGCCGGCTGCTCGAGCTGGGTGGAGCTGTCCCTCGGCGGCCGGAAGCCGCATTTCCTGGCTCCGGTTCATGACGACGGGTCGCTGACGGGCGTGGCCGAGATCGTGCGACGCCACGTCGGCTAGACCGGTTGGGCACCTCCCGCCGCAGCGGGGAGAACCTCTTCAGAACTTGTAGAACGGCACCAGCTGCTGTGCCCGCAGCATGTTCTCCTGCATGCAGTCGGGGGCATCGGGTGAGTGGATCGGCGAGAAGAACAGCGACTGCTGGATGAGGCCGTATCCGGTCTTGAAGGCGATCATGCAGGAGAACCACCACCGGTTGTTCCAGTCGGTCGGCTTCATTACCCAGTAGGACGCGGCCCGGTGCCCGCCGATGGTCGTCTCCACAGCGTCCGGCGGAATGCTGCTCTCATAGGAGCGCCATACGAACGCCTCCACCGCCATCTGGTAGTTGCCGGCGTCATAGTGGCAGCGCAGACCGTCTTGCGGTTCCGGAGGCGTGAAGCCCAACCCGAGACTGTTGGTGACGTCGATCGGAATGTCGCGGCAAGCATCGAACGGATCAGGGTCGACGGTGGGAAGCACCGGACTCTTGATGGTGGTCGTCGCGGGCGCCAACGGCATACCGGTGGCTCGCAGCGCCACGCTCGGCGCGTCCGTGGCGGGGCGAGCGGGGCCGTCCAGCACCAGCACAAACGCTGCTGCCAGCGCACTCAATGCTGCAATCAGCCGCATCTTGGCGACCATGGCACCCCCTAGCAGTCGGGTCCAATCCTGCGGGCAGTGTACAAGTCACTCGGCCGTTAGTTCCCCGTTTCCGACGCGGCAACGAAATCCGCCTTCAGTAGGCTGGACGATCGTGGCGACGAATCGACCGCAGGTAAGAGTGCGCCCGACGCTGTGGGCAGTCAGCGACCTGCATACCGGCCACACCGGCAACAAACCGGTGACCGAGTCGCTGTATCCGTCGACACCCGACGATTGGCTGATCGTCGCCGGCGATGTCGCCGAGCGCACCGATGACATCCGGTGGTCCCTGGATCTGCTGCGGAAACGCTTCGCGAAAGTCATCTGGGTTCCGGGCAACCACGAATTGTGGACGACCGGAAAGGATCCCGTTCAGGTGTTCGGGCGGTCCCGCTACGACTACCTGGTGAACATGTGCGACGGGATGGGCATCGTGACGCCGGAGCATCCGTTCCCGGTCTGGACGGAGGAGGGCGGCCCGGCGACCGTGGTGCCGATGTTCCTGCTCTACGACTACACCTTCCTCCCGCAAGGGGCGGCGACCAAGGCCGAGGGCCTGGCGATCGCCAAGGACCGAAACGTTGTGGCCACCGACGAGTTCCTGTTGTCCAGCGAGCCGTATGCCACCAAGGACGCTTGGTGTCACGACCGGCTGGCATTTACCCGCGCACGCCTCGACGACCTGGACTGGATGATGTCAACGGTGCTGGTCAATCATTTCCCACTGGTCCGCGAACCCTGCGACGTGCTGTTCTATCCCGAGTTCTCGCTGTGGTGCGGCACCACGGCGACCAAGGACTGGCACACCCGGTACAACGCCGTCTGCTCGGTGTACGGCCACCTGCATATTCCGCGCACCACCTGGTACGACGGCGTGCGCTTCGAGGAGGTGTCGGTCGGCTATCCCCGGGAGTGGCATCGCCGCAAGCCGTATCGCTGGTTGCGTCAGGTCCTTCCCGATCCCCAATACGCGCCCGGATACCTCAACGACTTCGGCGGACACTTCGTCATCACCCCTGATATGCGCAAGCAGTCTGAGCAATTCAGAGAGCGGATGCGGTCACGGCGGTCATGAGTAGGCTCATCGACGCGCTGCTTCCCGAGGCCGTTGCCGCAGCAGAGGTCTTCGCCGATGTGCCCGGGATGGCGGCGCTGCCCGAGGAGGAACCGCTGATCGCCAGGTCCGTGGACAAGCGTCGCAACGAGTTCATCGCGGTGCGTCACTGCGCCCGGCTCGCCCTGGCCGAACTCGGCTTTGCGCCCGTCCCAATCCTCAAGGGCGACAAGGGTGAGCCACGCTGGCCCGAGGGCGTGGTCGGCAGCCTCACCCACTGCGAGGGCTACCGCGCCGCGGTGGTGGGCAGAGGCGATCGCATACGGACGGTGGGTATCGATGCCGAACCCCACGATGTACTGCCCGACGGAGTGCTCGACGCGATCAGCCTGCCCGCCGAGCGCAGCGAGATCGGCGGCCTGCCCGGCGGCCTGCACTGGGACAGAATCCTCTTCTGCGCCAAAGAGGCCACCTACAAGGCGTGGTTTCCGCTGACGCACCGCTGGCTGGGTTTCGAGGACGCGCACATCACCTTCGACATCGATGGTTCGGGCATGGCGGGTCATTTCACCTCGGCGATCCTGATCGATCCCGAGGCGAAGACCGGGCCGCCACTGACCCGACTGCGCGGCCGCTGGTCGGTCATTGAGGGGCTCGCGCTCACGGCGATCGTGCTGTGAACCGGGAAGCCTTCGGCCCCGGACTGGTGATCGTCGACAAACCCTCCGGACTTACCAGCCACGACGTCGTCGGTCGCTGCCGGCGGGCCTTCGGCACCCGCAGGGTCGGGCATGCCGGGACGCTGGATCCAATGGCAACCGGGGTGCTGGTAGTGGGGATCGGGCGTGCCACGAAAATCTTGGGCCTGATATCCGGTGCGTCGAAGTCGTACACCGCGACGATCCGGCTCGGTCGGAGCACTTCCACCGACGATGCTGAAGGTGAAGTGCTGCAATCTGTTTCGACTTCGGAGGTCACCGACGACCGCATCGCGCAGGCGGTGGCCGCACTGCGGGGAGACATCGAACAGAGGCCGTCGTCGGTCAGCGCGGTCAAGGTCGGCGGCAAGCGCGCCTACCAACTTGCGCGCGACGGGCAGCCCGTCGATTTGGCAGCCCGCCGGGTCCGCGTGGACCGCTTCGACATCGCGGGGCTGCGCCGGCACGCCGACGTCATCGACGTGGACGTGGTCGTCGACTGCTCGTCGGGCACCTACGTCCGTGCGCTGGCCCGCGACGTGGGATCCGCCTTGCAGGTGGGCGGCCACCTCGCCGCGCTGCGGCGCACCCGCGTCGGGATTTTCGGTATCGATGAGGCCTGCACACTCGAATCGGTGGACGCTCGCCCGGCGCTGAGCCACTCCCTTGACGAGGCCTGTCTGATGGCATTCCGGCGGCGGGATCTCACCGACGCGGAGGCCGAAGACGCCGGGCACGGCAGGGCGCTGAACTCCGCCGGGATCGACGGCGTCTACGCAGGTGTGGCCCCCGACGGGAAGGTGATCGCCCTGTTGCGCGACGACGGATCGCGGACTAGATCGGTGGTGGTGGTTCGCCCGGCGACTCTCGAGGGCGACGGGAGTCGCCGGGGGATCACGTCGTGAGGTTGGCCGACCACCGTTGCTCGATCCGGCCGAACCGCCAGAGGCAGACGGCGATGAGCCACGAGGCGACGAAAAGCCCAACGATGGTGTAGCCGACCATATCGAGATTGATGTCGGCGATCGCACCCAGCGGACCGGTGTGGATGTCGAGCCGTTCGGCGATCACGCCGATCAGTTGGATGGTTCCGATGACGAGCGCGACCGCCACCGACAATGACGTGATGGTGAGGTTGTAGAAAATCTTGCGGACGGGCTTGGCAAACGCCCAGCCGTAGGCATAGTTCATGAAAACGCCGTCGGTGGTGTCCGCCAAACACATCCCGGCGGCGAACAGGATGGGCAGAACCAGGATGGCGTAGAACGGCAGGGCGAACGCGGCGGCCCCGCCGGCCAGGATGAGAAGCCCGACCTCGGTCGCGGTGTCGAAACCGAGTCCGAAGAGCACGCCGATGGGGTAGATGTGCCAGGGGTTGGTCACCGACTTGGTGAGCCCGCCGAGGAAACGGTTCATGAACCCGCGCGAATCGAGCTGGCGTTCCAAAGCGCCCTCGTCGTAGCGGCCCAGGCGCAGTTCGCGTAACACCTTGACGATGCCGAGCAGGGCTACCAGGTTGAGAATGCCGATGACCCAGAGGAACACCCCGGAAACCGACGGACCGATCATCCCGGTGATGGTGTGCAGGGTCGAACTTTCGTTCTCGACGGGTCCGACCAGTGCCCGTACTCCCAACGCAAGCAGCAAGGACAGGCCGAACACGATCGTCGAGTGGCCCAGGGAGAACCAGAATCCGACCGACAGCGGTTTGCGGTCGACCTGCTTGTCGAGATCGTCGGCGATCAGTTTGCGGGTGGTGTTGTCGACGGCGGCGATGTGGTCGGCGTCGAACGCATGACGAAGTCCCAAGGTGTAGGCCAGGATTCCGACTCCGACGGTGAACACGGGGTGGTCGCCGCCGAGTGTGTAGTTGTGCGGGACGACCAAGGCGAGCAGGACGCCGAAGCCCACCACATGCAGCACGATGATGAACCCGTACATCCCGAATAAGGATGTCTTGTCCGCCCGCGACAGCGACCGGCCGAAGTGGGCGAGTCCTCGGGCGGTGTCCTGGACCGCTGGGGCGGTCACGACAGGACGGGGGGGTTGCGGGGAAGCGACGTTGGCTCATAGCAGGACAAAACGGACCGTCCCTCCATCCAGACGACGGGCCCGAGCAGACGCGGCCGACGTGGCTCAGCGTAATCTTCATCTGACCGTCTGTCCAGATGAAAAGATGGGCGGAAGTAAAGGGGTCGGTTCAACCTATGAGAGCCGTATCTGCCGAGTGGGTCGCCCGAACTCGACGGTGAGCACAAAGAGTTCGAGCGGGTGCCTGCATGCCGTCGATCTCGATGGTGCACAATCACGGCCCCGCGAGCACCCGCACCCGCCCCGCCGTCAGCGTGCTAACCGGTGTCGTTGCACGGCTTGAACCAGCGTTCGCCGGCATAGCCGTCCCCGGAGCCTCCGGTGCGCTTGAGTCCCTTGATGCCAACGCCGGACTCGCCGATGATGTTGATGGTTAGCGCGCCGAAGTGGCGCGGACCCACGACGTCCGCCCACTGGCCGGTGATGGTGTTGCCGTTGACTGTTCCGGTGAAGACGTTCTGCCAACTGTCGCCCGGGCCGTTCGCGAACCAGAAGATGTCACTGCCATTTCGGCGAATGTGGTAGGTGCCACCATCATTTGCGC
>CAZEHT010000005.1:10115-25639 GCA_964511995.1 uncultured Mycobacterium sp.
CAGAAGATGTCACTGCCATTTCGGCGAATGTGGTAGGTGCCACCATCATTTGCGCGCCATGTGCCTGATACGTACTTGGGCGCCAAGCAGATCGCCGACGCCGGCGCCGCGTAGCCGATCGATCCACTCACGAGCATCGCACGCCGGCCAGCGTCGTAACCGTTCCTGCATTCTTGCTCCCGATCATGATTTCCCCCTGGGTTCAATCATGTGAGGCTGCCGTACGGGCGAGTAGCCTAGTCGGCTACTCGTTACGGGCCGCGACGCAATCAGCGGAGGAATCCCCAGGGTCTCACCAGCATCCTGAGCCTAGGTCGGCCGGAAGCTCAGCGCCACCCCGTTCATGCAGTAGCGAAGGCCGGTGGGTTCGGGCCCGTCGTCGAAGACGTGGCCGAGATGCCCACCGCAGCGGCTGCAAAGCACCTCGGTCCGTGTCATGCCCAGGGTGTGGTCACCTCGCTCGACGACGGCGTTGTCCAGCGCTTTCCAAAAGCTCGGCCAGCCGGTGCCGCTGTCGAACTTGGTGGTCGACGAGAACAGGTCCTGCGCGCACCCCGCACATCCGAAGACCCCGGGGCGGTGCTCGTCGTTGAGGGGGCTGCTGAAGGGTCTCTCGGTGCCTGCCTGGCGAAGCACCGTGTACTGCTTCGGGGTCAGCAGTTGGCGCCACTGCTCATCGGTGCGGGTAACCGTGAACGTTTCGGAAGGAGTGCTCGGCGCACCGGCCGCGATGAAGTCGCGCGGTGAGCCACATCCGGCGAGCACGGCGAGCCCCGCGACGCCGAACAGTATTCGGCGTCGGGTCAGAGCTGTCCACGCCCGCGGTGTCGGGGTGGTCATCCTTCCGATGGTAGGCCGGTGGAGGCCGCCGTGACGGCCGCAGGGTTGGCAGATCGGCCCGCGCGGGAGGACCCTGGTGTGTGAACCCGAACGTGTGAGAGCAAGTGAGAGAGGGCGCGAACGGTGACAACTCGCCGGTGGGTCATCCTGGTGGCGGTCCTCGGACTGCTGGGTCTCTGTTTGGCGGTGTTCGCCGGGGTAGATCCGGCGACGCCGCCCGCCGGCCGCTCGGCGGGGCCGTCCGTTCCGGCGCCCGAGGTGGACGAATCTGCGCCGGCGCCTGCGGCGAGCGAGATGGCGGTGCTGGCCGGTGGATGCTTCTGGGGTGTCCAGGGCGTGTTCCAGCATGTCAAGGGGGTGAGCGTGGCGGAGTCCGGTTACGCCGGAGGGGAGCGTGCCACCGCGAACTACCGCGCGGTCAGCGGTGGTTCCACCGGGCACGCCGAGTCGGTGCGCATCACCTACGACCCGTCCCAGGTGACGTATGGCCAACTCTTGTGGATCTTCTTCGCGGTGGTGCACGACCCCACCCAACTCAACCGGCAGGGCCCCGACACGGGCACTCAGTACCGATCGGTGATCTTCGCCCAGGACCCGACTCAGCAGCGCGTCGCGCAGTCCTACATCGCTCAGCTCACCCGCTCCGCGGCCTTTCCCAGCCCGATCGTCACCAGTGTTGCACCGAAGGCCGAGTTCTTCCCGGCCGAGGAGTACCACCAGGACTTCCTGAACTCCAACCCCTCGAATCGCTACATCGTGATCCACGACATGCCGAAGTTGCGCGCTCTCCAGCAGATGTTCCCGGCGATGTACCGCGAGCAGCCGGTGCTGATGCTTGCCGGCGGCAGCTGACCCACGAGAGCAGACGAGAGCACACGAGGGCTAAGCGACGACCCAGATCGCCTGTGCGGCAGGACTTCCCAAATCGACTGTCGACACGTCCCTGTTGGTTGCGCCGGCGGGCGGTTCGACGGCCACCGAGATCACCCCGGCGAAGTCGCGCCTGGCCAGCACGCGCAACCTCGCATCCAGGCTGATGCCCACGCTGTCGAAGTAGCGCAGCATCTCCGGATCGGCATCCGAGATGCGGGCGACCGTGCAGGCGTCGCCGTCCGAACACGCCGACAGCTGTCGGGCGGGCGGAGTGGCCAACCTGCCGTCCGCCGCTGGGATCGGGTCACCGTGCGGGTCGCGGGTGGGGTAGCCCAGCTTCGCGTCGATGCGTTCGAGCATCCGGTCGGACACCGCGTGTTCGAGGATCTCCGCTTCGTCGTGCACCTCGTCCCAGCCGTAGCCCAGCTCGCGCACCAGAAACGTCTCCATCAAGCGGTGTCTGCGGACCATCGCCAGGGCCGCCAACCGGCCGGCGTCGGTCAGGGTGACCGCGCCGTAGCGCTCGTGGTCGACCAATCCGTGGTCGGCCAGCTTGCGGATGGATTCCGACGCGGTGGACGCCGACACACCGAGCCGCTCGGCCAGCATCTTCGTACTGACCTTCTCCATCGACCATTCCTGGGAGGTCCAAATCACCTTGAGGTAGTCCTGGGCGACCGGCGACAGGTTCGCGGGTCTACTGTCGGGACTCACAGGTGAAGTCTAGGCAGACATCGGCTCCGGTGGTGGTTGAGCGGCGCCGGCGGTGGATCGGGCACCGTAGGCTATACGGGTGAAGCGGTGGCGGGGAGAGGCCGAGATCCCCACGGACTGGGGCAGATGCGTACTCACCGTCGGCGTCTTCGACGGTGTGCACCGCGGCCACGCTGAATTGATCGCCCAAGCCGTCAAGAGCGCACGGTCTCGCGGAGTTCCGACGGTCCTGATGACGTTCGATCCGCATCCGATGGAAGTCGTCTTTCCCGGCAGTCACCCCGCGCAGCTGACCACCTTGACCCGGCGTGCCGAACTGGTCGAAGAGCTCGGCGTGGATGTTTTTCTGGTCATGCCGTTCACCCCGGATTTCATGAAACTCACGCCGGACCGCTACGTCCACGAGCTGCTGGTGGAGCGGTTGCACGTGGTCGAGGTCGTGGTGGGCGAGAATTTCACGTTCGGCAAGAAGGCCGCGGGCAACGTGAACTTCCTGCGCCGGGCGGGGGAGAGGTTCGGGTTCGCGGTCGAAGCCATGTCGCTGGTGTCGGAGTCGCTGGTTGCCGAGCGTGACCGGACCGAGACCGTCACCTTCTCCTCGACCTACATTCGTTCGTGCGTCGACGCCGGCGACGTGGTCGCCGCGGCCGACGCGCTGGGCCGGCCGCACCGCGTCGAGGGCGTCGTGGTGCGAGGCGACGGGCGTGGCAAAATCCTGGGCTTTCCGACAGCCAACGTCGCGCCGCCGATGTATTCGGCGATCCCGGCCGACGGAGTGTATGCGGCGTGGTTCACCGTTCTGGGCCGGGGTCCCGTGATGGGCACCGTGATTCCCGGCGAGCGGTACCAGGCGGGTGTGTCGGTGGGAACCAACCCGACGTTCTCCGGCCGAACCCGCACGGTGGAGGCCTTCGTCCTGGACACCTCGGCCGATTTGTACGGTCAGCATGTCGCCGTGGACTTCGTCGCCCGTATCCGCAGTCAGGAGAAGTTCGACCGCGTCGACGATCTGGTGAAGGCGATCCAGCGCGACACCGTCCGGGTGCGCGCGATTCTGCCTTAGAACTAGGTCGCTGCTAGACTTCCGGCGACCACGACGTGCGCTGCGGTTCGCGGTGGCCACGTCGATTTCCCGAGTCGAATTCCTCGAACGGGCTTTCAGCGCGGACCGATTGATGGAGTGAAGTTCTCGTGGCGCTTACTGCCGAGCAGAAGAAACAGATCCTGGGCACCTACGGCCTGCATGAGACCGATACCGGTTCTCCCGAAGCGCAGGTGGCGTTGTTGACCAAGCGCATCGCCGACCTGACCGAGCATCTCAAGACGCACAAGCATGACCATCACTCACGCCGCGGCCTGCTGCTGCTGGTGGGCCGTCGTCGCCGGCTGCTGAAGTACGTCGCCCAGCTCGACGTGGAGCGCTACCGCTCCCTGATCGAGAGGCTGGGCCTGCGTCGCTGACCTTGGGCTTTGTCTGGCGCAATGGTGCGGCAGTGTAGAGTGAGGCTGTTCTGAGCCGGTTCGGCATGCGAACATCCGGTGCGGTCGCGCAGCTGCGTGCGCCGTCCCAGTGCGTCACTGCTCCGACAGGGACGAACCCCTATGTGGGGCGGTCATCGGTAGTGGTTGCCGGTCTCGGGCTTTCGCCGATCCGGCAACTTCGATCGACGGCCGTAGCCACATCCGGGTTCCGCGTGCTTTGACGACGCGAAACAGGTGAATACCAGAGAGGGCATGCGGACAACTGATGTCTGTAGCTGAAATCGACGAAGGCGTGTTCGAATCGACCGCCGTCATTGACAACGGGAGCTTCGGGACCCGCACCGTGAGGTTCGAGACAGGCCGGCTGGCCCGCCAGGCCGCGGGGTCGGTGGTCGCCTACCTCGACGACGACACGATGCTGTTGAGCGCTACCACCGCCAGCAAGAGTCCCAAGGAGCATTTCGACTTCTTCCCGCTGACGGTCGACGTCGAGGAGCGGATGTACGCCGCGGGCCGCATCCCGGGCTCCTTCTTCCGCCGTGAGGGGCGGCCGTCCACCGATGCGATCCTGACCTGCCGACTCATCGACCGGCCGCTGCGCCCGTCTTTCGTCGACGGCCTGCGCAATGAGATCCAGATCGTGGTCACGGTCATGAGCCTGAACCCCAGAGACCACTACGACGTGCTCGCCATCAACGCCGCATCGGCGTCCACCCAGCTGGCCGGCCTGCCGTTTTCCGGACCCGTCGGCGGTGTGCGCGTCGCCCTTATCGACGGGCAGTGGGTGGCCTTCCCCACCGTCGCCCAGCTGGAGAAGGCGGTCTTCGACATGGTGGTCGCGGGCCGCGTCGTCGGTGAGCCCGGTAAGCAGGACGTCGCGATCATGATGGTCGAGGCCGAGGCGACCGAGAACGTCGTCGGCCTGGTCGCCGCCGGCGCGGCAGCGCCCACCGAGACCGCGGTGGCCGAAGGCCTGGAGGCGGCCAAGCCGTTCATCCGGGTGCTGTGCGAGGCGCAGTCGGAGCTGGCCCGAGCGAGCCGGCCGGACCAGCAGAACACGGTATATCCGGTGTTCCCCGATTACGGAGACGACGTCCTCTATGCGGTGGCCTCGGTGGCCACCGAGCAACTGACGTCCGCGCTGACCATCCCCGGCAAGCACGAGCGCAACGAACGCACCGAGGAGATCAAGGGGGAGGTGCAAAACCGCCTCGCCGACACCTACGCCGGCCGGGAGAAGGAGGTTGGTGCGGCATTCCGCGCGCTGACCAAGAAGCTGGTCCGCCAGCGCATCCTGACCGACCACTTCCGCATCGACGGCCGCGGCATCACCGATATCCGTGCCCTGTCGGCGGAGGTGGCCGTTGTCCCGCGCGCGCACGGCAGCGCGCTGTTCGAACGCGGCGAGACCCAGATCCTGGGTGTGACCACCCTCGACATGATGAAGATGGCTCAGCAGATCGATTCGCTGGGGCCCGAAAACACCAAGCGCTACATGCATCATTACAACTTCCCGCCCTACTCGACCGGTGAGACCGGCCGGGTCGGATCGCCCAAGCGCCGCGAGATCGGGCACGGCGCGCTGGCCGAGCGGGCGCTGGTGCCGGTACTGCCGTCGGTCGAGGAATTCCCCTACTCGATCCGG
This sequence comes from uncultured Mycobacterium sp., assembly GCA_964511995.1. Lineage (GTDB taxonomy): Bacteria > Actinomycetota > Actinomycetes > Mycobacteriales > Mycobacteriaceae > Mycobacterium. Next base: position 15,670 of record CAZEHT010000005.1, read on the forward strand.
CAGGTGTCGGAAGCCCTGAGCTCCAACGGTTCGACCTCCATGGGTTCGGTGTGCGCTTCGACGCTGTCGCTGTTCAACGCCGGTGTGCCCTTGAAGGCGCCGGTGGCTGGCATTGCGATGGGTCTGGTCTCCGACGACGTGCAGACCGACAACGGAATCGAGCGCCGGTTCGTCGCGCTCACCGACATCCTCGGCGCCGAGGATGCGTTCGGCGACATGGACTTCAAAGTCGCCGGCACCAAGGATTTCGTCACCGCACTGCAACTCGACACGAAGCTCGACGGCATTCCGTCGAAGGTGCTGGCCGCTGCCTTGTCGCAGGCCAAGGATGCGCGCCTGACCATTCTCGAGGTAATGGCCGAGGCCATCGACGCGCCCGACGAGATGAGCCCCTTCGCGCCGCGCATCACGACCATCAGGGTGCCGGTGGACAAGATCGGCGAGGTCATCGGCCCCAAGGGCAAAATGATCAACTCGATCACCGAAGAGACCGGTGCGCAGATTTCGATCGAGGACGACGGCACCGTGTTCGTCGGAGCCTCCGACGGCGCGTCCGCGCAGGCAGCGATCGACAAGATCAACGCGATCGCCAACCCGCAGCTGCCCAAGATCGGCGAGCGCTTCCTCGGCACCGTCGTCAAGACCACCGATTTCGGCGCGTTCGTGTCATTGCTGCCGGGCCGCGACGGGCTGGTGCACATCTCGAAGCTCGGCCGGGGCAAGAGGGTCGCCAAGGTCGAGGACGTCGTCAAGGTCGGCGACAAGTTGCGCGTGGAGATCGCTGATATCGACAACCGCGGCAAGATCTCGTTGGTCTTGGTGGCCGACGAGGATGCGAATTCCGGAAAGAGTTCGGGTGCAAGTGAATCCGCGCCTGCCGATGTTGCGACCGCTGACGCGTAAAGGCGAATCAGCCGCCCACCAGACCGTCCGGCGCACAGTATTGCCGGGCGGTCTGCGCGTGGTGACCGAATATGTGCCCTCGGTGCATTCCGCGTCGGTCGGCGTTTGGGTCGGTGTGGGGTCGCGCGACGAGGGCCCGACGGTGGCCGGTGCCGCGCACTTCCTCGAACATCTGCTGTTCAAGTCGACGCCGACCCGCACCGCGATGGACATCGCCCAGGCGGTCGACGCCGTCGGCGGTGAGCTCAACGCATTCACGGCCAAGGAGCACACGTGCTACTACGCGCACGTGCTGGACAGCGACCTCGCGTTGGGCATGGATCTGGTGACCGACGTGGTCCTGCGTGGACGGTGTGCAACCGATGACGTCGAGGTGGAACGCGACGTCGTCCTCGAAGAGATCGCGATGCGCGATGACGACCCCGAGGACGCGCTGGGCGACGTGTTCCTCTCGGCCATGTTCGGAGCCCACCCGGTCGGGCGGCCGGTGATCGGCAGTGTCGAGTCCGTCTCGGCGATGAGCCGCGAGCAGCTGCATTCTTTCCACGTCCGGCGCTACATCCCCGAGCGCATGGTGGTGGCCGTGGCCGGCAACGTCGACCACGGCGAAGTGGTAGCGATGGTCCGGGAGCATTTCGCCGGGCATCTGCTGGCAGGCCGAGAGCCCCAGCCCCCGCGGTCGGCAGGTGGGCGTAATCCGCCGGGGCGGCCCGGTCTGGCATTGGTCAAGCGGGATGCCGAGCAGACTCACCTGCTGCTGGGCGTACGCGCGCCGGGACGGCACTGGGAGCACCGTTGGGCACTTTCGGTGCTCAACAACGCACTCGGCGGCGGCTTGAGTTCGCGCTTGTTCCAGCAGATCCGGGAGTCGCGCGGGTTGGCGTATTCGGTCTACTCCACGGTGGACGCATTTGCCGACAGCGGTGCCCTGTCGGTGTACGCGGCCTGCCTGCCGGAACGGTTCAACGAAGTGGTGTCGGTGACCACCGACGTGATGCAGACGATCGCAAGCGACGGCATCACCGATAAGGAGTTCCGGGTAGCCAAGGGTTCCCTGCGCGGCAGTCTCGTTCTTGGCCTTGAGGATTCGTCGTCAAGGATGAACCGGCTGGGTCGTAGCGAACTCAACTACGGCGAGCACCGCGCGCTGTCGGAAAGCCTCGTCCGGATAGACGCGGTCACACTTGACGAAGTCAACGCCGTTGCCCGCACCCTGCTGACGCGGCCGTACGGCGCCGCGGTGCTTGGGCCCCATGGGTCGAAACGTTCTCTGCCTCAGCCGCTTAGGGCGATAGCCGGATGAGGTCCTAGTTGCGGTTCGACCTGCGTGAACTGGTGGTGCCCGTGGTGGGCGCACCGATGGCGGGTGGGCCGGGCACGCCCGAATTGGCGGCCGCGGTCTCCAATGCGGGCGGCCTGGGTTTCCTGGCGGCCGGCTATCTGACGGCGCAGAAACTGGCGGACGACATCGCGGCGTTCCGTGCGGCCAGCGGTGGCCCACTGGGCGTCAACCTGTTCGTGCCGCACCGCAGTGTCGCCGTCGACGATGAGTTGGAACGCTACCGCGAACGCCTGGCTCCCGTCGCCGCGCGATACGGCACACAAGTGGGGGCGCCGCGCGCGGACGACGACCATTGGGCGCAAAAGGTGCAACTGGTCGCCGACATGCGCCCGGAAGTGGTGTCGTTCACCTTCGCGCTGCCTTCGCGCGCCGTGGTTGACCGGTTGCAGGGCCTGGGGATCGCCACCGCGGTTACCGTGACGTCCGTCGACGAAGCCCGCGCGGCTGACGGCGCAGACCCCGATGCGCTGGTTGTGCAGGGCCCGCGCGCCGGGGGCCATCGCGGCACCTTCGATCCACGTGGGCGTCCGTCCGAACAACCGCTCGACGAGCTGTTGGGGCTTGTTGCGCAAGCCGTGGACGTTCCGCTGATCGCCGCCGGCGGCCTGGCCGGGGCGCGAGATGTGAGCAATGCACTGGCGGCTGGCGCGTCGGCGGCCCAGGTCGGAACCGCGCTGCTGCTGGCCGACGAGGCCGGAACCAATCCCGTTCACCGCGCCGCGATATCGGCCGGTACTTTCACGCAAACCGTTGTTACGCAGTCATTCTCGGGACGCTACGCGCGCGGTATCGCCAACGATTTCACCCGCGGCTTCGATCCGGTGGCACCGATGGGTTACCCGCAGCTCCATCACATGACCTCGCCTATCCGGCGTGCCGCGGTGGCCGCCGGGGACCCGCACGGGACCAATCTATGGGCCGGTACCGAGTTCCGCCGGGCACGCGCAGGCTCGGCGGCCCAGATCGTGGCCGCGCTCGCGGCAACCGCGGACGACGAGTGATTTCCCGATCGCAGCCGTGCCCTTGCGGCACCGGCGACGCGTTCGGGCGGTGTTGTCTGCCGCTGCTGCACGGCGAAACCCACGCCGTGAGCGCCGAACAGCTGGTTCGCTCCCGCTACAGCGCGTACGCCGCTGGCGATCTGAACTACGTGTGGCGGACCTGGCATCCACGAACCCGACCGGCCGAGGTCTCGGCGGCGCCCGGCCTGCGGTGGGTCCGGCTGGAAATCGTCGATGTGGTCGGCGGCCAGCCCGGTGACGAACGTGGCGAGGTCGAGTTTTTGGCCCACTACCGTGGTGACGCTAGGAGCGGAACCCCGGGTAGCACCCTGCACGAGCGTTCCCGGCTGGCCGTCCGCGCCCAGCGTTGGCTCTATCTCGACGGCGTCGTCGGCGAGGTGCACTGACCCGCGCTGCGTCGGACTGGCAGGGTTCAGGCCAGCAAGGCGGCCGGATCGGTGAACGGCAGGTTGAGGTCGGCCGCCACCTGCACGGAGAGCAGTGCACCCTGATGGGTCGAAAGTCCTTTGGCCAGTGCGGGGTCGGCCGCGCAGGCGGCTCGCCAGCCTTTGTCCGCGAGCCTGAGTACATAGGGCATCGTCGCGTTGGTCAGCGCAAAGGTAGAGGTTCGCGGCACTGCGCCCGGCATGTTGGCGACGCAATAGAACACGCTGTCGTGCACCGAGAAGGTCGGGTCGTCGTGCGTCGTGGGCCGAGAGTTCTCGAAGCAACCGCCCTGGTCGATGGCGATGTCGACCAGCACCGATCCCGGCTTCATATGGGCGACGAGCGAATCGGAGACCAGCGTGGGCGCCTTGGCGCCCGGAACCAGGACCGCGCCGATCACCAGGTCGGCTTCTACTACTGCCGACTCCAGGTCGTAGGACGACGAATACCGGGTCCGGATGCGGCCGCCGAACTCGGCGTCGAGGTCACGTAGCCGGTTGATGTTGATGTCGAAGACCGTGACGTCGGCACCCATGCCGCTGGCGATCCGCGCACCGTTGTAACCCGCGGTGCCTCCACCGAGGACCACGACGTCGGCAGGTGCCACACCCGGTACCCCGCCCATCAGCACGCCGCGACCGCCCTGAGCCCGCATCAGGTGATAGGCGCCAACCTGCGCCGAGAGCCGCCCCGCCACTTCGCTCATCGGTGCCAGCAGAGGCAGGGCCCCGTCGTCGGTCTGGACCGTCTCGTAGGCGATGGACGTCGTGCCCGATGCGAGCAACGCCTCGGCGCACCGCTTGGACGCGGCGAGGTGCAGATAGGTGAACAGCGTCTGGCCCTCGCGCATCCGCGGGTATTCGGGCTCGATCGGTTCCTTCACCTTGAGCAGGAGGTCGGCATCGGCCCATACCCGTTCGGCGGTGTTGACGATCTCGGCGCCGGCGGCCTTGAAGTCCCGATCGGAGATAGCCGAACCCTCTCCCGCACCGGCCTGGACGATGACGTCATGGCCTCGGTGGGTCAGCTCGGCGACCCCCGACGGAGTGATCGCGACACGGTATTCGTTGTTCTTGATCTCGGTCGGGATGCCGACTTTCATGACCGCTCCTGAGGGTAATGATCAGCTACCAAGAGTGTGAAGAAGCTTCGCTGTGGACGCAATTGCCTCGAAGAATATTCTCTATCATTACGACATGGACGATGACGGTTCGCCAACGACGGCACGTCCCCAGGCTCCGTCGAAGAATGTTCGGCCCGAACTCGATGACGTCGACCGCCGCATCCTGACCACGCTGCACGCTGACGCGCGCATTCCCAACAACGCACTTGCCGAGATCGTGGGCGTCGCCGCGTCGACGTGCCATGGCCGGGTACGGCGTTTGCAGGAACTCGGGGTCATCCGGGGTTTCTATGCCGACATCGATCCGGCGGCGATCGGCCTGCCGCTCCAGGCGATGATCTCGGTAAGCCTGCAGTCCCACGCCCGAGGCAGAATCCGCAACTTCATCCAGAACATCCGCCTCCGGTCCCAGGTGATGGATGTGTACTTCCTGGCCGGCGCCGACGATTTCATCTTGCACGTGGCGGCACGCGACACCGAGGATCTGCGTTCGTTCGTGGTGGAGAACCTCAACGCCGACGAGGACGTCGCGGGAACCCAGACGTCGCTGATATTCGAGCATCTGCGCGGGGCGTCACCGCTGTAGCTCGGTAGGCCAGCCGTCGCGGAGCTATTGGTGGGCTCGTTCGGCCGCGCAGGCGTCGTTGAGCGCGCGTTCGTCCCTGATGCGCTGGGCGCGGGCTTTGACGCGCGGCCGTTTTCGGGTGGGTATGCCCAAGCCGCGTCCGGGCAGCTGCGGTGAGCCGGCCGTCGGAGGCGGCAGCGCGGAAGATGTGGCGTCGAACGACGGGAATAGCAGTGTTGCACAGGGTTTCGTGGCGTATGCGTGACCGCTGGGTGTCGTGATCAGCAGTGTGCCATCGGGTGCCTGAACGTTCGACCAGCCAGCCAGAATGTCTTGATCAAATGATGTTTCCGGCATCTTGGCGCGAGGTTGGACGGGTGTGTCACGCCGATCGGCCACGCAACGGTGTGGTCGAGATCGGATTGGGAAGCCGGGCGGTCGCAGCCGGGATGCCGGCAGGTCAGATCGCGAAACGAACATAGCGCGCCAATGCCGCCGACGGACGGTGGGTCTTCTCAGGCTGCGGCCCGGGTGTGATGATTTGGCAGACCTTGGCGCCCCGGGAGATCAGATCGCAGACCGCACCAGCCGGCAACAGGCAGCCAACGAGCATGCCGGGATCAAACCGATGCCGCGCGCCGATGCGGTGCCGGGATGCGGCGGAGGCGGCGCAGGCGAATCCCCCGAAGAAGGTTGCGGGCTTGGTCTCAGGTGGTCCATGCGGCCCTCGAATCGAAGCTCATCTTCGGCTGTAGCGGTGTCACCGGACTCCTCGGGGTCAGCGACGGGTTCCGGTTCGGTCGTGGATGCGTGGGTGTCAAAATCGATCCCGCCGTGGTGTTCGGGATCAGCGGCGGCGCGGTGGGCATCCGGGTCAGCGAGGATGTGGATGACGAAGCGGGCGGCAACCGGGTCATCGCGGTTGCGCCGGCGGGACATGTGGCGTTCCCGCACCGGCAGGGAAGTCGGGTGGCGCGAGCGGCGACTGCCCCGAGAGCGTCGGCTCGACGTTGGGCGCGGGTGCGCGGGTCGTGGTCGCAGACGCTGTTCGCCAGTGCGGCGACGGCCTGGCGCAGGAGTGCTGCATCGGGAGTGGAAAGCCGGCCCCAGATACTGGTGGTGCCGGTGGCGTCATTGGGATCACCGACCGTGAAATCTCGGCCTCGGGCCGCGTCGCGGGCTCGGCGGACGGCGCCGGGATCGTGTCGTTGGATGGCGGCACCGATCGCCAGTTCGAGCTTGTACTGCGACAGCGGACCCCAGTGTGCAGCAGCTGCGGTAATCGTGGCGTCGATAGCGGCCAGCGCCTTGTCGTCGGTGACTAATTCGGTGCGTCGCGCGATGGTTTCGACCGTACGACGGGGCGGCTCGCCGGCCAGGAATAAGGCACCGAGCTGTGGAAAGCGGTCCCGCAAAGTGATCGCTCAGTTCATCTCTCCCGATGCCCAGCCGTGCCAGACCGTCAGCGCGCAGGACAGTTCCGCTGCGCAAGCGTCCCAATCGTCGCAGGCCCAGTCCGGATGTTCGTCCTTGACTCGCCGACGCACCAATTCGGCGATTGGCCGCGCTCTTACGCGCCTCGGCGGCCGCTGCCGCACGGGACCAGTTGACGATGCCATCGACCAACTCGGCGTCCGACAGCCCACAGAGAGCATCGGGGTCGGGTATTGTGCTATCGCACATACGTTCTAATCCAAGGTAGCGCGACGAGTGGCGCCCAAACGCCCGACCGCGATCTGTGGATGAAGTCGGAGCTGTGGACAATTCGGCTCCGGCTACGCTTCCCCACATGCGGGTTGGAGTGCTGGGAGCCAAAGGCAAGGTCGGGGCGACGATGGTGGCGGCCGTCGAATCGGCAGGGGATCTCACGTTGTCCGCCGGGGTCGACGCGGGGGACGACCTGCGCGGGCTGATCGACTCCGGCACCGAGGTGGTCATCGACTTCACTCACCCCGATGCGGTCATGGACAACCTGAAGTTTTTGATCGACAACGGGATTCACGCTGTCGTCGGCACCACCGGCTTTACTACGGAGCGGCTGCGCCAGGTGGGGGATTGGCTCGCCGACAGGCCCGGCGTATCCGTGCTCATCGCGCCCAACTTCGCGATAGGTGCCGTGTTGAGCATGCATTTCGCGCGTCAGGCCGCACCCTACTTCGAGTCGGTGGAAATCATCGAACTCCATCACCCACATAAGGCGGACGCACCGTCGGGAACCGCGGCGCGCACCGCGAAACTCGTCGCCGAAGCCCGAAAAGACCTGCCGCCCAACCCCGATGCCACGACTACCGGCCTGGATGGCGCGCGCGGCGCGACCGTCGACGGTGTTCCGGTCCATTCGGTGCGGCTCTGCGGGCTGGTGGCGCACCAGGAGGTGCTGTTCGGCACGCAAGGGGAGACGCTGACCATCCGGCATGACAGCCTGGACCGGACGTCGTTCGTGCCGGGCGTGCTGCTGGCGGTCCGCCGCGTTGCCGAGCGGCCCGGTCTGACGGTCGGTATCGAGTCGCTGCTCGGCCTCTGATGCGCCTGCTGACCGCGTCGTGGATCGCGTTTCTATCCGCCGGCCTGATCGCTTCCGTGGCGCTGCTTGGGCGTACTGCCGTGGCGCTCATCGCCGATGGCCGGGTGGCCGCCGTGGGATTGGGAATCGGGTTGATGACCCTGGCCGCCCTCGGCGGGTGGGCGATGGTCGCCATCCTGCGTGACGGACTGGCTCACCAGCGGCTGGCCCGGCTCGCCGCCGAACAGGGCGGGGAACTCGACGTCAGTGCGCTGCCTCGGCGCGCTTCGGGCCGCATGCAGCGCGATGCGGCGGATCGGCTGTTCGACAATGTGCGAGCCGAATTAGACGATGAACCCGGCGATTGGGTGCGCTGGTATCGGGTAGCCCGGGCATACGACTACGCCGGCGACCGAGGGCGCGCCCGGCAGGCGATGAAAAAAGCAGTTGCCCTGCGGGAGCGCCGGTGAGTCGGCTTCTCATCATCCACCACACGCCGTCGCCGCATTGCCAGGAGATGTTCGAGGCGGTCGTGGCTGGTGCGACCGATGCCGAGATCGAGGGTGTCGAAGTGGTGCGCCGCCCGGCGCTCTTGGTGTCACCGGTCGAGATGCTGGAGGCCGACGGCTACCTGTTGGGCTCGCCGGTCAACCTGGGCTACGTCAGCGGGGCCTTGAAGCTGGCGTTCGACCAATCGTATTACCAACTGCTTGACTCGACTCGTGGCCGACCGTTCGGGCTGTGGCTGCACGGCAACGAGGGCACCGAGGGAGCCGAGCGTGCGGTGGACGGGATCACCGCCGGGCTCGGCTGGGTCAAGGCGACCGATCACGTCGTCGTCTCGGGAAAGCCAACCAAGGCCGACGTCGAGGCGTGCTGGAACCTCGGGGCCACCGTGGCGGCAACCCTCATGGCCTGAGCCGAACGCTCAGTCCTCCCCGTCTGGCTGGCGCTGCCCCGACCTCGTCGGTGCCCTTGCGGGTTTTGACCGAAGTCCGCAGCAGCGGGGAGGCTTTGGTGGCCGATTTCCCCGTGATCTGGCCGCGTGCCTTGGGCGCCGCGCACGTAGCGGTCGATCGGTGCGCTGCTTTTCGTCAACAGTTCGGCACGCACCTCGGCGCTGTAGTGGTCCTGGCCATACAGCAGTTCCTCGTGGCGTTCCAACGCGTCGAGCTGCAGGGCCGTTGGGGCGGCCAGGTACCTGCCACACTGTCCGCCCTAGGCCGCCCAGCCCCCCTCAACACCTTCAACGCGTCGTAGGAACACTTCGGCATGCCGTGCCGGCGAGTCCGTTCGGTGGCCTGCCGGCCCGTTCCGGGTAGCTGGGCTGTGGCCGTCAACCGCCGCCGAGCATTGTCACGCGACCGGCCAGTGGCCCGCACCTGATCCAGAATCTGGCCCTTGTCCGCCTTCGATGCCGTCACGTACGCCCTTGGCGAACTTCGGGTGATTCGGCACGAGACGACATCGACAGCCCACTGCCCATACCTGGCGAGCATCACCGTTTCGCGGGCATTCTTACGTGAGGGCGTTTCGCGGGCACCCTTGGTGATGCTTGCCGGTGTTGTCGTTGCTGAACTCTTTCTTTAACGTGTGCATCGGGCCGCCCGGGGCGCCGGCGTGGCGACCTCGAAGGTGCTCGGAACGTTGGCGCGACGCTGGCGGCGACGCTGATGGGGTGACGGCAGGAGAAGCATTGTGTCGAACCGCTATTCACTGCCGCCGCGGTCCAACGGTCAGGTGAGCTACCTTGGAACCCACGCTTCGCTAACCTCCGCGTGTCGCTCAAGGGATTGCGCGGCGGCGGACCGAGCATAGGTGATCGGTGGCCGTCGACGGCGGGGCCGGAAGCTGGCCAAGATCATCGAGAAGCTGTGAGTAGTCATAACCCAGCATTCTGGACCAGATGACCACCTGCGACATGCTTATCCTGGCCATGCCCGTCACGTGGATGGGAAGGTGCAGGGTGTCTTTCTGTTGCTCGCGGGAGCGGAGACGATTGACGAGAAGGATGAACCCGCCGAGCTTCGGGGAGATGGGACTGACGCCAGATTCGCCATTGCGCGATCTGCTCGCGGCAGCATTG
>CAZEHT010000005.1:25739-37201 GCA_964511995.1 uncultured Mycobacterium sp.
GGAGATGGGACTGACGCCAGATTCGCCATTGCGCGATCTGCTCGCGGCAGCATTGAAACACCACGTGAACAAGGTCAGCACGCTCCCTCTTTACTAGTCGACGCATGCCTCCAACGCCGCGCGGTCTTGTTGGCACCCTCCCGGGACTCCGGCTCGTCGGCAAATACCGAGGCGGCCGAAGTCGTGGAATTCCGGGTCGTTGCGCCCTGCTGCGACGGTCGGCCCCGTGGCGCCCGATGCCGGCGAAGGCCGCCGATATGCGGGCATGCCAAGCGACTCCGTGGCACAGTCGATGCGACCCCTGAAGTATCGGATTGAGGAGGACGATTGGGAATCGCCGACATCGCCCTGGCGGGTGCGCCACTTGCGGGCGGCGCGGTGCTGGGTCTTGCCGCCGGCAACCTGAAGCCCGCCGACGTGCGTGCGCAGGTGAAGCAGGACATAGAACTGCTGAACATGTTGCCGCCTGAACAGGCCGAACGGCGCGCCGAACTGCAGCGCGTCATCGGCATGCGCATCGACGACCTGATAGCGGGCGTCGACAAGGGGCACTCGCTGCGCGACACCGCCTTGTCCTACCAGGGCAACTGGCGCGACGTCTTCGTCTTTCTCTGCGCGGTGCTGTTCACCACCATCTGGTGGTATGTCCCCCACACCCGCAGCAATTGGCTGCCGATGTTCGTCGTGATGATCGTCGTGTCGATCGTCGCGGCGATCTACACGGGGCGCGGATTCGCTGGTGTCTTGCGTTCGCTGAAGCCAAGCCGCCGCAAGCACTGACACGTCGGGCCGCAAGCGTCTAGTTCAGGTGCGTCCCGAAGAAGTCCCTCGTGGCCGTCCAATGGCGTTCGGCCGCGGCCGCATCGTAGGGCGCGTTGTCCGGCACGGCGAAGCCGTGTGCAGCCGCGTAGAATTCGATGGCATGTGCCACGCCCGCCTCGGTCAGCGACTTGTCGAGGGTCGCCGACTGTTCGGCGGTCAACGAAGGGTCGTTCTCCGCGCCGCCGACGTAGACCGCAGCGCGCATCCGGCCCGCCAGCAGATGCGGGCTGTCCGGGCTATCGGAGGCGAGGCCACCGCCGTGAAACGACATGGCTGCCGCCACCCGGTCGGGCACGCGGCCCGCGACGACCAGCGATGTGCGTCCGCCCATGCAATACCCGGTGGTGCCGAATCGCTCGCCGCTGATCTCGGGCCGCGCCGCCAGGTAGTCGAAGAAGGCCTCGGCATCGGTGGCCATGCGGTCCGGCGTCACCTTGGCCATCATCGAGAACAGGCGGTTGCGTTCGGCGGGGTCGTTGAACACGCCGGCCATGTCGAAGGGCTCCCATTCGCCTTCCCGGTAGTACACGTCGGGTACCAGCACGGCATAGCCGTAGCCTGCCAACCTGGCCGCCATGTCGGTGAACACCTGACGCGCACCCCCGGCATCGGGGTACATCACGATCCCCGGCCAGGGGCCGGCGCCGGCGGGGGTCGCCAACGTGACGGAGCAGGTTCCGTCGGTCGTGGTGACGGTATCGGTGGAGGTCGGCATGGTGTGTAGTTCTACCCCGACCGCCGGCACGTAAGCTAGCCGTGTGCGCGTTCCGACTCCGTACGAGGACCTGCTTCGGCTCGTACTGAAGACGGGCACTCCCAAGTCCGACCGCACCGGGATCGGAACCCGCAGCCTGTTCGGCCACCAGATGCGCTACGACCTGACCGCTGGGTTCCCGCTAATCACCACGAAGAAGGTGCACACCAAGTCGGTGGTCTACGAGCTGCTGTGGTTCCTGCGGGGTGACTCCAACGTCCGGTGGCTACAGCGGCACGGCGTCACGATTTGGGACGAATGGGCTTCTGAGACAGGCGATCTCGGCCCCGTCTACGGTGTCCAGTGGCGATCCTGGCCGGCGCCGTCCGGCGAGCAGGTCGACCAGATCAATGCAGCACTCGAACTGCTCAAGAGCGACCCCGACTCGCGCCGCAACATCGTCTCGGCATGGAACGTCGGGCAGATCCCGCAGATGGCCCTCCCGCCGTGTCACGCGTTCTTCCAGTTCTACGTCGCCGACGGCAAGCTCTCCTGCCAGCTGTACCAGCGCAGCGCGGACCTTTTTCTCGGCGTGCCGTTCAACATCGCCGGCTATGCGCTGCTGACCCACATGATGGCCGCGCAGGCGGGACTCGGTGTCGGGGAGTTCATCTGGACCGGCGGAGATTGCCACATCTATGACAACCACCTCGAACAGGTCCGCGAACAACTGAGCCGTGAGCCGCGTCCTTACCCGGAACTTGTTCTGGCACCGCGTGATTCGATCTTCGACTACACCTACGAGGACGTCGTCATCCGCGATTACGATCCCCACCCGGCAATCAAGGCCCCTGTCGCGGTATGACGCTCGGCTTGATCTGGGCACAGTCAACGTCGGGCGTCATCGGTCGGGCCGGCGGTATTCCCTGGCGGCTGCCCGAGGACCAGGCGCGGTTCAAGGCGCTGACCCACGGGCATCCCGTGGTGATGGGCCGCTTGACCTGGGAGTCGCTGCCGGAAAAGGTGCGCCCCCTGCCGGGCCGGCGCAATGTGGTGGTGACCCGCGATGCGAGCTTCGTCGCCGGGGGAGCCGAAGTGATCACCTCGCTGCGGGATGCGCCCCTCGACGACGCGTGGGTGATCGGCGGCGCGCAGATCTATGCGCTGGCGCTGCCGCTTGCGGCCCGCTGTGAGGTGACCGAGGTCAATGTCGACCTGCACCGCCAGGACGACGATGTGCTGGCACCGGTGCTCGACGAATCGTGGGCCGGCGTCTCGGAAGACTGGCTGACCAGCTCGTCGGGGCTGCGTTACCGGTTCCACAGCTACCGGCGATGAAACTTAGCCTCGCCCAGGCGCGCCGGATCGCGGTGGCGGCGCAGGGGTTCACTGCGCACAAACCCGCTGTGGCCGTGACGCGCGCGCACGTGCGGCGCCTGATCTACCGCATTCAGGTGCTGCAACTGGATTCGGTGTCGGCGGTGGTCCGCGCGCACTACGCCCCGGTGTTCAGTCGGCTGGGCGCCTACGACCGGGACATGCTCGACCGGGCGGCCTGGAGCCACAGCGCCCGCGCGCCTCGGCTGCTCGTCGAGTACTGGGCGCACGAAGCAGCGTTGATGGCGGTGGAGGATTGGCCGCTGATGCGCTGGCGGATGCGTGAGTACACCGGTGGACGGTGGGGACGCGAGATCGTCCGTCAGCACGGGCCCTTGGCCGCAGACATCACCGCCGTCGTGGCCGAGCTCGGGCCGTCGACGGCGGCCCAGATCGAAGCGCAGCTGCAGGCCGAGCCCCGGGACGGCAAGGGTCCCTGGTGGGATCGCAGCGTTACCAAATGGGTGGCCGAGGCGCTGTGGGCATCCGGGGAACTCACCACGGCACACCGGTCGGGTTTCGCGCGGTACTACGACCTGTCCGAACGGGTTCTCCCGCCGCACGTGCTTGCCCGCGAGGTCGACGATGACCAAGCCGTGCGGGAACTCACGCTGCGCGCGGCAACCGCGCTGGGGGTCGGTACCGAGGCCGACATCCGCGACTACTTTCGGCTGCGGCCGGCGCAGGTCAAGCCCGCACTGGCGGACCTGGTGGCGGCCGGCGAACTGCAGCGCGCCGACATCGCGGGGTGGGGAGCCCCGGCCTACCTGCGGGCGGGGCAGAAGGTGCCCCGCGACGATCGGGGAACGGCTTTGCTGTGCCCGTTCGACCCGCTGATCTTCTTCCGGCCGCGTGTTGAGCGGCTGTTCGGCTTCCGGTACCGCATCGAGATCTACACACCCGCCCCCAAGCGCGAGTTCGGCTACTACGTGTGGCCGCTGCTGCTCGACGGTGAACTGGTCGGGCGGGTCGACCTCAAAGCCGACCGGGCCTCCGGCCGTTTGCGCGTGGTGGGCGCGTTCTGCGAGCCCGGCCGCGAATCGCGTCGAGTGGCGGCAGCTCTGGCGTCGGAGTTGGCGACGATGGCGGCCTGGCTCGGGCTTGATGCGATCGACGTGGGCGAGCGGGGCGACCTGGTGGCGCAGCTGCGCCGGGTGTGTTGAGTTCGTGCGTCGAGCGTGTGCCCTCTGCAGGCGAATGGGGCCAATTCCCTGCAGAGGGCACACGCTCGACGACGGGGCAGGGCCCCCGACCGGGCAGGGCCCCCCACTAGGCTGCGCTCGTGGCCGAGACCGCCCCGCTGCGGGTGCAACTGATAGCCAAGACGGAGTTCACCGCCCCGGCCGATGTTCCGTGGAGCACCGACGCCGACGACGGCCAGGCGCTAGTGGAGTTCGCGGGACGGACCTGTTACCAGAGCTGGGACAAGCCGAATCCGAAGACCGCCACCAACGCGGGCTACCTCAAGCACATCATCGACGTCGGGCATTTCTCGGTGCTGGAGCACGCGTCGGTCAGCTTCTACATCACCGGCATTTCCCGGTCCTGTACCCACGAGCTCGTCCGGCACCGGCACTTCTCCTACTCGCAGCTTTCCCAGCGCTACGTACCCGAGCACGATGCGATGGTGGTGGTTCCACCCGGCGTTGAGGACGATCCGGAGCTGACCGATGTGTTCCTAAAAGCGGCCGACGCCAGCCGCGCCGCCTACGCCGAGCTACTGAGCGGGCTGGAAGCCAGACTCGCCGACGAGCCCGGCACGCTGCGGCGAAAGCAGGCCCGGCAAGCCGCGCGCGCCGTGCTGCCCAACGCGACCGAGACGCGGATCGTCGTCACCGGGAACTACCGGGCCTGGCGGCATTTCGTCGCCATGCGGGCTAGTGAACACGCCGACGTCGAGATCCGTCGGCTGGCGATCGCCTGCCTGCGCGCTCTGGCCGATGTGGCACCCGACGTCTTCGCTGACTTCGAGATCGCTACGCTGGCCGACGGCACCGAGGTCGCGACCAGCCCGCTTGCCACGGAAGTCTGAAACCCGCGCGGTAACCTTGGGACCGTGAGCACCAGCGGGTTCGACGTCAGCGCGCGGCTGGGCACCGTGCTTACTGCCATGGTGACGCCGTTTCGCCCGGACGGCTCCCTCGACCCGGCCGCCGCCAAGAAGCTCGCAGCCCACCTCGTCGACGCCGGCTGCGACGGGCTCGTGGTGTCCGGCACCACCGGGGAATCGCCGACCACCTCCGACGACGAAAAACTCCAACTCCTGGGCGCAGTCCTCGATGCTGTCGGTGACCGGGCCCGGGTGATCGCCGGAGTCGGCAGCTATGACACCGTCCACAGCGTGCGGCTGGCCAAGGCCTGCGCCGACGCGGGCGCCCACGGCCTGCTGGTGGTGACGCCGTACTACTCGCTTCCGCCGCAGTCCGGTCTGGTGGCGCATTTCACCGCCGTGGCCGACGCCACCGAACTGCCCAACGTTCTCTACGACATCCCGCCGCGCTCGGCCATCCCGATCCAATGGGACACGATGCGCGTGCTTGCCGCGCATCCGAACATCGTTGCCGTCAAGGACGCCAAGGGCGATCTGCACGGAGGCGCGCACACCATGGCCGAGACCGGGCTGGCCTATTACTCCGGCGACGACGCGCTGAACCTGCCGTGGCTGGCGATGGGAGCTGTGGGCATGATCAGCGTCTGGGGTCACTTTGGCGCCGCACAGCTTCGGGAGATGTTGTCCGCCTTTGTTTCCGGCGACGTAGCCAGAGCGCGCAAGATCAACGTCACGCTCGGTCCGCTGTGCGACGCGCAGAAGCGGTTGGGTGGGGTGACGATGGCCAAGGCCGGTCTGCGGCTGGCCGGCATCGATGTGGGAGATCCGCGGTTGCCGCAGATGGCGGCCACCGAAAGCCAGACCGAAGCGCTGGCGGCCGACATGCGGGCTGCCGGCGTCCTGCGATGAATTCGCATCTCGCACCGCCCGGGCCGCTGGCCCATGGCGCCCTGCGGGTGACGGCGCTGGGAGGAATCGGCGAAATCGGTCGCAATATGACCGTTTTCGAACATCTGGGCCGACTGTTGATCATCGACTGCGGAGTGCTGTTCCCCGGTCACGACGAGCCCGGCGTGGACCTGATCCTGCCGGATCTGCGCCACATCGAACACCGCCTCGACGACATCGAGGCCCTGGTGCTGACCCACGCCCACGAGGACCACATCGGAGCCATACCGTTCCTGCTCAAGCTCAGGCCCGACATCCCGGTCGTCGGGTCGAAGTTCACCCTGGCGCTGGTGGCGGCCAAATGCCGCGAGCACCGCATCAAGCCGGACTTCGTCGAGGTCGCCGAGGGCCAGCACAGCACCCACGGCATATTCGAGTGCCAGTACTACGCGGTCAACCACTCCATCCCGGATGCGCTGGCCATAGCCGTGCACACTGGTGCCGGGACGGTGTTGCACACCGGTGACATCAAGCTCGACCAGCTGCCCCTCGACGGCCGTCCCACCGATCTGCCGGGCATGTCCCGGCTGGGCGACGCGGGGGTCGACCTGTTTCTGTGCGACTCGACCAACGCCGAACACCCCGGAGTCGGGCCGTCGGAAAGCGAGGTCGGCCCCAACCTGCACCGCCTGATCCGCGGTGCCGAAGGGCGGGTTATCGTCGCGTGCTTCGCTTCCAACGTCGACCGTGTGCAGCAGATCACCGACGCGGCGGTCGCGCTGGGCCGCAAGGTCGCCTTCGTCGGCCGCTCGATGGTGCGCAACATGGGGATTGCCCGGGAACTGGGTTTCTTGACGGTTTCCGACGACGACCTCCTGGACATCGGCGCCGCCGAGATGATGCCACCCGAGCGGGTGGTGCTCGTGACGACCGGCACCCAGGGTGAACCGATGGCGGCATTGTCGCGCATGTCGCGCGGTGAGCACCGCAGCATCACGTTGACCGCGGGCGATCTGGTCATCCTGTCGAGCTCGCTGATCCCCGGCAACGAGGAGGCCGTCTACGGCATCGTCGATGCGCTGGCCCGGCTGGGGACCCGTGTGGTTACCAACAGTCAAGTGCGCGTGCATGTGTCGGGCCATGCGTACGCGGGAGAGCTGCTTTTCCTCTACAACGGCGTGCGTCCGCGGAACGTCATGCCGGTGCACGGAACCTGGCGGCACTTGCGGGCGAACGCCAAACTCGCGGCCCGCACCGGGGTGCCGGAAGGCAACATCATGCTGGCCGAGAACGGGGTCAGCGTGGACCTGTTTAGGGGCGTGGCCTCGATCGCGGGCGCGGTACCGGTCGGCAAGGTCTTCGTCGACGGGCTCGTCACCGGTGACGTCGGCGATGCGACGCTGGGCGAAAGGCTCATCCTGTCTTCGGGCTTCGTCGCTGTCACCGTCGTCGTACACCGCGGCACCGCCAAAGCCGCCGCACCTGCGCACCTTGCTTCACGTGGCTTTTCCGAGGATCCGAAAGCGCTGGAGGCGGTGGCCGTCGCGGTCGACGCCGAGCTGGAATCCCTTCTCGCCGAGCGGGTCACGGATACGGCACGTATTGCGCAGGCGGTGAGGCGCATCGTCGGCAAGTGGGTGGGCGAAACGTATCGGCGCCAACCGATGATCGTGCCGACCGTCATCGAGATCTAGGGCCCGCGGCATGTGCGGTGCTTGAGCCGCGCTTGATTGGCAGGCGGTCAGCGCTTGTTGGTGAATCCCGCGTCCACGGGCAGGGCGACACCGGTGATGTAGCGGCCGGTGTCGGAGACCAGGTAGAAGACGGCGTTGGCGACATCCTCGGGTTCGACCGCCTGCACCGGCAGTGCGTTGACCATCAGGTCGGGGTCGCCCCCGTGCTGACGGGCCAGCCCTTCGAGCCACGACCGGGTGAAGTCGTTGTCGATCATCGGCGTGTTCACCGCTGCGGGGTGGATCGAGTTGACTCGGATGTTGTACTGCGCCAGCAGGTTGGCATACAGCCGCATCAACCCGACGACACCGTGCTTGGCCGCCGCGTAACCGATCGAACCGGCCATGGAGGACGGCACGCCGACGAGTCCCATGACCGAACTGGTCAGCACGATGGCACCGCCGTTTCCGAACTTGATCATCGGCTTCATCGCGACGTCGACGGTGTGGTAGACCCCGGTGAGGTTGACGTCGATGACGTCTCGCCAGGCGTGCTCCGCGGCCATCGGCGCGATCCCGGCGTTGGCGATCGCGATGTCGAGCCGGCCGAACTCGGCAGTGCCGTCGATGACCGCGTTCTTGACTGCGGCCCGGTCACGGACGTCGGCCTCGATCGCGACGATGCGCGCCCCGGTTTCCTCGACAAGCCTGACCGTGTCCGCCATGTCGGTGGCGCTCGCCATGGGATAGGGCACCGACTCGATTTGATCGCAGAGGTCGATTGCGATGATATCGGCTCCCTCCGAAGCAAGCTTGACCGCGTGCGCGCGGCCCTGCCCCCGGGCCGCACCCGTGATGAGGGCGACTCTGCCCGTGAGTGCACCCATCGTCAGGCCCGCAGTCGACCCTTGGCGGCATCGCCGGCGATGACGGGTTCCAGCAACTTCATGTCCGGGGGGCCGTCAAGGTGCCCACTGACGGTGCGGAACAACGTACCGACCGCCGGTGCGGTGCCGTGCGCTTTGAGCGCCTCCTGGTTGCTCCACTGCTCGATGAAGACAAAGGTGCGATCCGTTTCGTGCAATGCATAGAGTTCGCAACCCGGTTCGGTGTGTACGTCTTCGACCGCCTGCTTGCACGCGTCTCGCACGAGGTCGACGGAGTCGGGCTTGGCGGTCATGGAGGCGACGATGATGACGGGCATGCGTTGACCCACTTTCTCGGTTACCCCAGGTTTCCCCGGGCGTCTTCGGTGCCCATTCGCAATAATCGCATTCACCCTAGCCGCGGCCAGGGGAGGACGGCTCGCGTTCCGAGCGGCATTGATCACGACTGCGTCTCGGTCATTTCCGGTCGCCGATGTCCTGGATGGTGCAGATGGGGCTGGTGGGACTAGGCTTGCGGTCATGCCGAGTAAGACCGCCGCCCGCTCAGGCGCCAAAACTCCCAGGGCACAGGCCGGTTCCCGGGGTGCGGGCACGGCGCGCAAGAAGCCGCGCCCGCGTACCGGCGGTCGGAACGGTTCCATGGTTGCCGCCGCGGGAGCGGGAATAGGTCGCGCCGGGCGCGCGACCTGGTTCATGCTGGCTCGGGGCGTGGGCAGCACCGCCCGCTCCGTCGGGCGGGCACACGACATCGATCCCGGTCACCGCCGCGACGGCGCCGCGCTGGGTCTTCTGGCCGTTGCCGTTGTGCTTGCGGCGAGCTCATGGTTCGACGCGGCCCGGCCGGTCGGGGCGTGGATCGACGGAGCCCTGCGTACGGTCGTCGGGTCCGGGGTGGTGATCCTGCCGGTGGTCCTGACCGTGATCGCGGTGGCGCTCATGCGCACCGAACCGGACCCGGAGTCGCGTCCGCGCCTGATTCTTGGGTGCACGATGATCGCGTTGCCCGTTCTGGGACTGTGGCATGTGTGGGCCGGCGCGCCGCAAACCCCGGCCGCCCGTCAGCACGGGGCGGGCTTCTCCGGTTTCGTCATCGGCGGGCCGCTCTCCGACGGACTTACCGCGTGGATCGCCGTGCCGCTGTTGTTCATCGGCGCGATCTTCGGGGTGTTGCTGGTGACCGGGACCACGATCCGTGAAGTCGTCTCGACCGTGCAGTCCGTGGCGGCCACCCGGTTCGGCAGGCGCGCTGACGGCCATGGCACCGACGACGCCGACGGTGAGCGTGACGACCGCGACGAGAGAACCCAGCAGGAGCGCTTCCCGAGTTCGGCGCGGGTCGAGGATTTCTCCGACGGCTATTACGACGACCCGGCGGGCTACCTCGACGAAGCACCGGCGTGGCCGGGCACGCCCCAGGACAATTATCCAGTCCAGGACTCCGTCCAGCACCCCGGCCAGCCCGCCGAGACGGCCGGAGCGGCGACCGGCGCCCAAGCCGTCGCGCCACGCCGGTACCAGAAGCAGCGGGGCGCCGACTCGCGTCGGAAATCCCGGCAACGCGGCACCCAAGCGCTCGACCGGGTTGTCGAAGGTGCCTATAGCCTGCCGCCGCTCGACCTGCTCGTCGCAGGCGATCCGCCGAAGCGCCACAGTACGGCCAATGAGCACATGGCCGACGCCATCACCTCGGTGCTCGACCAGTTCAAGGTCGACGCGGCGGTCACGGGCTGCACCCGCGGCCCCACGGTCACGCGCTACGAAGTCGAACTCGGCCCGGGAGTGAAGGTCGAGAAGATCACCGCACTGCACCGCAACATCGCCTATGCCGTCGCCACTGAGAGCGTGCGCATGCTGGCCCCGATCCCCGGCAAGTCGGCGGTGGGCATCGAGGTGCCCAACACCGACCGCGAGATGGTGCGGCTGGCCGACGTGCTGTCGGCACCGAAGACCCGGG
Organism: uncultured Mycobacterium sp.; assembly: GCA_964511995.1. Taxonomy (GTDB): domain Bacteria; phylum Actinomycetota; class Actinomycetes; order Mycobacteriales; family Mycobacteriaceae; genus Mycobacterium. The sequence goes on from CAZEHT010000005.1 coordinate 36,085, forward strand.
GCGACCATCACCCGCTGGTCATCGGCCTGGGCAAGGACATCGAGGGCGATTTCATCTCGGCGAACCTGGCCAAGATGCCGCACCTGCTGGTGGCGGGCTCGACTGGTTCGGGTAAGTCCAGTTTCGTCAATTCCATGCTGGTGTCGCTGCTGGCGCGGGCTACGCCGGACGAGGTCAGGATGATCCTGATCGACCCCAAGATGGTCGAGTTGACGCCGTACGAAGGGATTCCCCATCTCATCACGCCGATCATCACCCAGCCCAAGAAAGCCGCGGCGGCGCTGGCGTGGCTGGTCGAGGAGATGGAACAGCGCTACCAGGACATGCAGGCGTCCCGGGTCCGCCATATCGACGTGTTCAACGAGAAGGTGCGTTCCGGCGAGATCACGACCCCGCTGGGCAGTGAGCGGGTCTACAAGCCCTACCCGTACATCGTGGCCATCGTCGACGAACTCGCAGACCTGATGATGACCGCACCGCGCGACGTCGAGGACGCCATCGTGCGGATCACCCAGAAGGCCCGCGCCGCCGGCATTCACCTGGTGCTGGCCACGCAACGGCCATCGGTGGACGTCGTCACCGGCCTGATCAAGACCAACGTGCCGTCCCGGTTGGCGTTCGCGACGTCTTCGCTAACCGACAGCCGCGTGATCCTCGACCAGCCGGGCGCCGAGAAGCTGATCGGTATGGGCGACGGGCTGTTCCTGCCGATGGGTGCATCCAAGCCGATGCGCCTACAGGGGGCGTACATCACCGACGAGGAGATCCAAGCCGTCGTCGCCGCCTGCAAGGACCAGGCCGAACCGGAGTACACCGAAGGAGTCACGACCGCCAAGCCGTCCGGGGAACGAACCGATGTCGATCCCGATATCGGCGACGATATGGACGTCTTCCTGCAGGCGGTGGAGCTGGTGGTCTCCAGCCAGTTCGGGTCCACCTCGATGTTGCAGCGCAAACTGCGGGTCGGCTTCGCCAAAGCGGGCAGGCTGATGGACCTCATGGAAACCCGCGGCATCGTGGGGCCCTCGGAGGGCTCTAAGGCCCGCGAGGTGCTGGTCAAACCCGACGAGCTGGCCGGCACCCTGGCGTTGATCCGCGGCGGTTCCGGCGCCGCCGG
>CAZEHT010000005.1:37301-77318 GCA_964511995.1 uncultured Mycobacterium sp.
TTAGAGCACCAGCAGCATCCGGGTGTTGCCCAGGATGTTCGGCTTGACGTAGCTCAGGTCGAGGAACTCGGCGACGCCGATGTCATAGGAGCGGCACATCTCCTCGTAGACCTCGGCGGTCACGGGCGTGCCCTCGATCTCGGTGAAGCCGTGGGCGCCGAAGAACTCCGTCTCGAAGGTCAATACGAACAATCGCTTGAGGGCCAGATTGCGGGCCACGCCGAGCAGGCGCTCGACGATCGCATGACCGATGCCGCGGCCCTTGACTTTGGGGGCGACGGCCACCGTGCGTACCTCGCCCAGGTCCGACCACATCACGTGCAGCGCGCCACAGCCGACGATTTCGCCGTCCAACTCGGCCACCCAGAATTCCTGGACCGCCTCGTAGAGCGTGACCAGGTTCTTCTCCAGCAAGATCTTGCCGGCATAGGTGTCGACGAGGTGCTTGATCGCCGGGACGTCGGATGTTCGCGCCCGGCGCACAGTCGCCCGGGGGGCCTGATCACCGTCGCCACTCACGGGTGCACAGTATCGGGTGCCGACGTCGGCATGGTCACCCGATATTCTGAGCCCGTGCCGGGGCCGAGCCTTCCTCCAAGTCTTCCTCCACCGGCGGCCTCGCACGTGCCCGTCGTCAACGTCGCCAACCTGCTCACCTGTCTGCGCATGGCGCTCGTGCCGGTGTTCGTACTGGCACTCTTCTCAGGTGACGGCCACCAGACTTCGACGCGGGTGGCGGCCTTCTTCGTCTTTGCCGTCGCGGTCGTCACCGATCGTATCGACGGTCAACTGGCGCGCCGCCGCGGCGAGGTCACCGATTTCGGAAAGCTCGCCGACCCGATCGCCGACAAGGCACTGATGGGCGCTGCCCTGATCGGTCTTTCCCTGCTGGGCGAGCTGCCCTGGTGGGTGACCGTGCTGATCATGATCAGAGAGATCGGGATCACCGTCCTACGGTTCGCCGTGCTGCGTCGCGGGGTCATCCCCGCCAGCCGGGGTGGCAAACTCAAGACCCTGATCCAGGCGATCGCGATTGGACTGTTCATCCTGCCGCTGTCGGGACCGTTGCACACGGCGGCCTGGGCGGTGATGTGGGTCGCAATCGCATTGACTCTGGTCACGGGCGTGGACTACGTGATCTCGGCCGGCCGCGACACCCGGAGCGGCACCGTTTCATAGTCCGGGAACCATCTCGACGTATCGGCAGTTGATCTGGGCAGACCGCACCAACCGATGAAGGAGAGCCCTATGGCGGCATTGCTGCGCGAAGCGATCGGTGACGTACTGCGCCGTGCCCGGGTCGCACAGGGCCGCACGCTGCGTGAAGTCTCCGATTCGGCGCGCGTGAGTCTCGGCTACCTGTCCGAGGTGGAACGCGGCCGCAAGGAGCCCTCCAGTGAACTGCTCGCCTCGATCTGCGGTGCGCTGAACATCCCGCTGTCGCGGGTGCTGTTCGACGCCGGGGACCGCATGGCCCGCGGGGAAAAGGCATCGCTGGGCGGCGCCTCGACCATCGACACGAGCACCCGGGTCGTCATTCCTCAGGTGGCGTCGATGGCCGTGGCGTGAACCGTTTCGGCCGATTTCGGGACACTCTGCCGGACAAGGGTGTGCAGAGGTGTGCTGGCCGATAAATTGGGGACAACACGCGCACAATTGAGATCAAGACTGCGACATCCAAGACGGACACATCCGAGTTAGGCGGCATCAACCTCATGGCTAATCCGTTCGCCAAGGCATTCCACTACTTGATGGCCCTGTTCAACGCCAAGATCGATGAGAACGCCGATCCGAAAGTGCAGATCCAGCAGGCGATCGAAGACGCCCAACGGCAGCATCAGGCGCTGAGCCAGCAGGCCGCTCAGGTCATCGGCAACCAGCGGCAGCTGGAGATGCGGCTCAACCGGCAGTTGGCCGACATCGAGAAGCTGCAGGCCAACGTCCGCCAGGCACTCACCCTGGCCGATCAGGCGATGTCGGCGGGGGATGCCGCCAAGGCCACCGATTACAACAACGCGGCCGAGGCATTCGCGGCCCAACTCGTCACCGCGGAGCAGAGCGTCGAGGATCTCAAGGCGCTGCACGACCAGGCGCTCAACGCTGCCGGCCAGGCCAAGCGGGCCGTTGAGCAGAACTCGACGGTGTTGCAGCAGAAGCTCGCCGAGCGCACCAAGCTGCTGTCGCAGCTTGAGCAGGCCAAGATGCAGGAGCAGGTCAGCGCGTCGCTGCGGTCGATGAGCGAGATCGCCGCACCGGGCAGCACACCGACTCTCGACGAGGTCCGGGAGAAGATCGAGCGGCGCTACGCCAACGCCATGGGAGCAACGGAGCTGGCGCAGAATTCGATGCAGGGCCGCATGCTCGAAGTGCAGCAGGCCAGTGTGCAGATGGCTGGGCATTCGCGGCTGGAGCAGATCCGGGCATCCATGCGAGGCGAATCGCTGACATCCGGTGGTGCCACGCCCGCCGTCTCGGCCGCCCCTCCGGTCGCCACCCCCGAAAAACCACTCAGCCAGTAGACAGGTCGACTTACCGGAAATGTCAGTAGTCAGGTCTGCGTCGCGGTCTTTGTCCCAGCGTGTGATCGACGCTGCGAGCGAATTCGCCGATATCGTCGCCCACCGGCTCGGCCTCGCCGCCGATCCGCGGGCCCGCTTGCTGCGCAAGCAAAAGTGGGCCTTGCGCCTGGCGATGGTGTTCGGGTTCGCCAGCGTCTTCTGGGTGGCGACGACGAGCTTGCTCGCGGTGTGGAGCACCCCGGTGTGGGTACTGATCATCACGGGTTTGATCGGCGCCGGCTCAGCCTTTCCCGCCGCGCTGCTGTTCATTCGCTACCGCTGGTTGCGCAGCCAGCCGCTTCCTCCGCGGCGCAGTGCGGCAACGCACCGGCTACCGCCTCCCGGATCGGCGGCACGGCCGGCCATGTCCGCGCTCGGGGCATCCGAACGCGGGTTTGTGTCGCTGCTCGGTGTGATCGAACGCGGCGCCCTGCTGCCCGCCGATGAGATCCGCGAATTGTCTGCGGCGGCACAGCAGTCGGCATCCACGATGGCAGCCACCGCCAACGAGGTGGTATCGATGGAGCGGGCGGCCACCGCGGCTCCGCAGTCGCGCACGCACCTGGTGCCGACCATCAACGCATTCACCGCGCAGCTCAGTGCAGGGGTCCGTCAGTACAACGAAATGGTCACCGCCGCAGCGCAATTGGTGTCCTCGGCCAACGGCGGACCGTCGGCCGGCGCGGCCGCGTCCCCCATGTCGCAGCAGCGCTATCGCAGTGAATTGAGCGCGGCTACCGATCGTCTGCTCGGCTGGGCGCAGGCCTTCGACGAGTTGGGTGAGCTGCGGCGCGGAGCCTGAACCCGGACCCCGCCGGGTTCAGATGTCGTGGGTTCCCGGCGCCGACGTATCCCGGGGGCCGTATTTCGCGATGTAGGCGTCGTGGATGTGGGCGTTCTTCTCCCGCTCCTTCTGGTCGAGCAGGCTGGGATCCAGGCCGTGTACCCGCAACATGTGGCGCCGCCAGATCTTGTTGAGCGCGTGCGAGAAGTAGACGAACGGGATCAGAATCGGCACCGTCATGCTCAGGCGCACGACGAAGTCCGCGGGAACGAACCAGAACGGCAGCAGGATCAGGAATGCGGGGACGAACATCCGCACCATCATGCGGATTGTTGCGCCTTTGCTCGTCAGGTCCTCGGCCACCCACTCCCGCATCGAATCGGGCAGTCGGCCACCGTAACAGTACTTGATGTATTGCCAGACATTGGGCCGGGGGCGGTAGGGGTTGGACATGGATCAGAAAGTCCGCTGCAGCGATGGCACGACGGCGCCGGCCACGCCGCGCGCAATGGCCTTCGTAATGTCGAACATGTCGAAGTAGTCGCGCCACAGGGTGATCCGGCCGTCGTGGACCTCGAACACGCCCCACACCCAGAAGTTGACGCGCACGCGGCCGACGATCAGCGCATCGGTCCGTTCGGTGAGGACGGCTCCGCCGTGGGCGGCGATCCTGTGGAATTTGACGTCGAATCCGAGGCTCGGCCGCTGCAGACGAGCGAGGAGCTTCATCGTGCGCCGGCTGCCACGGATGGTGGACAAGCCGACGTTCTGATACACCAGGTCGTCATCGAGCAACCGCTGAACCGCGTCGAGATCCCCGTCGCGTAACGCGTAGAGGAATTTCTCGACGATCGCGACGTCGGATTCGGAACCTTCCGCGGGGGTGGTCGAGGCGGTCATGAGGTCAGCTTACTGACGGGGTGACTCCGATCTTGTGGCAGGCTGTGACGGTGCGCGTCGCGGTGATCGCCGGTCCGGACCCCGGGCACGCCTTTCCGGCGATAGCGCTCTGCCTGAAGTTGGGCAATGCGGGTGACGAGCCGACCCTGCTGACGGGCGGGCAATGGATCGATACCGCACTCTCGGCCGGGGTGGACGCGGTCGAACTTCTCGGCCTCGACGCCGGCCACTTCGACGACGACGCCGATGCCGGCGCCAAGCTCAACGAGCGGGCCGCCCGAATGGCACTGGACAACGTCGCGCAGATCCGCGACCTGGACGTGGACCTCGTCGTGTCCGATGTCATCACGGTCTGTGGTGGTATGAGCGCCGAGCTGCTCGGGTTGCCATGGGCTGAACTGTGCCCGCACCCTCTCTATCTGCCGTCGAAAGGCCTGCCGCCGGTGGGCAGCGGGCTGGCGGCCGGCACCGGCGCCCGGGGCAGGCTGCGCGATGCGCTGATGAGAGGGCTGACCGCGCGCTCCATCCGGCAGGGCGAGCGGCAGCGGTCGCAGGCCCGTGTCGGCATCGGACTGTCAGCGCGCGATCCGGGCCCGGCGCGGCGGCTGATCGCGACTCTGCCCGCCCTGGAGGTACCCCGGCCGGACTGGCCCGATGGGGCGGTCGTCGTCGGGCCGCTGCATTTCGAGCCGACTTCCGATGAGCTTGTGCCGCCGCCGGGGGATGGGCCGTTGATCGTGGTGGCGCCGTCCACCGCAACCACTGGGGCCCAGGGGCTGGCCGAACTGTGCCTGGATTGTCTGGTGCCGGGGGAGACGTTGCCGGCCGGGGCCCGGCTGGCGGTATCGCGGATCGGTGGTGCGGAGCTGGTGCTCCCGACGTGGGCGGTCGCCGGACTGGGCCGCCAGGACGAGCTGCTTGCCCGGGCCGATCTCATGATCTGCGGTGGCGGGCACGGCATCGTATCCAAGACGCTGCTGGCGGGGGTGCCGATGGTGTTGATACCCGGCGGGGGAGATCAGTGGGAGATCGCGAATCGCGTTGTGCGCCAAGGTAGCGGCGTGCTGGTTCGGCCGCTGGCCGGGGATGCGCTGGTGGCGGCGGCGGGCGAGGTGCTGTCGTCGCCGCGATACGCCGACGCCTCGCGGGCGGCCGGGGCCTCGGCAGCCGAGGTGACCGATCCGGTACGGGTGTGCCACGATTCGGTTGGGTAGCTGGTTGAGTAGGTTGGTGCGTGTGCGGCTGACCGAATTCCACGAGCTGGTGCGCAACCAGTTCGGTGTCGCGCGGGGTTCGTCGCTGCTCGTCGACCACGTGCTGACCGGACTCGGTGGACGCACCGCGGCCAAGGCCATCCAGGACGGTGTGGAACCGCGCGACGTGTGGCGCGCGCTGTGCGCCGACTTCGACGTGCCGCGCGACCAATGGTGACTTTTCCGGGTGAAGGCACGGCTCGGCTTCCCGGGCGGTCACTCGCGAAGCTCTCTTCGCGCCCGGCGCGCCGCCTTGTCTTCGAACATTTGTTCGCTACTGTGGGGAGTGTTCGGCGCGCGTTCTTTGTCGGTGGGCTGTCCTAGCGTCACGGGCAACCGACGGAATACCGGTCCGCCGACCACGACTACCCAGAGAGGTACCACCATGGCGCAGCAGGCTCCCGACCGCGAGAAGGCGCTCGAACTGGCGATGGCCCAGATCGAGAAAAGCTTCGGCAAAGGCTCGGTGATGCGGCTTGGCGACGAGGCACGTCAACCGATCTCGGTCATCCCCACCGGCTCCATCGCCTTGGATGTCGCGCTGGGTATCGGGGGCCTTCCCCGCGGGCGGGTGATCGAGATCTACGGCCCGGAATCCTCGGGCAAGACCACCGTGGCGTTGCATGCGGTGGCCAACGCTCAGGCTGCCGGCGGCATCGCGGCCTTCATCGACGCCGAGCACGCGTTGGATCCCGACTACGCCAGGAAACTCGGTGTGGACACCGACGCGCTGCTGGTGTCCCAGCCCGACACCGGTGAGCAGGCGTTGGAGATCGCCGACATGCTGATCCGCTCCGGAGCGTTGGACATTTTGGTCATCGACTCGGTGGCGGCTCTGGTGCCGCGTGCGGAGATCGAGGGTGAGATGGGCGACAGCCACGTTGGGCTGCAGGCCCGCCTGATGAGCCAGGCTCTACGGAAAATGACTGGGGCGCTGAACAACTCGGGCACCACGGCGATCTTTATCAACCAGCTGAGGGAGAAGATCGGGGTGATGTTCGGGTCACCCGAAACAACCACGGGTGGAAAGGCTTTGAAGTTTTACGCCTCAATCCGCATGGACGTGCGCCGGATCGAGACGCTCAAGGACGGCACCGACGCGGTCGGCAACCGCACCCGTGTCAAGGTGGTCAAGAACAAGTGCCTCGCAGAGGGCACCCGAATTTTCGATCCGGTTACCGGTACAACGCATCGCATTGAGGATGTCGTCGACAGGCGAAAGCAGATTCATGTCGTGGCAGCGGCAAAGGACGGAACGCTGCATGCTCGCCCCGTGGTGTCCTGGTTCGACCAGGGGGCTCAAGATGTGATCGGCTTGCGTATCGCCGGCGGCGCAACCGTGTGGGCGACACCCGATCATAAGGTGCTAACGGAATACGGCTGGCGGCTGGCCGGGGAACTCCGCAAGGGAGATCGGGTTGCGCAACCGCGACACTTCGGCGGATTCGGTGACGACGCTCCGGTCTCGGCGGATCACGCACGACTTTTGGGCTATCTGATCGGCGATGACTACCTGGTCGGTAAGGCCCCGGCCAACGTCATCAACGTCCAGCAGGCGCTCATTGGCGACGTCACTCGGATCACAGCGACACTTGGCTGCGTCGCCCATCAGCAGGGGCGAATGTCCATTGCCCTCGTCCATCGGCCTGGTGAGCGCAACGGCGTTCTCGACCTGTGCCGGAGGGCCGGTATATACGGCAAGCTCGCATGGGAGAAGACGATTCCGAGCTGGTTCTTCAAGTCGGATATCGCGCCCGATATCGTCGGGAATCTGATCTTCGGTCTGTTCGAGAGCGACGGATGGGTGAGCCGAGAACAGACCGGAGCGCTTCGTGTCGGTTACACGACGACCTCTGAACAGCTCGCACACCAGATCCATTGGCTGCTAATGCGGTTCGGCATCGTAAGCACCGTCCGAGATTACGACCCGAGCCACAAGCGGCCGAGTATTGTCAACGGTCGACGGGTGCAGGGTAAGCGCCCGGTATTCGAGGTCCGAGTTTCGGGTATGGAGAACGTCATCGCATTCGCGGAAGCAATCCCCATGTGGGGGCCGCGCGGCACCGCTCTCATCGAAGCGATTCCAGAGGCCATGCGAGGACGGCGGCGTGGATCGCAGGCCACCTATCTCTCGGCGGAGATGGCCGCCACCGTGCTCAACTACCTTGTCGAGCGTGGTGTGACCGCACAGGAGGCCGCGGCGATGATCGGAGCTGGGTCCGGAGACCCACGTGGTGGCATGAAGCAGGTGTTGGGCACGAGCCGGCTGCGACGGGATCGCGTCCAGATGCTCGCCGACGCTTTGGGCGACAAGTTCTTGCGGGAAGTGTTGACAGAAGAACTCAGGTACTCCGTGATCCGGGAAGTGCTGCCGGCACAGCGTATGCGAACATTCGATCTCGAGGTCGAAGAGTTGCACAACCTCGTCGCGGAAGGGGTTGTCGTGCATAACTGCTCGCCGCCCTTCAAACAAGCCGAGTTCGACATCCTCTATGGCAAGGGCATCAGTAAGGAAGGCTCGCTCATCGACATGGGTGTCGAACAGGGCTTCATCCGCAAGTCCGGCTCGTGGTTCACCTACGACGGCGAGCAGCTGGGCCAGGGCAAGGAAAATGCCCGCAAGTTCTTGCTTGAGAACGTCGATGTGGCCAACGAGATCGAGAAGAAGATCAAGGAGAAGCTCGGTATCGGTGCGGTGGTGACCGACGGGGTATCCGATGACGTTCTGCCGGCTCCCGTCGATTTCTGAGTCCGCCGAGCCGGTTGAGTCAACCGGGCCGGTTGACTCGGCCAGGCGCGGTGAGCAGGCGCGGGCACTATGCCTGCGCCTGCTCACCGCGCGGGCGCGGACCCGTTCGGAATTGGCGGGCCAGCTGGCCAAGCGGGGTTATTCCGAAGACGTCAGTGCCGAAGTGCTCGACAGGCTGACCGACGTCGGTCTCGTCGACGACGCCGGCTTCGCCGAGCAGTGGGTACGCTCACGCCGGGTCAATGCTGGAAAAGGCAAGCGGGCCTTGGCCGTCGAGCTTCGCAACAGGGGAGTCTGCGACGAGTTCATCGACGAGTCGCTGGCCGGTATCGATGACGGCGCCGAACGGCAACGGGCCGAGGATCTGGTGCGCGCGAAGTTGCGGCGCGAGCGGCTCGACGACGGCGACGACCCCAAGGTGATGCGCAGATTGGTGGGTATGCTGGCCCGGCGTGGCTACAGCAGCAGTCTGGCGGTCGACGTCGTCACCATGGGGTTGGCCGCCGAGCGACAACGGCGCCAGGTCTAGCTCGGGGATGAACTCGTAGACGTCGCCGAAGTCACCAGTGTGCAGGAAAAGTTCCAGTGACCACCAGCGCAACGTCGGCCTCGTCGATACACCAACCTCGACGAATTCGGCGCACTCACTAAAATAAGTAAGAGTGAGTATCAAGCCAAAGAACACGATCTGCCTGTGGTTCGTCGACGACGCGCTCGACGCGGCGCGCTTCTACGCTGCGACCTTTCCCGACAGCGAAGTGACGGCTGTCCAGACGGCGCCGACAGACTATCCGGGCGGCAAAAAGGACGATGTGCTGACGGTCGAATTCAACGTGCTCGGCGTTCCCTGCGTCGGCCTCAATGGCGGTTCGGCGTTCACGCACAGCGAGGCCTTCTCCTTCCAGGTCGCAACGGACACACAGGAAGAGACCGACCGCTACTGGGACGCGATCGTCGGCAATGGCGGCCAGGAAAGCCAGTGCGGCTGGTGCAAGGATCGCTGGGGAATCTCCTGGCAGATCACGCCACGCATACTGACTGACGCGCTTGCGGCCGGTGGGGATGAGGCCAAACGCGTATTCGAAGCGATGATGCCGATGAGCAAGATCGACATCGCGACCGTCGAGGCGGCGCGGCAGGGCTGACGGGCAGTCCGAGCCGCGGTAATCCGGTCGCGGGTGCAACACCCGGGCAGTATGGGCGTGCCAGCGGGCCAAAGCGGGCGCTAGAGCCGAAGGCCGCATTTCGGCGCACGGGTGGCTCGCTTCGTTGGGTCCAGACGGACGGACACGGGCGTCATCGGTGGCGCAGTAACGACCAGGCCGCAACCAGCAGCAGGCTACTGCAACCACTCAGACGAGATCGTGCAGGTCTTCGCCCAGGTATTTCCCGCCGTAACCGCGTTGGCGGCGACACCGAGCGCGATAGCGCTGAGATCGCCGCACACTCCCGTGGCCGATGAAGTTTCAGTCGCCGCCCTGCTGCTCGATCGCCTGCGCTTCCATCGGCTCGGGTGCGCGGTGCGATCGCCGCAGTCGGTTCTCCAGCCGAACCGCGGCGGTCGACAGCGCAAGATTCATCCCGATCATCAGTGCGGCGATGACGATCAGCGCCGGTACGTAGTTACCGTATGCCGAACCGACCACGGTTCCCTGCCGGACCATTTCCACGAATGTGATCTGATAGCCGATCGCGCTGTCCTTTAGAACCACGACGAGCTGGGAGATCAACACCGGAAGCATCGAGGTGATCGCCTGCGGCAGAAGCACGCTGCGCATCGTCTGACCCCAGCGCAGGCCCAGCGACGCCGCCGCTTCCGATTGGCCTCGGGGCAACGCCCTCACGCCGGCGCGCACGATCTCGGCGATCACCGCGCCGTTGTATAGCGTCAGGGCGGTCACCACTCCCGCCAGCGCCAGGTGCTTGGAGGGGAAGAGGTCGTACGACGCGTAGAAGAAGTAGGCGAACAGCATCATGATCAGCACTGGAATTGCCCGGAAGAACTCCACGAACACCGAGCAGGCCCATCGCACCGCGGTGTTGGGCGAGAGGCGTCCGACGCCCAGTGCCAGACCAAGCACCGCGGCGAACACGATCGAGATCGCGGCCGCCATCAGTGTCCCCTGGATGCCGGGCAGGACGTATGTCTTCCACAGGTTGGCCGTCAGGAACGGCCTCCATTTCGCGGAATCGAGCTGTCCCTTGTCCGACAGTTTCGTGTACACCACGTAGGCGGCCACAGCGAACAACACGACGGCCAACACGGAGATGACATTGTTGCGGATTCGTCCGCGGGGGCCGGGGGCGTCGTAGAGCACCGAGGCGGCGGTCGCGCTCACCGGGACACCGCCAGCCGCTTACCCAGCCACCCGAACAGCAGGCCCATGGGCAGGGTCAGAATCACAAAGCCCGCCGCGAAGATCGCTCCGACCGTCATCACCGCCGCGGTGTTCTCGAACATCTCCTTCATCAAAAGCGCCGCCTCGCCCACCCCGATCGCCGACGCGATCGTGGTGTTCTTGGTCAGCGCGATCAGTACCGACCCGAGTGGAATGACGACCGCGCGAAAAGCCTGCGGCAACAGGATCATCCGCAGGTTCTGGCCGAAGGTGAAACCGAGTGACCGTGCGGCTTCCCCCTGCCCCAGAGGCACGGTGTTCACCCCGGAACGCACGGTTTCACAGACGAACGCCGCGGTATACACGGCAAAGCCCAGCACCGCGAGCCGGAAGTTGCTGTCGGCGATCGACGTCAGCGACTTCGGGTCGGACAGGGTGACGCCCAGCGTCTGCGACAGCCCGAAGGAGCAGAACAGGATGATCAGCGTCAGCGGGGTGTTCCGCAGGATGTTGACGTACCCCGCTCCGATCCAGTTCAACGTCGGTACGGGCGCCAGTCGCATGGCCGCCAGCGCCGTGCCGAGGACCAGCGCCCCGATGCCCGAATACACCGTCAGCTTGATGGTGAACCAGAACGCAGCGAAAATCGCTTCGTGGTACTCGGTGAAGACCTCCATGCTCTGCCGGGCCGCTTACGACGGACTAGTACCGGTCGACGGGCGGCGGTGTCGGGGTATCGATTCCGGCCGGGCCGAGGTTGTTCTCGAACGCGGCCTTCCACGAGCCGTCGGATTCCATCTTCTCCAGTGCGTCGTTGATCTTGTTCCGCAGTTCGGTGTCGTCCTTCTTCAAGCCGATGCCGTACTTCTCCTCGGAGAACGGCTCGCCGACGATCTTGAAGTTGCCGGGGTTCTGCGCCGCGAATCCGGCAAGGATCACCTCGTCGGTGGTGACGGCGTCGATCGCGCCGTTCTTGAGCGCCTCGATGCACGCCGAGTAGGTGTCGTATTGCTGCAGTTGCACGCCCGGGTATTTGTCCTTAATGCGTTGCGCCGGTGTGGATCCCGACACCGAGCACAACTTCTTGTTGTTCTCCAGCGACTCGGGGCCGGAGATGTCGGTGTTGTCGTTGCGCACCAGCAGGCTCTGGCCGGTGATCAGGTACGGCCCGGCGAAATCGACCTTCTGCTTGCGTGAATCGGTGATCGAGTACGTCGCGACGATGTACTTGACCTGGCCGTTTCCAATCAGCGTCTCGCGCTGCGCCGACGGCGATTCCTTCCACTCGATCTGATCGGGGGAATAGCCGAGTTCCTTGGCGACATAGGTGGCCACGTCGACGTCGAAGCCGCTCATCGAGCCGTCCGGATTCTTCATGGCCAGGCCGGGCTGGTCGAACTTGGTGCCGATGACGACCTTGTCCGACTCCTCGCCTCCGCCACCGCATGCGGTGGCCGCCAGCGGGACGACGACTGCGAGCGCGACCGCGGCCGCCGTCCGGAATCGCAGGATTCGCTTGGTATACAACGCGGTCACGATGTGCCTTTCGCCGTTTCAGTGGTTCAGGATCTTGCTGAGGAAATCTTTGGCCCGGTCGGATTTCGGGTTATCGAAGAATTCGGCCGGTTGGGCGTGCTCGACGATCGCGCCGTCGGCCATGAACACCACCTGGTGGGCCGCGCGGCGTGCGAACCCCATCTCGTGGGTGATCACCACCATCGTCATCCCGCCCTCGGCCAGCGAGGTCATCACCGCCAGCACCTCGTTGATCATCTCCGGGTCCAAAGCGCTGGTGGGTTCGTCGAACAGCATCACCTTGGGGTTCATCGCCAGCGACCGGGCGATGGCCACGCGCTGCTGCTGGCCGCCCGACAGCTGCGCGGGGTACTTGTCGGCCTGGCTGGCAACGCCCACCCGTTCGAGGAGAGCCATGGCGTCCTGGCGGGCTTTGGCCGGGCTGACCTTGCGGACCTTGACCGGTGCCAGGGTGACGTTGTCCAGGATCGTCTTGTGGGCGAAGAGGTTGAACGACTGGAAGACCATCCCGACGTCGGAACGCAGTCGCGCCAGTTTTCGGCCCTCGGCCGGCAGTTGCTCACCGTCGACGCTGATGGTCCCCGAGTCGATAGTGTCCAACCGGTTGATCGTCCGGCACAGTGTCGATTTGCCCGACCCGGACGGTCCCAACACGACCACCACCTGACCGCGGGCGACGTCGAGATTAATATCCTTGAGCACGTGCAGGCTGCCGAAGTGCTTGTTGACGCCGTGCATCGCGATCATCGGCACGGTTGGGCCCGTCATGGCCATTGACCATACCGAGGAAGCATGCAGTATGCCCGCATCTCACTCAATCCGCGAATTGGGTCGGCTGCGCGGCCGTCCGTACCATGGTCGGGTGACTTCGTCTGCTGCAGCCGCACCGGTCGCGCCCACGGCGCGCACTTACCAGGTGCGCACCTACGGCTGCCAGATGAACGTCCACGACTCCGAACGGCTCGCGGGTCTGCTGGAGCAGGCCGGCTACTGCCGGGCCGCGGACGGGAGCGACGCCGACATCGTCGTCTTCAATACCTGCGCGGTGCGTGAGAACGCCGACAACAAGCTGTACGGCAACCTCAGCCACCTGGCCCCGCGCAAACACAGCAACCCCGACATGCAGATCGCCGTCGGCGGGTGCCTCGCGCAGAAGGACCGTGACGCGGTGCTGCGCCGCGCGCCATGGGTCGACGTGGTTTTCGGAACCCACAACATCGCGTCGTTGCCGGTGCTGCTCGAACGCGCCCGGCACAATCGCACGGCTCAGGTGGAGATTGCCGAAGCGCTCGAACAATTTCCCTCGTCGCTGCCCGCTGTGCGCGAATCACCCTATGCTGCATGGGTTTCCATCTCCGTTGGCTGCAACAACACCTGCACGTTCTGCATCGTGCCCGCGCTGCGCGGCAAAGAGGTGGACCGGCGGCCGGCGGACATCCTCGCCGAAGTGAGATCGCTGGTCGACCAGGGCGTCCTGGAGGTCACGCTGCTCGGGCAGAACGTCAACGCCTACGGGGTGTCGTTCGCCGATCCGGAAACGCCGCGAGATCGCGGCGCATTCGCATCCCTGCTGCGTTCGTGCGGGCGCATCGAGGGTTTGGAGCGGGTGCGGTTCACCTCGCCCCATCCCGCCGAGTTCAGCGCCGACGTCATCGAAGCGATGGCCGATACCACCAATGTCTGTCCCGCGCTGCACATGCCGCTGCAGTCCGGCTCCGACCGCGTCCTGAGGGTCATGCGGCGCTCCTACCGCGCCGAGCGGTATCTCGGAATCGTCGACCGGGTGCGTGCGGCGATGCCGAGCGCGGCGATCACCACCGACATCATCGTCGGCTTCCCGGGGGAGACCGAAGCGGATTTCCAGGCCACCCTCGACGTCGTGCGGGCCGCCCGGTTCTCGTCGGCGTTCACGTTCCAGTACTCGCGGCGACCCGGTACGCCGGCCGCCGAACTGCCCGACCAGTTACCCAAAGGCGTGGTGCAGGAACGCTATCAGCGCTTGATCGAACTACAGGAGGCCATCTCGCTGGAGGGCAATCGCGCGCAGCTGGGCGAAACCGTCGAGGTTCTCGTCGCCGCGGGCGAGGGCCGCAAGGACAGCGCAACCGCGCGGATGAGCGGACGTGCCCGTGACGGGCGGCTGGTGCACTTCGGCCCGGGCAGCGCTGCCGTGCGACCCGGCGATATCGTCACGACGGTGGTCACCGGCGCCGCGCCGCACTACCTCGTCGCCGACGGCGCCGTCCTGACGCACCGCCGGACCCGGGCCGGAGACGCGTACCGACCGGGCGAATCAACGGGGGCGCGTCCCACCGTCGGCCTGGGGATGCCGGGCCTGGGTGAACCCGTGGCGCTCGCGGAAACCGCCGGGTGCCGGCGATGAGCCGGCCAGAGGGTTTCGACGCCTATCGCGACGAGATCGACGCGGCCGAGCGGCGCGTCGCCGGGGAAATCGATCCCGGGCCGCGGGCAGTCGTGGTGGCGATCCTGGTGTTCGTGCTGCTGGTGTCATTGCTGCTGCCGCACACCGGACACGCCCGGGGCGTCGATGTGCTCGCGGGCAACCAGACGGCGATCGACGTCGGCATCGCGCTGCCTTCGCGGGTGTTCTGCTGGCTGGCGGCGGTGTTCGGGGTGGGATTCTCGACGGTGGCCCTGCTCACCCGCCGATGGACGTTGGCGTGGGTCGCGCTCGCGGGCTCGTGGCTGGCCAGCGCCACCGGGCTGCTGGCGGTGTGGTCGCGGCAGACTGCGCCGGAACATCACCCCGGACCGGCGCTCGGACTCGTCGTGGGCTGGATCGCGGTGATATTGCTGGCGTTTCACTGGGCACGGGTGGTGTGGACCCGGACCGCCGTGCAGCTCGCCGCCGAAGAACACCGGCGCCGCGCCGCGTCCGAACGGCAGGCGAAGAGCTTGCTGGACTCCCTCGACCCGCCGGATTCCGCCACGGACCGCCGGCGGCCACCCACGGACGACCCGCCGGCGCCCGCGGGTTAGATCCCGCGCCGGGCGTGCCCGCTCAGGTCCGTCCCGGCCGGGCCTGCCAACCGTCCCCGCCCTGCTCAGCGCTTCCTACTCAGCGCCCCGATCGCGGCTTGCGCCCACTGGCGCCACTGCTCGGCGTTGGCGCGCGCCTGCTCGGCATCCTTTGTCCGCCCTGCCGCCTCGGCCTTGGCGGCTTGCTTCTCGTACTGCTCGGCGCGTGCCGCGAACTGCTCGGCACGCGCCTTCGCCTGCGGGTCGGCCCATTCTGCCGCCGCGGCGTCGCGCACCTTCTTCTCCACTGCCCGCAGGCGCCGCTCCAGGTCGGAGCGGTCTCGGGCGACCGGGCCCGCCGCGTCCCACTTGTCGGTGATAACCCGCAACGCGTTTCGCGCGCCTTCGTGGTCGGAGGTGTCGATATTCTCTGCCTCCTCCAGCAGGGCCTGCTTGAGCCGTGCGTTGGCGGCCAATCCCGCCTCACGCTCGCTCGTCACCGCGTTGCGCGCCGCGAAGAACTGGTCCTGCGCGGCCTTGAACCGCTTCCACAGCGCATCGTCGGCATCCTTGGCGGCGCGGCCGGCGGATTTCCATTCCGCAAGCAGGCCGCGGAAGGCGGCAGTAGCGGGTCCCCAGTCGGTCGACATGGCCAGTTCCTCGGCCCGCTCGCACAGACGCCGCTTGGCCTCACGGACGCCGGTGCGTTCGCGGTCGAGTTCGGCGAAGTGCGAACCGCGGCGCCGATTGAACGTTTCGCGGGCCGCCGAGTAGCGCTTCCAGAGGGCGTCGTCGGCTTTGCGATCCAGGCCGCTGATCGTCTTCCATTCGTCGAGGATCGCGCTCAAGCGGTCGCCGGCCGCCTTCCACTGGGTGGCGTTGGCGGCCAGGTCCTCGGCTTCGGTGGCAAGCGCTTCCTTGCGCGCGGTCTGGGCGGCGCGTTCTTCGGCGCGGCGGGACTTCTCCTGGTTCACGGCGGAGTCGGCGTGCTCGGCGATGGCGGCCAGCCGTGTCGACAGCGCATCGACGTCACCGAGCACGCTGGCCGTTGCCAGGGCCTCGGCCAGGCTCGCCGCGGCGGCCTTGATCTTGCGCGCATCGCCCGTGCCCGAATCCAGCCGCCGCTCCATCAGCGTGATCTCGGTGGCCACGTCGTCGAATCGCCTACCGAAGTGCGCATAGGCGGCTTCGGCGTCACCGGCCTGCCAGGAGCCGATGTTGCGTTCACCGGCCGAGGTGATCAGCCAGACCGTACCGTCGTCGTCGACGCGGCCGAATCGGTGCGGGTCACTGACGATGCCGGTCGGCGTGGTCGCCGCCGCCGCGCCGGGCACCGCGGCGGGGCGCGGGCGCGGCCGCGGACCCGGCCGGGGCCCGGCCGCGGGGGCGGGCTGCGGCGCCTTGTCGCCCATCGGGCCTTCTGTGGACATGAGCACCTACCCTCCGCGCGGACCGCACCCTGCGCGCACCGCCGCGCGACGCGGCGCCGCTCGTTTGCGGTTGTCCCGTGTCAGGACGTACCAAGGGTAGTAAAGCTGGGCGGGAGCGCTTGCGCTGTCCCCCTGTCCATGGTTGCGTCTATGTCCCGTGGACGGTCGCAATGGCTAGGACGGACATCGCCGCACTGCTGGCGCTGGCGGCCGCATTGTTCATCGCAATAGGCGATGTGATGCACCAGCGATCGGCCCACGACGTGACCGATGAACCCGTCGGTAATCTCCGGCTGTTCATCCACCTACTCGCCGACAAAGGTTGGTGGCTGGGCAGCCTGGTGGCCGCCGCCGGTTTCATCCTGCAGGCCGCGGCCCTGGCGCTGGGATCGGTGCTCCTGGTGCAGGCGCTGCTGGTGACATCGCTCCTGTTCGCCCTGCCCATAAACGCCCGCCTGCATCATCATGGGCTGACCCGTTGGGACGGCACCTGGGCGGCGCTACTCGCGGCTTCGGTGGTCATCATCGTCATCGTCGGCAACCCCACCGCCGGAAGCTCGCGAGCGTCGCTGGCCACCTGGGCGGTGGCGGCGGGCGTGCTGACGGCGGTGATCGGGGCCTGCATCGTCGGTGCCGGCCTCACCAGCGGACCGGTCAGCGCTGTGCTACTGGCGGTGGTTTCCGGGGCGTTTTGGGGGATCTTCGCGGTGCTCACCAAAGGTGTCGTGCACGTGTTGGGCGAGGGTGTCGAGCCGCTGCTGCGCTCACCGGAGCTGTACGCGTGGGCCCTTGTCGCGCTGGCAGGAACGGCCTATCAGCAGTCGTCGTTTCGGGCCGGCGCGCTGACAGCCTCACTGCCCACGATGGCGATCAGCGAACCGATCGTTGCCTCGGTGCTCAGCGTGTTCGTGCTCGGCGAGACCATGCGTCCCGGTGGAGCCGGTTGGGTGCTTCTGGTGGTAGCCATCGTCGCGACGGTGGTGTCCGTCGCAGCGCTCGCCCGCGGCGAGGCCGGGATGACCGCCGAGGACGACGCCGCGCGGGCAACGCCCGTGTAGACACCCGGCACAGCGAGGACCTGCTGGGGCAGCGGTAGCGTTGGCGAGGTGTTGACGGCCGTTTCGATCATCCCGTCCGCGCCGGTCCTGGTGCCCGAACTGGCGGGCACGGCGGCCGCTGAGCTGGCCGAGCTGTCCGAAGCGATGCGTGCCGCGGCGCTGGCCCTGCCGCAGCGCTGGATCGCCATCGGAATCGACGGCGGACCGCAGCGGCGGCTGGCGCCGGAAACAGCGGGAACGTTCGCCGGATACGGCGCCGAGGTCCGGGTGGCCCTGTCCGCGGGATCGCACAAGCCGGCCGACCTGCCGTTGTGCGCACTGATCGCGGGTTGGCTGCGCGGTCGGTGCGCGCCCGCCGCCCGCGTGGAAACGTATTGCTACCCGGCATCGCTGGAAGACAGCCTCGCGGTCGAACAGGGCCGTGCGTTGCGGGCGCAGACCAGCGGGTCGGCCGATCCGGTCGGTGTACTCGTGGTCGCCGACGGGTGCAAAACCCTCGCCGCGTCGGCGCCCGGCGGGTACGACCCCGCCTCGGTAGGCGTTCAGCGGGCACTGGACGACGCGCTAGCCGGGGCGGACATCGCGGCATTGACGCCGTTGCCGGCGGAGGTCACGGGACGGGCGGCATTCGGAGTGCTCGCGGGGCTGGCCGCCGGCGGGCCGTGCCGCTCGCGGGAGCTCTATCGCGGGGCCCCGTATGGCGTGGGCTACTTCGTCGGCATCTGGCAGCCGTGAGTACGCGACCGATCGCGGTCGTCGGACCCACCGGAACCGGCAAGTCGGCGCTCGCGCTGGAGTTGGCCGATGTACTCGGCGGGGAGGTCGTCAACGCCGACGCCATGCAGCTGTACCGCGGTATGGATATCGGGACCGCCAAGCTCGAACCGGGGCAGCGACGAGGCATCCCGCACCATCAACTCGACATCCTCGATGTCACCGAAACAGCCACCGTCGCCAACTACCAGCGGGCCGCGGCCGCCGACGTCGAGGCGATCGTCGCCCGCGGCGCGGTACCCGTCATCGTCGGCGGCTCGATGCTCTATCTTCAGGCGCTGCTGGACGACTGGGCGTTCCCCGTCACGGATCCGCGCGTACGGGCACAGTGGGAGGGCCGGCTGGCCGACGTCGGTGTCGCGGCGCTGCACGCCGAGCTGGCCCGCCGCGACCCCGCCGCGGCTTCGACGATCCTGCCTTCCGACGGGCGGCGGATCGTCCGCGCGCTGGAAGTCGTCGAACTGACCGGACGGCCGTTCGCGGCGTCGGCGCCCGCCATCGGCGCGTCCCCGCGCTGGAATACGCTCATCGTGGGATTGGATTGGCAGACAATGATTCTCGATGAGCGACTGGCGCACCGCACCGACGCGATGTTCGAGGCGGGATTGGTCGACGAGGTACGGGCGCTATTGGACGCCGGTTTGCGCGACGGTGTGACGGCGTCGCGCGCGCTCGGGTACGCGCAGGTTATCGAGGCGCTCGACGCCGGCCGTGACGGCCGCACCGCGCGTGAGGCCACCTTCGTCGGAACCCGACGCTATGTGCGCCGGCAGCGTTCCTGGTTCCGCCGCGACCACCGCATCCTGTGGCTGGACGGCGCGAAGCCGCACCTTTGCGCCGAGGTGCTGGCGGCATGGCGGCACGTATCCTGAACGGGTGAGGTTCGCCAAAGGGCACGGCACACAGAACGACTTCGTCGTCCTGGCTGACCTGTCGGCCGGGATCGAACTCGACGCGGGCCGCGTCGCACTGCTGTGCGATCGCCGCCGCGGGCTCGGCGCCGACGGCGTGCTACGAGTCACGGTGGCCGGTTCGGCCCGCGAAGCCGGGGTCTTCCACTATCTGCCGGAAGGCGTCACCGCAGACGACTGGTTCATGGACTACCGAAACGCCGATGGCTCGGTGGCGGAGATGTGCGGTAACGGCGTGCGGGTGTTCGCCCACTACCTGTGGGCCGCCGGGCTGGAGCGGCGCCGCGAGTTCACCGTCGGCACTCTTGCCGGGCCGCGGCCGGTGGCGATGAACTCCTACGACCCGGTCGAGGCGGTGGTGACGGTCGACATGGGCAAGGCCAATCAGCTGGGCCCAGGACAGGTCACGCTCGGGGGCAAAGTGCTGCACGGGCTGGCGGTCGACGTCGGCAATCCCCACCTGGCATGTGTCGACCCGCGCCTTTCGGTCGCGGAGCTGGCCGCGCTGGAGGTGGGGGCGCCGGTGTCGTTCGACCCCGTGCAGTTCCCCAACGGTGTCAATGTCGAGGTGTTGACCGCGCCCGTCGACGGGGCAGTGACGATGCGGGTGCATGAGCGCGGTGTGGGGGAGACGCGCTCCTGCGGCACCGGCACCGTCGCAGCCACCGTGGCCGCGCTGCGTCACCTCGGCACCGGCATCGGTGCGCTGGATGTGCGGGCACCGGGAGGTGAGGTCACCGTCACGGTCACCGACGCCACGAGCTTCCTATGCGGTCCTTCAGTACTGCTGGCACACGGAGACCTGTCGGACGAATGGTGGAGGGCGCTGCGTTGAAATTCGGATGCACGGCGGCACCGGGACGTGGCACCATCGGTCACCGACCATGACGACATCCGACTTCACCCCGACCGCAGGCGAGCTGGCTCTCGAAGACCGCTCGGCGTTGCGCCGCGTCGCCGGACTCTCGACCGAGCTCGCCGACGTCACCGAGGTCGAATACCGCCAGCTCCGGCTGGAACGGGTTGTGCTGGTAGGTGTTTGGACCGAAGGAACGGCCGCAGAGGCCGAAGCCGGCCTCGCCGAATTGGCGGCGCTCGCCGAAACTGCCGGCTCGGAGGTGCTGGAAGGCTTGATCCAGCGCCGCGACAAGCCGGACCCGTCGACCTACATCGGTTCGGGCAAGGCCAAGCAGCTGCACGAAATCGTGGTGGCCACCGGCGCTGACACCGTGATCTGTGACGGTGAACTCTCGCCCGCCCAGCTGACCGCGCTGGAGAAGGCCGTCAAGGTCAAGGTCGTCGATCGCACCGCGCTGATCCTTGACATTTTCGCCCAGCACGCAACGAGCCGTGAGGGCCGGGCGCAGGTATCGCTGGCGCAGATGGAATACATGCTGCCGCGGTTGCGCGGCTGGGGTGAATCGATGTCGCGGCAGGCCGGCGGCCGCGCCGGCGGCGCCGGCGGCGGGGTGGGCACACGCGGTCCCGGTGAAACCAAGATCGAGACGGACCGGCGCCGCATTCGGGAACGTATGGCCAAGCTGCGCCGCGACATCCGTGGCATGAAGAAGATTCGCGAAACCCAGCGCAGCGGCAGGCGCCACAGCGAAGTCGCGTCGATCGCCATCGTCGGCTACACCAATGCCGGGAAGTCCAGTCTGCTCAATGCGCTTACCGGCGCCGGCGTCCTGGTGGAGAACGCGTTGTTCGCGACTCTCGAACCCACCACGCGTCGAGGGGATTTCGACGACGGCAGGCCCTTCGTGATCACCGACACCGTCGGCTTCGTCCGGCATCTCCCGACCCAGCTCGTGGAAGCGTTCCAATCGACGCTGGAAGAAGTCGTCGAGGCCGATCTACTGGTTCACGTCGTCGACGGCTCCGACGTGAGCCCGCTGGCGCAGATAAAGGCGGTGCGCGAAGTCCTTCACGAGGTGACCATCGCACACCATACGACGCTTGCGCCGGAGTTGTTGGTGGTCAACAAGATCGATGCCGCAGGCGATCTGGGACTGGCCAACCTCAGGCGCGCGTTGCCGGGCGCGGTGTTCGTCTCCGCGCGCACCGGTCAGGGACTGGACGAGCTGCGTGTCAGGATGGGCGAATTGGTACCTCCGTCCGATGTCTCGGTGGACGTGACGATCCCTTATGACCGTGGCGATCTGGTCGCCCGTGTGCACGAGATGGGCAGGGTGGACGCCACCGAACACACCGAGGAAGGCACCAGGATTACCGCCAAGGTGCCGACCGCGCTCGCAGCCGGCTTGCGCGCATTCACCACCGGCTGATGCCCACCGGCGCGACGTCGTCGAGCAGTGCCCGTCCTTCGTCCGGATCGCACCTTCACGCCATAGCCATGCATTTTGTTGCGATGTGTCCAGGTAGTTGGTGGTGGGCACCGCAGGTTTCGGCCCGGCAGGGGTGAGTAGTGTGGATCGGCAGCATGATGATGCCGTTCGACGTCGTCATCCTCTACCCGGTGTTCTCCTTCACCGGTTTCAAGGTCGTTGACGCTCTTGGCGTGACGTGAGAGCGCGGGTGGGCGTCCGCGGCGCCGAATCGCCCAACGACGTCGTTACGGCCGACGTGAAAGATGATCTTGCGCTGAAACGAAATCCAGGATGGCATCGGCGACCTCGGCCGGCCGCTCCACGTGGTTGAAGTGGCCGGTGTCCTGCACCTTGACGACGCTGCCCGCCGGAAGCTGGTCGACCATCGACTCGGTCCAGCCGACCTGCATGGCACCGTCCCTGGTGCCCTGCAGATGCAGGTGCGGACGGCGGGGCATCGCGAACCGGTAGGCATGCAGAGGCGCATATCGCGGTGCCGGGTTTGAAAACCGCACCAGCGCGCGGTAATAGGAGACCGCCGCCTCACGATGCGCGCGGGTGGGCAGTGCAGACAACGCGTTGGCGACATCTTCGTCGATGTCCTGACCCGGCGACGACCAGTCCCGCCACAGTCTGGGGATCACGCGGCCGGCAACCAACCGCGGAATGCCCGGAATCTGGAAGAACATCATGTACCAGCTCATCGGCAGCTGTGCCAGCCCCAGCCGGATCCGGCGGCGAGCGGACAGCGCGGTGGCCTGCATGGCGGCCACCGGCGGCACAGACATGGTTACGTGCGCGGCGAAAGGCGAGCCGGGATAGGCGGCGATGCCGGTGGCGGTGAACGCGCCCCAGTCGTGGCCGATCAGCACCGCGTTCTCCCCGCCGAAAAAGTCGTGCACGGCCAGGGCGTCGTACATCAATGCGCCGATCGTGTAGTCCCCGTCGACGGGAACGGCGGTCGGGGCGTACCCGCGGGTGAACGGTGCCACCACACGGTAGCCGCGTTCGACCAGCAGCGGGGCGATGCGTCTCCAGGTCCAGGCGCTATCGGGAAAACCATGCAGGCACAGCGCGATTCGCCCGTCCTGCGGCCCCCACGCCAACGCAGTCATCCGCAGGTGAGGCAGGTCGAGGTCGAGAACCTGAGGCAGCGACATCAGGTCCTTTCGTAGCCGTCGGTGAGCATCCGCAGTCGTGCTAACCCGACGTCTTGACGACGAGCTTGCCGACGTTCCCGCCGTCGAACAGCATGTTGATTGCCGTCGGCAGCGCCTCGAACCCCTCGACGACGGTCTCGAGCGGAGTGAGCCTGCCTTCGGCGATGAGGCCGGCGATGTCGCCCATGGCCTCCGGAAAGCGGTCGAAGTGGTCGAAGATGATGAAGCCCTGCAGCGTCGTGCGCTGCAAGAGCAGGTTGGCAAACGCGCGCGGTCCTGGTGGCGGGTCCGCCGAGTTGTAGCCGGAGATCAAGCCGCACAGCGCGACGCGCGAGTGCATGTTGAGCCGGGCGAAGATCGCGTCCATGATGTCGCCGCCGACGTTCTCGAAGTCGATGTCGATGCCGTTCGGCGTCGCCGCCGCCAGCTGGGCGGCCCAATCATCGGCCCGGTGGTCGACGGCCGCGTCGAAGCCGAGTCGGTCGGTCAGCAGCGCGCACTTTTCGGGGCCGCCGGCGATGCCGACAACTCGTGCGCCGTGGGCCTTGGCGAGCTGGCCGGCCATCGAGCCGACCGCACCGGCGGCTGCAGAGACGACCACCGTTTCGCCCGGCTGCGGCTTGGCGATGTCGTGGATCCCCACCCACGCGGTCAGGCCGGTCGTCCCGAGCGCACCGAGGTAGGCGCTCGGCGATACTCCCTCGCCGACGTCGACGGGGAACACCAGCGTCTCGTCCGACACCACCGCGTACTCCTGCCAGCCCAGGAGTCCCTGCACGGTCTGGCCGACCGCATAGTTCGGATTGTTCGACGCGATAACCTCGCCGAGCCCGCCCGC
Source organism: uncultured Mycobacterium sp. (assembly GCA_964511995.1). Lineage (GTDB taxonomy): Bacteria > Actinomycetota > Actinomycetes > Mycobacteriales > Mycobacteriaceae > Mycobacterium. The sequence continues at coordinate 60,901 of CAZEHT010000005.1, forward strand.
CCGCATGACCTCGCCGATGCCCACCGGCGGTAGGTAGGTCGGAATGTCCTTTATCCAGATGCGGTTCGTCGGGTCGATCGAGATCCAGTCGACCCGCACGAGCGCCTGTCCTTCGCCGACCGCGGGTACCGGCTGCTCGTCGAGCTCGAAGGTGTCAGCGTCGATGCGCCCGGAAGGGCGGTTGCGGAGCAGGTAACGCCGGTTTCGGGGCATGAGCACACCGTATCGGACGTGGTCACCTGCCCGTGGAGCGGCGAGCGGGCCATCAGCCCGCGCCACCACCTGCGTTCATTCCAGCGCGACGCCCAACTCGCCGGCGAAGACCCGGATCATGTGCTGCACCGCGATCTCGTTGCGGCCGATGACCATATGGTCGTGCCAAGCGTGGCGGACGGCCTCGCCGCACTGGGCCAGCATGACGAAGTCCTCGTCGCGGACCGCCGCGTGCACCTGGTTGTAGACGTCGTGGTAGAACGCGCGCATGTCGTCGTCGGTGGCGGGGTAGCGGGCCATCCAGCTGTGCCGGACGGTACAGCGTGTCGGTGAGCTCGCCGGAAGCATGTCGATGATCTCCACACCGAGCTGGCTGTTGGCCAGGACGAGGTTGGGGTAGACCCAGTAGATCAGGCCCATCCGGTCCTTGGGATCCCAGCTTGAGTCGGGGTTGTCGACGAGTTCGTAGATCCAGTTGTAGGGGAAGCCGATTCGGTGGTGGCGGCCGAATTCGTCGTAGATGTGGGTGTTGGCGACGGTGTTCTGTCCGATCAAGCTCTTTCCGTGCACATAAGGAAAGTGGTAGCCCTCGGCGAACGCCTCCAAGGCCCCTTTCCAGCTGACCTCGGACTCGAACTCCCGGTCGTCGTGGTAGCCATAGTCCTCGTAGCGCCAGCTCGCCAATTCGCCTGCGAGATCGCCGAGGTGGGCGTCGACATCGATCGGCAGGTCGGGGCTCAACATCGCCCACACAAAGCCGTACTTTTCGTCGTTTGGCAGTTCCACGAGGCCGTACCGCGACGTATCGATCGTGTCAAATCCCGCCTGGCCCGGTATGCGGACGAGCGCCCCGGCGCTGTCGTAGTTCCAGGCATGGTAGGGGCAGACGAACCTTCGCGAATTGCCGGAGCCGCAAGCCGGTTTGGCGCCGCGGTGGCGGCAGTAATTGAGGAATACGTGCGCGCGGCCGCGGCCGTCCCGGGTGATGAGCAGCGAGTCGCCGAGCACCGAGCGGACGACGAAATCGTGCTTGCCCGATATCTGCGAACTCGGCACGACCGCCAGGGGAGTCCGTCGCAGGACGGTCGCTTCCTCGGTCGCGGTGAGCTTGGGATCGCGGTAGTAGTGCAGCGGGACTCGAAGCACGTCGGGGGCCATGTCCGTCGTCTTGTCCAGCACGATCCTCAGCGCACGTTCGGTCAGCGCACGATCCAGCTTGTTGACTCCGTAAGCGCGATCGTAGAAGCTCATACATCTTCCAAATTGTGTATGCCCATGCGCTAATGTCTAACACGTCGGTCCTTCATCTGCGAGCACGGCTCGCCCTTCGTGTCTTTGTTCCTTCTGCGAGACCGTCACCGGACTGGGCGCCTCCCGGGGGTTGTAGGGTTTGCACGGTTGGAGTGACAACTGTTGCAGTGCAACGCGATTCCACCAATCGCTGCGCCCGGATCGCCCCCCAGACAAGGACTTCACGGGCCGTTCGGGGGCCGTCCGGCGGGGTAGCTGGCTTGCGGTGGACACTTTCGATAGAGTTGTCTAGCCGTGGGGATGTCTAGGATGTCTAGGGACGTCGCATCGTGCACCACGCCGCGTCGTGCTACCGCCCGTCGCACACACTCAACTGGTTCCTGCGGTGCCTGACGGGCCGCGTCCGCCCGGTTCCCGAGCGACCACCGGTGCGGGTCTGCGCGAAGTCGACCCCGCGCTCCAGCTACTCGCACGTGTTCTGCCCCGGGGGTACGGACTGCGCACGGGACTGGCGCCTCAACGATTTGTCATGAGACTTCTCGGAAATCTCGGCGCCAGACGCAACGTGCACGTCGTGGCCGTGGCCCCGGGCGTAGGGGTGCGCTTGCACCGCAGTCGGTGCGCTGGCGAACCCGCGGCGGTGCTGGTATGGATGCACGGCGGCGGCTACACCATGGGCAGCGCCAGGCAAGAAGATGTGTTCTGCCGCAGACTGTCCCACCTGCTCGGCATCACCGTCGCCGCCGTCGACTACCGGCTGGCTCCAGAGCACCCCTATCCGGCGCCGCTGGAAGACTGCTACACCGCGCTGTCGTGGGTTTCGCGGCAAGAGTGGGCTGACTCGTCGCGGCTGGCGGTCGGCGGTGTGAGTGCCGGCGGGGGGCTTGCGGCCTCGCTCGCCCAGCTCGCGCACGACCGCGGCGAGATCCGGCTGGCCCTGCAGATGCTGGCGCATCCCATGCTCGACGACAGAACCGGTGCGGTACCCACCCCCGGCCACCGCATCATGTGGTCCGACAGTGACAACCAGATCGCCTGGCGGTGGTATCTCGGAGATGCCGATCCCGCCGTGGCGGTGCCCGCCCGCCGGACGGACCTCACCGGCCTGCCGCCCGCGTGGATCGGAGTCGGCACGCTCGACATGTTCTACGACGAATGCCTCGAATACGCGGCACGGCTCCGTGCCGCCGGAGTGCCCTGCCACCAGAAGATCGCTGTGGGCGCGTTCCACACCTTCGACGTGCTGATTCCCAACGCGCCCATTTCGCTGGAATTCTTCGCCAGCCAGTGCCGTTACCTGCGGGCCGCCTTCGGCCACGCCGATCCCCCCGGTACCGATCACTTCGATCCGATCAGTTGAATTCCGGACATCGACGAGGTAGCGCGAGGGTGCGCACGGACAGCGAAATCTGAACAGCCGACGACGCCATCTTGCGCCCGAACACGGTATTCCCGCGAGTTATCCATTTCGGCGAAATCGGCAACCCCGATTAATTATGCTGCCCGGCATGACTGATTCATCACAAACTACTGACCTCGGCCGCATCCTGGTCACGGGGGGTTCCGGCTTCGTCGGCAGCAACCTGGTCGCGGAGCTGCTGGACCGCGGCTACTCGGTCCGGTCCTACGACCGCGTGCCCTCGAAGCTGCCCGATCATCCCGGACTGGAAAGCGTGGTGGGCGACATCACCAACCCGCAGTCGGTTACCGACGCCGTCGAGGGCATCGACACGGTCTTCCATACCGCGTCGCTGATTCCGGGTGTCGGTGAGACGGTCACCCCGGAGATGCGCAAGCGCGCCTTCGACGTCAACCTCGGCGGTACCGAGAATTTGTTGCGCGCCGCGCAGAAGTCCGGCGTCAAGCGGTTCGTCTATACGTCGAGCAACAGTGTGGTGATGAAGGGCGATCCCATCTCCGGTGGCACCGAGTCGCTGCCGTATTCGGTGCGTGAAGGCGACCTGTACACCGAGACCAAGGTGGCCGCGGAGAAGGCCACGCTGGCTCAGAACGGTGTCGACGGCCTGCTGACGGCCGCGATCCGGCCGAGCGGCATCTGGGGGCCGGGCGACCAGACCATGTTCCGCAAGCTCTTCGAGCAGGTCGTCGACGGCAAGGTGAAGATCCTGCTGGGCAGCAAAGAGGCAAAGCTCGACAACTCGTATGTGAAGAACCTGGTGCAGGGCCACATCCTGGCCGCTCAGCATCTGGTCGAGGGCGGCACCGCCCCGGGTCAGGCGTACTTCATCAACGACGGCGATCCGGTGAACATGTTCGAGTTCGCGCGGCCGGTGGTCGAGGCGTGCGGCCAAAAGTGGCCGACAGCGCGCATTCCCGGCAAGCCGATTCATGCTGTGGTGACGGTGTGGACGCGACTGAAGTCGAAGTTGCCGTTCCTGCCCTCGCCGCCCATTGATCCGGTTTCGTTGGAGCGGGTCACGGTCAACAACTACTTCTCGATCGAGAAGGCCCGGCGTGAGCTCGGCTACCAGCCCCTCTACACCACGCAGCAGGGGATCGACGAATCGCTCGCGTACTACAAGGAGCTGTTCAAAGACGTCCAGGCCAGCCGCTGACCTTTCGCGGCGGTATTTCTGACGGCTAGCTATCGGCGCGGTATCGCTCATTCGCGGGCGGCACCGCGCCGATAGCGTGGCAGGCACTAGCGGCGGCGGTGCCGGTCTGCGCCACGCCGAGCCGCCTTCACCGGTTGCCCCGATATAATCCCTGGTCGTGTCCACAATCATCTGCCCGCCGGTTCGGGGAAGCCACCGTGCGTAGCCACGGGTGGTCGGGCGACACGCCGTCCTCGGACGATGAGGCGATCGAGCGGATTCTCGACGCGGCCGAGGCGATCGTCGCCGCGCGTGGTTCGGCGGTCAGAATCGCGGATGTGGCACGGTCCCTCGGTGTCACCCGCCAAACCGTGTACCGGTACTTCCCGAGTTCCGAAGCGCTGCTGCTGACAACCGCAATGCGTTCCGCCGACGGCTTCCTCGACCGTCTGGCCGCCCACTTGTCCGGCCAGACGGACCCCGTACGCGCGGTCGTCGAGGGCATGGCATTCGCGGTGGAATGCCTGGCCGATGACACTCGGCTCGCCTTCGTCCTCAACCAGTCGGTCGGTGAATCGCATTCCCATCCGGTGATATCCGACGCCCCGCTCGCCTTCGCGCGGTCGATGCTGCATCGACTGGACGTGGACTGGGCAGCCCACGGTTACAGCGAAGCCGGTTTGGATGAGCTTTCCGAATTCTGCCTGCGCCTGCTCAATTCGTTCCTCGTCGTCCGGGGCAAGCACAGTCGCAGCGGAAAAGAGTTGCGCTGCTACCTGACTCGGTGGATCGGGCCGGCGATTGCCTATCCGCAACTGGCGCGTGCGATGGATTCGATCGGCGTGGCACCGGTGCAGGGTGGGCGGGGCCGGCGCGCGGCGGCGTCCTGATCCGTTCGTCCGTGATCGATTTACCCAGAGCGCCGCGACGGGGCCGGATCGTGGCGGGTCGCCCGTTGTGTGGTGCCGAGATACGCGCCGATCAGCAGGGCGATTGAGCTGAGGTAGGCGGCTATGCCGAGGACCAGCGAGCCGGTCGGCGTTCCGTGCGCGGTCAGTCCCGCCACGGTCCCGTAGTAGTCCGGTAGGGCCCCGATCCACAACACCGCCGTGACGAGGAGGTATACAACGGCGCAGTACAGCGCGAACCAATCGCCGCCCACTTCGTCCGGAACGAACCCCGGGTCGGTCCTGCCGGCGCGGTAGGCGCCCACGAACGCGTATGCGGTGATCGCGGCGGCGGCAGCCAGCTACATCCAGGTCGCCACGAATCTCGCTGTATAAGTGGATATTCCGCCGACCTCTAGCAGCTGTATCGGTAGCTGGCCCGCGAACATGAACGGCCAGACGGCCAGGCTGACGATCACGACGTCACGGGCGATGTACCAGCCGCCCCGGCTGGCGTCGCGGCGCAGCCACAATGTCACCGACGTCACCGCGAACGGCAGCGCAAACGAGAACATCATCACGCTCAGGTAGGGAATCGGGCCCATGGACGGCTTCGACGTGGGCAGGTCGGTGTTCCATACCCACCAACCCCATTGTGGGCCCATCGTGTCGATCACCTCGAAGAGGCTCAGGAAGCAGAACGCGACACAGATCGAAGCATGACGGTGCCGTATCGCCGGATGATTCCGGTGCGCTGGATGAGTGCATAGGCGATGTACCCGAACACCGGGTACATCGCGACGATGTAGAGCGGAAGCCGGTCGTAGAGAAACTGCACCGAGAACTGGCCGTGTACGAACATCAGTCCCAGCGTGTCCTGCAATCCGAACCATTGCGGAAAGTACGTGATCGGTTCGACCAGGAGCAGGGCCAGGACAAGGGCGCCCCAGATGACGAGATTGCTTGCGTCACCGCGTGAGCGGTACCAGCGGACGGCATGGCCGAGGCAGGCCGCCGCGCCGGCGATCAGTAACAGCTCGATCACCGGGAAGGTCCAATTGGGGAGGCCGAACGGATTGGTCAGCGTCACAACCGCATTTCCGTCGCAGCGCAGGCGCTCTGCCTTCGACGCCCAGCGCGGCAAACTGGTCTGTGCAGGTGTCCCACGTGCGGACCGGGCCCACACTGTGCCCATACCCGCTACTTTGACCATACATAGTCATCAGTATGTACGGTCTACCCGTCGCCGGTGCGACCGCCCGGCATGCTTCTGCCCGCCGTCTGTGTCGCACGTGAGTACTCGGCGGCCAGGGGTAACACACCCGTCCTGACCCCGGTCGGCCAACCAACCATCCGGTTGGTATATCGTCGTTGATTGCATTCGACTCCACACAGCCGGAGGTAACGATGGGCGCTGCTCCGACGTCAGCCGTGAAGTATCAGCGGACGCTGTTCGAACCTGAGCACGAGTTGTTCCGCGAGTCCTATCGGGCCTTCCTGGACAAGCACGTCGCGCCGTACCACGAGCAGTGGGAGAAGGACAAGATCGTCGATCGCGGTGTGTGGTTGGAGGCCGGTAAGCAGGGCTTTCTCGGTATGTCGGTGCCTGAGGAGTACGGCGGCGGCGGCAATCCCGACTTCCGCTACAACACCGTCCTGGTCGAGGAGACCGTCGCTGGCCGATTCAGCGGCTTGGGCTTCTCCCTGCACAACGACATCGTCGAGCCGTATCTGCTGCGCTTGGCGAATGAGGAGCAAAAGCGCAGGTGGCTGCCCAAGTTCTGCACGGGTGAGCTGATCAGCGCGATCGCCATGACCGAGCCGGGCACCGGAAGCGACCTGCAGGGGATCAAGACGCGCGCGATCCGCGATGGGGACTACTACATCCTCAACGGGGCCAAGACGTTCATCACCAACGGCATCAATTCCGACCTGGTGATCGTGGTAGCTCAGACCGATCCCGGCAAAGGGGCACTGGGTTTTTCTTTGCTGGTGGTCGAGCGGGGGATGGAGGGATTCGAGCGCGGCCGGCATCTGGACAAGATCGGGCTGGAAGCTCAGGACACCGCCGAACTCTCTTTCGCCGATGTGAAGGTGCCCGCCGAGAATCTGCTCGGCGAGGAGGGGCAGGGATTCGTCTACCTGATGCAGAACCTGCCTCAGGAACGGATCTCGATCGCGATCATGGCGGCCGCCGCGATGGAGGCGGTGTTGGACTTGACCATCCAGTACGCCAAGGAGCGCAAGGCATTCGGCAAGCCGATCGGCAGTTTCCAGAACAGCAGGTTCCTGCTGGCCGAACTGTCAACCGAAGCGACCGTGGTGCGGATCATGGTCGACGAATTCATCCGTTTGCATCTCGACGGGAAACTCTCGGCCGAGCAGGCGGCAATGGCGAAGTTGTATTCCACCGAGGCGCAGATCAAACTGATCGACCGGTGCCTCCAATTGCACGGCGGATACGGCTATATGCGTGAATACCCAGTTGCTCGCGCCTACCTGGACGCCCGCGTGCAGTCCATCTACGGTGGGACCACCGAGATCATGAAAGAAATCATCGGCCGCTCGCTCGGAGTTTAGGGCCCGGCACGACACCCGTGCGCGTACCGGACTCCATCAGATTCTTGCGACGCACTACCGACGCGGCTCCGCGTGATTTGGGGATCCTGTCGGTATTGTCCGGTTTGTTCGCTCAGGGTGGCGCGTGTTTGGCGGGGCGGACGCCGGCCTGAAATCGCGTGGAAGGTGCATAGGAATGCAGCGGAGCCCGTGGCAGCGGCTGATCAATCGCAGCGCGCTTGGACTGGCCGCGGCGGTGGCCGCGGTGACTCTGGTCGCGCCTTTAGCCGGTGCATCGCCTGAAAGCGATGCCACCGATGCGATCGACACGGCCTGGACGACTGCCGGTGGAGATGTGTCGCCGCTGGGATCCAAAGAGGGCGGCGTATACCCCGCCGGCGACGGGTTTGGTCAGAACTTCGCGGGCGGCGCAATCTTCTTCACGCCGGATACCGGCGCCCGGATCATGTACGGCGCCATCCTGGACCGGTACCGCTCGTTGGGTGCCTCCGACAGCGACCTCGGCTTTCCCAACATCGACGAGGGTCGCGGAAGGATCAGCCCCGAGAGTCGCAACTCGACGTTCAGCGCCGCCGACAACCCCGTCATCTTCTGGACGCCCGACTCGGGCGCGTGGGTGGTGCGCGGGGCGATCAACGCGGCCTGGGACCGGCTCGGAGGGTCGTCCGGTGCGCTCGGCGTGCCGGTCGCGGACGAGACCTACGACGGCGACGTGGTGTCGCAGAAATTCAGTGGCGGTCAGATCTCGTTCGACGGCCGCACCAAGGTGTTCACCACCGAACCGTCCGACCTTGCCACACGGCTCGGCGATCTGACGATCCCGGGAGACGCCACCTCGGCGATCAACAACGCCTACCGCGCCGCCGGAGGGGAGTCCGGCCCCCTTGGTGAGCGTCAGGACGACCAGTTCCCCCTGGAGCCGGACGGCGTCGGGCAGGCGTACGCCGGCGGCAAGATCTTCTACAGTCCCGGAACGGGCGCGCATGCAGTGACCGGCGCGATACTCGAAAAGTACGAGGCCGCCGGAGGGCCGACCGGCGACCTCGGCTTGCCCGACGCAGTCGAGGCCGACGGTGGCGTGGCGGGCAGCCGTGTCAGTTCCTTCGCTGCCTCGGATTCCCCGGTGATCTTCTGGGCGCCCGACCGCGGTGCGGTGATCGTCCGGGGTGCGATGAGGGCCGCATGGGACAAGCTGGGAGGTGCGGCGGGAGCACTCGGGGTTCCGCTGTCCGACCAAAGCTCTGACGGGAGCGAGGTGACCCAACGTTTCAGCGGGGGTCAAGTGACCTGGAACTCCGTCACCAATACATTCACCACCGAACCGAATAACTTGGCGGAGTCGTTGACCGGTGTGGAGGTTCCCGCACAACTGCCCGGCACCCCCGCCGCGCCGACCCCCAACAAGGACACCGGCTTCGTGTGGCAGACGTGGTGGCTGTGGTGGATGATTCCGCTTGCTCTGTTGGTGCTCGCCGTGTTGTTCGCCTGGCGGTCGAGTCGACGCCACCGCGCTGCCGGTGCCAGCCGCTTCGCCGACGTCGACCGGGAGGTCGCGCTGTCTGCACCCGTTGTCAGCGAACGTCCCCGGTGGTCGCCCACGGCCGAAGAGGCACAGGTGCCGGGGTATCTGCCGCCGGCGCCGGGTTGGCGGGACGAGGAGCCTGTCGATACGAACTCTCAGTGGGAGGCGACGCATGTCACCGAGACGGCCTCCGACCTCGAGCTGTTCACGCATCGGGGCGCACATGCGGCCGGCGATGATCCCGATTCTGTCGACACTGCACCGACACCGGTCCCCAGCAGCGCTGACGAGCGCCCTGGACGGCACGCCGCGGCGGCCGATTGGACCATCCGGGAGGCTGATCCGCCGGCACCCGGGTCGCTGTTCGCGCCAGCCTACGATGCTTTGCCGGCAGCAGCGCATCCGGAGCCAAACGTGCCAGATCCGATCGCTGCCGACATCGCCGACGATCACGCCGATCGCACTGAAGAGTACGTCGCCACGGAGTACCTAGCTCAGGACACAGCTCAGGAGTATGTCGCCGAGGAGCACGGCGAACCGGTGATTCCGGTCGTCGAACCCGAGTTCGGGCAACGGGTCCTGCCGGCCATCCACCTGCCGCTGGACAATCCCGATGAAGCACCGGATGGCTATCCGATCAAGGGCAGCATGGCGACGGGTTCGTTCTACGTCCCCGGCGGGCCGGGCTACGACGAGACGGTCGCCGATATCTGGTTCACCGATGCCGGTCACGCCGCGGCGAACGGCTTCACCGAGGCTCAGTAGCCCGGGGCAGTTCCGGGCGTGCCGGGGCTGCAGCAGCTCCGGCGTCAAAGCTTGCGAATGACCGTCACGACCTTGCCGAGCACCACCGCGTCGTTGCCCGGAATAGGGTCGAAGGCGGGATTGTGAGGCATCAGCCAAACCTGGCCGTGAGCGCGCTTGAACGTCTTCACGGTGGCTTCCCCGTCGATCATCGCCGCGACGATATCGCCGTTGTCGGCGACGTTCTGCTGCCGCACGACGACCCAGTCGCCGTCGCAGATCGCGGCGTCGATCATCGATTCCCCGACGACCTTCAGCAGGAACAGCGAGCCTTCGCCGACCAGCTCCCGGGGCAAGGGAAAGACGTCTTCGACAGCTTCTTCCGCCAATATAGGGCCGCCCGCGGCGATCCTGCCCAGCACCGGTACGTAGGTCGGCTCCGGTAACGCGTCAGAACCGCCCACATCCGTGAGGACCGGACGCGGTCCGTCGTCCACCCCGCGGACGTCCACCGCGCGCGGCCGGTTGGGGTCCCGCCGCAGGAAGCCTTTGCGTTCGAGAGTCCGCAGTTGATGGGCGACCGAGGAGGTGGACGTCAGACCGACCGCGTCGCCGATCTCGCGGATGCTCGGGGGATAGCCGCGCGTGGTCACCGACGTGCGGATCACCTCCAGAATGGTGCGCTGCCGTTCGGTCAGCGTGTCGTGCGCCCGTGTCGAGCTGCCAATGTGCGTGCCGGTGGTATCGCCCATGGGGCGAATGTAGCCAACCGTCCCTCGATTATCAAACATGTGTTCGATGCGCGTGTCGCCAAGAAGGCACAGGGCGAAAGGGGACCGAAACGGTTGGCGCAAGGGTCGGACGAATCTGTCGGAGGGTGCGCCTATGGTTCGGCTACGAATCGATCACATGTTCGTATTTGGGAAAATCATCGAACACATGATCGAATATGGTTCGAACGTACGAGCGACAGAAGTCCGCGGCGCAGTCGGGAAGGAGAAGCCATGCGGGATGCACTGGTTGACCGAGAGGGAATCGACGAGAGAGTCGGCGTCGGTGTTTTCGGTGGTTTCGACACGGGCAGCGCGGAGGGGTTGGATGCCCGCGCCGCCGTGCGGAAGTCGGATCGCTTCGTCCCGCTCGCGCCGGAGCGCCGTTGCGGTCGAGACGACCGAGGGCACTCTCGCCGGCCTGGGCCCGCCCGGCCTCTGGGGGAGCCGCTGCGATATCTGGGCGCCGGCGTCACGATGACGCGGGCGCGCGGGCCGCACCATCGGCGGTATCTGCGGCGGTCTGATCAGCGGTCCGTCACAGTGCCGACCACGGTCGCACTGGCACTGTTGTCGGCTCTGATCACCGCCTGGCTGGGCATGGTGGCGCACCTCAGCGATGCCGTCCGCGACACCTCGACGCCGCCCCTGGATCGGCTGGCCGTCGTCCGGGTGCAGTCAGGAGAGACGTTGCCGCGCCTGGCCGAGCGCGTCGCTCCGGGCGCGCCGGTGGACCGGGTGGTCAAGCAGATCCGGGACCTCAACGAGTTGGACGCAACCGCCCTCGAAGCGGGACGCACGTTGATCGCTCCCGTCCGTTGATCCGACCGCATCTCATCGCGCAGCGGTGGGCCATGGCAGGGACAGCAGGATATTTGGGCGGATGAGCCCCCCAGCAGGTCGGTCGGCGATTCACTCGTGTCACAGGTAGTCTCAGGGTCGACGGGATCGGTTCGTGGTCGGCGCGGAGGAGAGGTCATGCACTGCCCTTTCTGCCGGCACCCGGATTCCCGGGTGGTCGACTCTCGCGAGGCTGACGAAGGCCAGGCCATTCGGCGGCGGCGTTCGTGCCCGGAATGCGGTCGGCGGTTCACCACGGTGGAGACAGCCGTGCTGGCCGTCGTCAAGCGCAGCGGGGTTACCGAGCCCTTCAGCCGCGAGAAGGTGATCAGCGGAGTGCGCCGGGCCTGTCAGGGCCGCCACATCGACGACGATGCGCTCAATCTGCTGGCTCAGCGGGTCGAGGACGCCGTGCGGGCGAGCGGTTCGGCGGAAGTGGCCAGCCATGACGTTGGGCTAGCCATCCTCGGCCCGTTGCGAGAACTCGACGAGGTCGGTTACCTCCGGTTCGCGTCCGTATATCGATCGTTCACTTCCGCCGACGATTTCGAACGGGAGATCCGCGCGCTCAGAGAGCATCGCGGGATATCGGCGCCAGGCTGACCGATCAGGATGGGGGTCAGCCGACCAGAGCCGGGCCGTCGGATACGACGCGGCCGGCGACTCGGACCCAGCCATCAGGGCTCCACTGCGTTTCGATCCGCGAACCGCTGCCCTGGATGATAACTAGGTCGCGGCTGAGGTAGTCCGTCATCCTCACCGCAGCGGCGCCCGTCGCCTCGTCCTCACGGATTCCCAGCCGCGGCGCAAACATCCTTGCCCGCAGTTCGCCTGCCGACCTGTCCGTCCACGCCCACAGGTAATGGTCGACGTCGTCTTCGTAGTCGTCGGGATCTGCCGCCTCCACCTCTTCGGCCGAACCCAGGTCGTATATCGCGAACTCCGGTGCCCATTCCGAGCGGGCGCTCACCGCGGTGACATCGTCGTCATAGCTGACCTGGACGATCCCGGCGGGCACCTGCAGAGTGTGAACGGGCGTCCCCAACGACTGCAGCCACCACGCCGCGCCCACCGTGGGGTGGCCGGCGAACGGCAATTCGGTAGCGGGAGTGTAGATGTGGGCGATGGCGGTTGCCGAGCCGGCCACGGGTGGTTCGACGAATATCGTTTCGCTGTAGCCCAGTCGGGTGGCTAGCTGTTGACGCTCGTGCGGGGGGACGGCACCCGCCTCCACCACTCCCAGAGCGTTGCCGAAGTTACCCGCAAGATCGGTGAAGACTCGCAACACCGTCACGTGGATAGTCATGACCCGACTTTACGTCGGGCCGGAAAGTTCGGGAGGCACTCGTGGCGGACGTCAGGTGGCGCTGCGCTCGTCGGAGTCCATCGCATCGAGGACCGCGGTCCGGGTGTCTGCCGAACCGGAGATCGCGCTCTCGGTGATGCCCTTGCGGAGGAGGTTGCGCAGCACCGCATGGTCGTGTTCGGCGGGCTTGGTGGCATCGATGAACTGCTCGACGATCTCGACAAACCGGTCGGGATCGTCGTGGAACGGGAAGTGCCCGGAGCGCCGGAAGATCGCCAACCGAGATCCCGGCATCGCGGCATGTGCCATCAAGGCGTGGCTGACGGGTATGACTGCGTCATGCTCGCCCCAAACGAGTTGTACCGGAACCGATTCGGTCAGGTAACAGCGGTCGAGCATGGTGACGACCTGGCCGCGCCAGTCCACGACCGCTCGCAAGGTGCGGGTGAACGCCGCCGAGGCGGTCGGTTCAGGCAGGTCGCTGAGTATCCGCAGCACGTCGGGAAGGTCGCGGCCCAATTTGGTGAAGCCGAACAGCGGACCGGTGACGCGACCCAGCAGTTGCACTATGGGCAGCATCAGGGGCAGGCGCAGCAACGCGAGTGCCTCGCCACCCATGGGAAGCGACGCCACCCGCAGCGCCACGTGGACGTCCTTCGTCACCCCGCCGGCGCCGACGAGGATCAGTCGGTCGACCAATTGCGGGAACTGGTAGGCGAATTGCATCGCCACGCCGCCTCCCAGCGAATGGCCGACAACAGTGACCCGGTCGATGTCGAGAACGCTCAACAGATCGCGCATGCCGTTGGCGTAAGCGGCCACGGAATAGTCGGCGCGTGGCTTGTCGGACTGGCCGTGTCCGAGCAGGTCGGGTGCGACCACGGTGAATCGCCGTGCGAGCGCCGCGTGGACGGTGTTCCAGGTCAGGGAGTTGTCTCCGATGCCGTGGATCAGAAGCAGGGCTGGGCCCGATCCGGCGATCCGAAACGCCCTCCGGTAGCCATGGATGGTCCGGAATTCCAATGTGGGGGTCACCTGGTCCGCCGGACGTCGCCGATTTCTGCGTTCCGTCATGTGGACACTCCGTCGTCGAGCTGCATGGGCATGGGCGCGTCAACTCGATGCGTTAGCCGGGGCCACTAACTGGGCCCATTGTCGTCCCGAAAGCCATCCTGGAATTTCTCGCCCTCCCGTTGGGCCAGGAAGCGCTCGAACTCGGCACCTAGTTCATCACCGCTGGGCAGATCCTCGTCACGGGCCAGCAGCGAACGGTTTTCCTGGGCGGCGACGAATGCATCGTACTGTCGCTCCAGGGCTGCCACCACCTGAGAAATCTCGGGGCTGGCCTGGACCTGCTCGTCGATCTTGTCGCGTACCTCAGCGGCGGCCTCGGTCAGGTCCGTCATCGGTATCTCCAGCGAACCAGCCTTCGCCACCTGCTCGAGCAGGGCTTGGGCGGCCGCAGGGTACTCGGTCTGCGCCAGGTAGTGCGGAACATGCACGGTGTAGCCCAATACCTCGTGCCCATGCTGGGACAGCCGGTATTCGAGCAGGTTTGACGCACTGCCGGGCACCTGGACCTCACCAACCCACGGGGTGTGATCGGCGATCAATTCGCGGTTGTTGGAGTGCGGGGTCATCATCACGGGCCGGGTGTGGGGGACTGCCATCGGGATGGTGCCCAGACCGATCGTCCGCCGGACGCAAAGCCGCTCGGCCAGCAACCGGACAGCGTTGACGAAGCGTTCCCATCTCAGGTCAGGCTCCATGCCGGCCAACAGCAGAAAGGGCGTTCCCAGGCTGTCGTGCAGCGCGTAGAGGCGTAACTCGGGGTCGTCATAGGACGTGAAGTGGTCGCTCTTGAAGGTCATCGGCGGCCGGCGCGACCGGTAGTCGAGCAAGTCGTCAATCGCGAACGACGCCACCAGTTCGGTGTCGAGTACGTTCTTGAGATGGGTGGCGGCCAGCCGGATCGCGTGCCCCGCATCGGAGAATCCCTCCAGCGCATGGATCATCACCGGTCCACGGCCGTCCTCGCAGGACAGCTGGGGTGCGGGGAACTCCAGTTCGTACATGCCGGTGGGGTCGGGCTGGTAACGGCGCTGTGGATCGTCTGCGGAACGGTCGTGTTCGGCCATGGTCTTCGCCTCCTGAGTCTCAGTGTCCCACTTGTACAAACGCGCGGCTGACTGTCGCCGATCCTGCGCCCCGGCCATTTCGCGCTGGGGGGAATGTCGCCGGCCGATCGGGTGCGATTCGGCGATGACACCAGCGGGCGAGGCCGGCTGTGAAACGCTGTTCGCGGCCGGCCTGCGGCCGTGACGCCGCTCGCCGATGGAGTCAGCGGGACCTGAACATGGTCAGCGCGCGGAGTTTGTTCATCACGTCCAGCGCCGCGACCTTGTAGGACTCGGAGAACGTCGGATAGTTGAAAACCGCGTCCACCAGGTACTCAATCGTGCCGCCGCAGCCCATGACGGCCTGGCCGATGTGCACCATCTCGGTGGCGTTGGTGCCGAAGATGTGCACGCCGAGCAAACGCAGATCCTCGGTGGACACCAGGAGTTTGAGCATCCCGTAGGAGTCACCCGCGATCTGGCCGCGCGCCAGCTCGCGGTAGCGCGACACGCCGACTTCATAGGGCACCGCGTCTTTGGTGAGTTCGTTCTCGGTGGCACCGACGTAGGAGATTTCGGGTATCGAGTAGATGCCGATCGGCTGAAGGTCCATCATGCCCTTGGTCGCCTCGCCGAACGCGTGGTACGCGGCGAGTCGGCCCTGCTCCATCGACGTCGCCGCCAGCGCGGGGAATCCGATCACGTCCCCTACGGCATAGATGTGGTCGACCTTCGTCACGAAGTTCTGGTCGACGAAAATCCGGCCGCGCGGGTCGGATTCGAGGCCGGCACGGTCCAGGTCGAGGTGTTCGGTCTGGCCTTGGCGTCCCGCCGAGTACATGACGGTTTCGGCCGGTATCTGCTTGCCGCTCGCCAGCGTGGTCACGGTGCCGGCCGACCCTACGTCGACGCCGGTCACCTCCTCGCCGAACCGGAAGGTGACGGCAAGGTCGCGCAGATGGAAACGCAGCGCCTCGATGACCTCGGGATCGCAGAACTCCAGCATCGTGTTGCGCTTCTCAACCACGGTCACCTTGGTGCCCAGCGCGGCGAACATCGACGCATATTCGATGCCGATGACTCCCGCGCCCACCACGACCATCGAGGCAGGCAGCATCTTGAGATCCAGGATCCCATCGGAGTCCAGTACGCGCTCTTCGTCGAACTCGACCCCGGTGGGCCGTGCGGGTTTGGTGCCGGTGGCGATGACGATGTAGCGGCCCCGTACGGTGACCCGCTCGGCGCGGTTGGGATCCTCGATCTGAATGGTGTGGTCGTCCTGGAAGCGGCCATGTCCGGTGAACAGCTCGACGCGGTTGCGCAGCAGTTGCGAGCGCACGACGTCGATCTCCTTGCTGATCACATGCTGGGTGCGCGAGAGCAGGTCCGCGGGTGTGATCTTGTCTTTGACCCGGTAGCTGGCGCCGTAGAGTTCGCGCTGGTTCATGCCGGTCAGGTAGACCACCGCCTCGCGCAACGTCTTCGACGGGATCGTGCCCGTGTTGACGCATACACCGCCCAGCCTCATGCCGCGTTCGATCACGGCGACCGACTTGCCCAGCTTGGCGGCCGCGATCGCCGCCCGCTGGCCGCCAGGGCCGGAACCGATGACGACGAGGTCATATTCCTGCAT
>CAZEHT010000006.1:0-58946 GCA_964511995.1 uncultured Mycobacterium sp.
CAAGCCGAGGCCGAGGTCGATCAGGGCGCGGCGCAGCGCCACGGCACCATCGCGGCTGATCTTTCCGTCGCGGCGTTTGCCGGCCGATTCGTATTGCATCGGGGACAGTCCCGACGCCCGGTAGACCTGACGCGGTCCCGGCCACCGGTCCGGGTCACCCAGGGCGGCAGCGTAATTGGATACCCGAACCACACCCCGGCCGGGAACCGATGTCAACGTCGCGAACGGACTCACGATGCACAGACATAACAACACCTCCGGGGGCGTGTCAGGAAACCCGCGTGCGTCAACACACGGACCTCAAAAGGAATCACTTACAGATCCCTTCCTGACACCTCCCCAGGCGTCTGCGAAGGACCACCCCGATCTATATCAGCCGTAGGGGTTGGGCACCCGGCCGTGGCTGGCCTCGGTCAGCAGCGGCAGCGTGGAGAAAGTAACGGCCGGCAGTCGGACGTCTCTGCCACTTTTCAGGTGGGCTCGAGCCCACGATGATTTTTCGAACCGCAGGCCGTCGATGTCCTCCCAGCGCATCGTGGTGCTGCCCAGCAGGGTGCGGGCCGTGACTGTATCCCGGTCGGCGACGGTGCGTAGCCGGACGATCAGCACCGACAGCAGGATCGGTATCAGCAGCAACGGCGCGGTCCACGGTAACGCCGCTACCGGTGCCAACAGGCTCAGCGCGAAGAACGCGACGGCGAAATGGGCCATGGGGGAGATGTTGATTACCACCGGAGTCACTGCGGGGAGAGCCACATCCGCATCATCGCATTCGTGTCCGCCGCACCGGAATTTGACGGCTGACCAGTGCAGAGACTACCGTCGCACTCTATGCGAACCTTGCTCGTAGTACTCCGCATGCGCGTTGGTGCGTGATCTGGCGGAGTTTTTCCTGAGCGACTCAGCGCCGCATATCACTCCCGACGCGCAACCCTCGTGCAGCAGCCAAAGCTGACGGGGGTTTTTTGTTTGCCATCCGCAAAGACCCATTCGATTCCGACAACGAAGACCAAAGAGGACACCGTGAGCGCACCCACCACGCGACCACCGGAGCCGATCGCGACTCCCAAGCCGCCGGGCGATAAGCCCGCCGCGAAGCTGGGCGCCACGAAGCGGGTCGCCCCCCAACAACTGACCGGCGCACAGTCGGTCGTCCGGTCGTTGGAGGAACTCGGCGTGGACACGATCTTCGGGATTCCCGGGGGCGCCGTGCTTCCCGTCTACGACCCGCTGTTCGACTCCAAGAAGCTGCGCCACGTCCTGGTCCGCCACGAGCAGGGCGCCGGGCATGCCGCCAGCGGCTACGCGCACGTCACAGGGAAGGTCGGGGTCATGATGGCGACCTCCGGTCCGGGTGCGACCAACCTGGTGACTCCGCTGGCCGACGCGCAAATGGATTCCATCCCGGTGGTGGCAATCACCGGTCAGGTGGGCCGCGCGTTGATCGGCACCGACGCCTTCCAGGAGGCCGACATCTCGGGCATCACCATGCCCATCACCAAACACAACTTCCTCGTCCGCGACGGCGACGACATCCCCAAGGTGATCGCCGAGGCGTTCCACATCGCATCGTCGGGCCGGCCCGGCGCGGTGCTGGTGGACATCCCCAAGGACGTCCTGCAGGGGCGGTGCACTTTCAGTTGGCCGCCGGAGATCAACCTGCCGGGCTACAAGCCCAACACCAGACCTCACACCCGCCAGATCCGTGAGGCCGCCAAGCTGATCGCGGCCGCCCGCAAGCCGGTTCTCTACGTCGGCGGCGGGGTGATCCGCGGCGAGGCCACCGCCGAACTGCTCGACCTGGCCGAATTGACCGGGGTTCCGGTGGTCACCACGCTGATGGCTCGCGGAGCCTTTCCCGACAGCCACCCGCAGCATCTGGGTATGCCCGGCATGCACGGCACCGTCGCCGCGGTGGGCGCCCTGCAACGCAGCGACCTGCTGATCGCGCTGGGCACCCGCTTCGACGACCGTGTGACGGGCCAGTTGTCGTCGTTCGCCCCGGAGGCCAAGGTGATTCACGCCGACATCGACCCGGCCGAAATCGGGAAGAACAGACATGCCGACGTGCCGATCGTGGGGGACGTCAAGGCCGTGATCGTCGAGTTGATCGACGCGCTGCGCCGCGACGGCGTGATCGGCACGCTCAAACTGGACAACTGGTGGGAGTATTTGTCATCGGTGCGCTCCACGTACCCCCTGAGCTACGGCCCGCAGAGTGACGGCAGTCTCAGCCCGGAGTACGTCATCGAAAAACTCGGCGAAATCGCCGGGCCTGACGCGGTTTACGTGGCCGGCGTGGGGCAGCACCAAATGTGGGCCGCGCAGTTCATCAGATACGAAAAGCCGCGCACCTGGCTGAATTCCGGTGGCCTGGGCACCATGGGGTTCGCCGTTCCGGCGGCGATGGGCGCCAAGATGGCGCGTCCGGACGCCGAGGTGTGGGCCATCGACGGCGACGGCTGCTTCCAGATGACCAATCAGGAACTGGCGACCTGCGCCATCGAGGGCGCGCCGATCAAGGTCGCGGTGATCAACAACGGCAACCTGGGCATGGTGCGGCAGTGGCAGACCTTGTTCTACGGCGAGCGCTACAGTCAGACCGACCTGGCGACGCACAGCCAGCGCATACCGGATTTCGTGAAACTGGCCGAAGCGCTGGGCTGCGTCGGATTGCGTTGCGAGCACGAGAAGGACGTGGCAGACGTCATTCAACAGGCGCGCGCGATCAATGACCGTCCGGTGGTGATCGACTTCATCGTCGGCGCCGACGCGCAGGTGTGGCCGATGGTTGCGGCCGGCACCGGCAATGACGAGATCATGGCGGCACGCGACATCCGTCCGCTGTTCGACAACGAGGACCAGGTCTGATGGTTGCCACGACACACACTTTGTCTGTCCTCGTCGAGGACAAACCCGGCGTCCTGGCGCGCGTTGCCGCGCTGTTCAGCCGCCGCGGCTTCAACATCGAGTCGCTGGCGGTGGGGGCCACCGAGCAGAAGAACATGTCACGCATGACGATCGTGGTCTCCGTCGAGGACTTTCCGCTCGAGCAGATCACCAAGCAGCTCAACAAGTTGATCAACGTCATCAAGATCGTCGAGCAGGACGCCACGAACTCGGTGTCTCGCGAGCTTGCCCTGATCAAGGTGCGTGCCGATGCGGGTACGCGCAGCCAGGTGATCGAAGCCGTGAACCTGTTCCGGGCCAAGGTGGTCGACGTCTCCAACGAATCGCTGACCATCGAAGCGACGGGAACGCAGGAAAAGATCGAAGCATTGCTTCGGGTATTGGAGCCCTACGGGATCCGCGAGATCGTGCAGTCCGGCGTGGTGTCGCTGGCCCGCGGTCCGCGCGGTATCGGCGTGGCCAAGTAGACCGACCCCGAATGCCGAGTGTGGGGGTTACGTACGTTACTCGGTGACTTTGCGTCGGCGAACCCACGCGCGCGGCGAGTTCAACGAGAGAGAAGGAAAGCAGTTGGCATCACAAGAAGGCATCGCGATGTATTACGACGACGATGCGGATCTGTCGATCATCCAGGGCCGCAAGGTCGGCATCATCGGCTACGGCAGCCAGGGCCATGCGCATTCGCTGTCACTGCGCGATTCCGGTGTAGAGATCAAGGTGGGTCTGCGCGAGGGCTCCAAGTCCCGGGCGAAGGTCGAGGAGCAGGGACTCGACGTCGACACACCCGAAGAGGTGGCGAAGTGGGCCGATGTGATCATGCTGCTCGCGCCCGACACCGCGCAGGCCGACATCTTCAGAGACGACATCGCACCGCACCTGTCCGGCGGCGATGCGTTGTTCTTCGGCCATGGACTCAACATCCACTTCGGCCTGATCAAGCCGCCGGCCGAGGTCACGGTCGGCATGGTTGCGCCCAAGGGGCCGGGCCATCTCGTGCGCAGGCAGTTCGTCGACGGCAAGGGCGTGCCCTGCCTGATCGCCGTCGACCAGGATCCCACGGGTGAGGGCGAAGCGCTGGCGTTGTCGTACGCCAAGGGCATCGGCGGCACCCGGGCGGGTGTCATCAAGACCACCTTCCGTGAGGAGACCGAAACCGACCTGTTCGGTGAGCAGGCCGTGTTGTGCGGCGGCACCGAAGAACTGGTGAAGGCCGGGTTCGACGTCATGGTGGAGGCGGGTTACGCACCCGAGATGGCGTACTTCGAGGTACTGCACGAACTCAAGCTGATCGTCGACCTGATGTACGAAGGTGGTATAGCGCGGATGAACTACTCGGTGTCGGACACCGCGGAGTTCGGCGGCTACCTGTCGGGTCCCAGAGTCATCGATGCTGGCACCAAGGACCGGATGCGCCAGATCCTCGCCGAAATCCAGGACGGCACGTTCGTCAAGAGACTGGTCGCCAACGTCGAGGGCGGCAACAAGGAACTCGAGGGTCTGCGTGCGCAGAACGCCGAGCATCCGATCGAGATCACCGGCAAGAAGCTCCGTGACCTGATGAGCTGGGTCGACCGGCCGATCACCGAAACCGCGTAGCTCACACGATTTCGGCGTGGTTCCCCACCTTCGGTGGTGGGAAACCACGCCGAAATCTTTGTGGATGCCAATGCTCCGTACCCCCCAACGGGCATTGGCTCCGGGGCCTCTCGGCCTGCACCTGTGATCCTCTGCGAAAGTGCGACCCAAGTCCTCAGCCGAACGGATGAGATTCGGGGGCGCGGGTCGCCGACAATCCGCCCAGCAGCAACCGGACCAGTTCGGCTTGCCGATGCGTGTCGGTCTTGTCGAACACGTGTTGCAGGTGGGTCCGGACCGTCGACAGCGACGTCGAAAGTTCCTCGGCGATCGGTTTCAGGCCGGTGCCGTTGAGCACGCGGAGTGCCACCTGGACCTCGGTTCGGGTCAGCCCGTAGATGCGGCGCAGCGCGTCCGGTGCGGGCTCGGGCTCGTCCTCCGGATCGGCGATGACCACCAGTGCGCTGAAGCCGGAGGCCAGCGGGATGACCCGGACGACGTAGGGCCGAGCACCCGAGGGCCGGCGCACCTGCAGGCAGTCGCCCGCAGGCGGGTCGCCGTGGATGGCCCGGTTGATCGCCGCGGTGACATGACCGCGTCGCATGGTCAGGCCGTCTGCGGCGGCGAGCATCCGTTCGGCCGCGGCGTTGGCGCGGGTGACGACGCCGTCGCGGCCGACTATCACCAGACCGTCTGCCGCGGAGTCCATCGACGCGGCGAAATCCTGGTTCTGTCCCTCCAGGGTGGCGATCCGGGACTGCGTTTCCAGTGCCTGCCGCAGGTGTGGAGTCAGACTCTCGATTAGCGCCGCGCGTTCCGACCAATCGCCGGCGGATGCGGGGCCGACCGCGGTCAGCCAGGAGGTGCTGCCGTGGTTGCGGCCCAGCATCGCAAACACCGTGTCGGTGAACCCGCTGGGGCGCACCCAGTCGTTGAAGAATTCGGTGGCGAATAGCAGTTCGGGTGCGATGGCGTCGTCGCGGGCGATCACCGTTCCCGCAGGGAGACGCGCGAGCGCGGCCGGGATCGGGTCCAGGGCGCTGTAATACTCGTCGTACGCCCGCATCCCGGCGCCGTCGATACCGGCGGAGCGGTCGGCGACGGCGTTGCCGCACCGGTCGCTGCGCAGCAGGACGCAACCGGATGACCCCGATGCGGCGGCGATCTCGGTGAGCGTGGCCGACCATTGTGGCGGCTCGACGGCGGCGCTGTAGATCGACGCGACCAACGCCGAGTACCGCTTGTCCGACACCACGGGCGAAGGGTACCGCGGCTTGCTGGGCGGTTACCAGAGCCGGTCTGGGCCGCTCAGGGCGCCAATGGGGGCATGCGCAGTCCGAACTCGCGCCAAAGCACGGTGCGCGCCGCATAGTAGCCCGACATTCCGTGCACCCCGGCGCCGGGCGGTGTGGCCGATGAGCACAGGTAGGCGTGCGGTATGGGCGTGGTCCAGGGGTTGAGCCGCACGCTGGGGCCGGTCAGCGCACTGACCATGTTGTTGGCGCCGACACCGATGTCGCCGCCGACGAGGTTGGCGTTGTGCTCGGCGAGCCGTGCCGCCGGCACCGACCGTGCCGCGACGACGAGGTCGCGGAAGCCGGGTGCGAACCGCTCGAAGATCGTAGTGACCGTGTCGGTCATATCGCGTGGAGAGCCGGAAGGCACATGCGCATACGTCCACAGCGGACGCCGGCCGGCCGCGTCGACCCGGCCCGGATCGGCAAGGTGCGGAAGTGCCGCGAGCACCATCGGCCATTCGGCATGCCGGCCCGCGGCCACCTCCCGTTCCGCCAGAGCCATCTGGGCTCGCGTGCCGCCGAGGTGAAGGGTCGGCGCCTGTGCCAATCGCTTGTCGCACCATGCGATCTCGCCGGACAGCACGAAGTCCACCTTGGCGACTCCGGGTCCGAAGCGGTAGTCGTCCAATCTCCCGGCGTAGCGCGCCGGCAGCGCGCCGCCGTAGATGTCCTTCAGTGCGGTGGGCGCGGTGTCGTAGAGCACCACGCCAGTGGGTGGCCGCGTGACCTTCTCTCCGAGAGTCAGGCTGCCGCCATGGGCCTGGAGGTCGGTGACGAGCGCGTCGGAGATGGCCTGCGAGCCGCAGACGGGGACCGGCCACCCTACAGCGTGTCCCAGGGTCGCCAACGCCAGGCCCGCGCCGGCAGAGATCAGCGATGGCATCCGCGAAATGGTATGTGCGGCAACGCCGGTGAACAGAGCACGGGCGTCCTCGCCGCGAAGCATCCCCCATGCCGGGGTGGCCTGTTGCAGCAGCCGGAGTCCGGCGCGTACCGCGGTGGGGATATCGCTCGGGATGGAGCGCTTGTCGCCGAGGAACAGGCTCAGCACACCGTCGAGGTTCGCCGCGAGAGGGCCGAGTAGCGTGGCCCACGAGGCGCCGTCGTCGAGTTCGGCGCAGGTGCGTTGCAGGTCCCGGTAGCCGATCGCGGCGGGACGCCCGGGCAGCGGGTTGGCGTAGGAGATCTCGGGGACCGCGAGCTGCACCCCGCGGGCCCGCAAGTCGAACTCGGCGAAGAACGGCGATGCCAGCGCCAGCGGGTGCACCGCCGAGCAGATATCGTGCGCCACACCAGGGTATTCCGGGTCGGCGGTGGTGCGCGCGCCGCCGCCCGGGGTGGGCTGGGCCTCGATGACGTGTACCGACAAGCCGGCTCTGGCGCAGATGACGGCAGCCGTCAGCCCGTTGGGGCCGCTGCCGACGATAGTGACGTCCACGCGGGCGATTCTCCCGCCCGGCACCGGGAAATCACAGCCCACTAGGCTGTCCGCGTGAGTCTGCCCGTTGTGTTGATTGCCGACAAGCTAGCCGAGTCGACCGTGGAGGCCCTCGGTGACCAGGTCGAAGTCCGTTGGGTCGATGGGCCCGACCGGGCGAAGTTGTTGGCGGCACTGCCCGAAGCCGATGCGCTGCTGGTTCGCTCGGCGACGACCGTCGACGCCGAGGTGCTGGCGGCCGCGCCGAAACTCAAGATCGTCGCGCGCGCCGGGGTGGGCCTGGACAACGTCGACGTCGACGCCGCCACGGCGCGCGGCGTTCTCGTCGTCAACGCGCCGACGTCGAATATCCACAGCGCTGCCGAGCATGCGCTTGCGCTGATGCTGGCGGCGGCACGCCAAATTCCCGCGGCCGACGCCACGCTGCGTGAACACGCGTGGAAACGTTCGTCGTTCTCGGGTACGGAGATCTACGGCAAGACCGTCGGAGTGGTCGGTCTGGGCCGGATCGGTCAGCTGGTGGCCCAGCGATTGGCGGCATTCGGGACCCATGTCGTGGCGTTCGACCCGTACGTGTCCGCTGCGCGGGCCGCGCAACTGGGCATTGAACTGGTTGCCCTCGACGACCTGCTGGCCCGCGCCGACTTCATCTCGGTGCATCTGCCCAGAACCGCCGAGACCGCCGGCCTGTTCGGCAAGGAGGCCCTGGCCAAGACCAAGCCCGGAGTCATCATCGTCAACGCCGCCCGCGGCGGTCTGATCGACGAGCAGGCCCTCGCCGACGCGATTGCCAGCGGCCATGTACGGGGCGCCGGCCTGGACGTGTTCGCCACCGAGCCGTGCACCGACAGTCCGCTCTTCGAGTTGCCGCAGGTTGTGGTGACTCCGCACCTGGGCGCGTCGACCGCCGAGGCGCAGGACCGCGCCGGCACCGACGTGGCCGCCTCGGTGAGGCTGGCACTGGCCGGCGAGTTCGTGCCCGACGCTGTCAACGTGGGCGCGGGAGTCGTCGGCGAGGAAGTCGCGCCATGGCTGGAGGTCGTGCGCAAGCTGGGTGTGCTCATCGGTGCGCTTTCCCCGGAACTGCCGGTCTCGCTGACAGTCCAGGTGCGCGGCGAGCTGGCATCTGAGGATGTCGGGGTGCTGAAGTTGTCGGCGCTGCGAGGGTTGTTCTCGGCGGTGGTCGAGGACCAGGTGACGTTCGTCAACGCGCCCGCGCTGGCGGCCGACCGTGGGCTTGCCGCGGAACTGACGACCGCCACCGAGAGCCCCAACCATCGCAGCGTCGTCGACGTCCGCGGCGTCTACGCCGACGGCTCCGCGATCAACGTCGCAGGCACGCTGTCGGGTCCGCAGTTGGTGCAGAAGGTCGTCCAGATCAACGGCCGCAACTTCGACCTGCGCGCCGAGGGCATCAACCTGATCATCCACTACAGCGATCGGCCGGGAGTCCTCGGCAAGATCGGCACGCTGTTGGGGGCCGCCGACGTCAACATCGAGGCGGCCCAGCTCAGCCAGGACGCCGAGGGCGGCGGCGCCACCGTCATGCTGCGCCTGAATCGCGTTGTGCCCGAGGATGTCCGGACGGCGATAGGCGACGCCGTCGGCGCCACCACGCTGGAAGTGGTTGATCTGTCATGAGACTCGCGATCATCGCCGGCGACGGCATCGGGCCCGAGGTGATCGGCGAGGCGGTCAAGGTGCTCGACGCCGTGCTGCCCGGCGTCGAAAGCACCGAATACGATCTGGGTGCCCGTCGCTATCACGCGACGGGGGAGGTGCTGCCCGACAGTGTGATCGAGGAACTGCGCGGTCACGACGCGATTCTGCTTGGGGCGATCGGAGATCCTTCGGTGCCGCCCGGGCTGCTCGAACGCGGCCTGCTGCTGCGCTTGCGGTTCGCCCTGGACCACCACATCAACCTTCGGCCCGGACGGTTGTATCCGGGCGTGGTCAGTCCGCTGGCCGCCGTGGGCGACGTCGACTTCGTGGTGGTTCGCGAGGGCACCGAAGGCCCGTACACCGGAAACGGCGGCGCGCTGCGGGTGGGCACACCACACGAGGTGGCCACCGAAGTCAGCGTCAACACCGCTTTCGGGGTGCGCCGTGTCGTGGGTGACGCGTTCACCCGGGCGCAGGCGCGGCGAAAGCACCTCACGCTGGTGCACAAGACGAACGTGCTGGCGTTCGCGGGCAGCCTGTGGTCGCGTACGGTGGCCGAGGTCGGCTTCGAGTTCCCCGACGTCGAGGTGGCCTATCAGCACATCGACGCCGCGACCATCTACATGGTGACCGATCCCGGCAGGTTCGACGTGATCGTCACCGACAACCTGTTCGGCGACATCATCACCGACCTCGCCGCGGCCGTGTGCGGCGGCATCGGGTTGGCGGCCAGTGGGAACATCGACGCGACGCGGACCAACCCGTCGATGTTCGAGCCCGTGCACGGCAGCGCTCCCGACATCGCCGGGCAGGGTATCGCCGATCCCACCGCGGCGATCATGAGCGTGGCCCTGCTGCTGGCGCATATCGGTGAAGATGCCGCCGCCGCCCGGGTCGATAGGGCGGTCGAGGACCATCTTGCCGGCCGCGGCCACGAGACGTTCACCACCGCCGAGGTGGGCCGCCGGATCCTGGGGAATCTTTAGCCACTACATCTCCGGCCACTACTGGGTCGTGCCAGATTTGGCCGATCGTCGTCGCTGCGGAGGGTGCCGTGCCTACAGGACCTGCCGGGCCGGCTCGATGACAGGCTCCTCCTGGGGCGCCGTGGCATCCTGTTGATCCGTCTTCGCCATGCCGGCCGTGAGGCTGCCCTGCCACTCTTCGGTGACGTTGTGGTGATTGATGGGCGCCTGGCGCGACTTCAGCCAGATCGCCGTCGCAATGGCGACCAGCATACCGACGCCCAGCGCCGTGCCAGCGTAGCCGCCGACACCGTGGACCACGAAATACGTCGTGGCACCGACGAGCGCGGCGGAGGGAACCGTGATCAGCCAGGCGGTGGCCATCCGGGCGGCGACTCGCCACCGCACCTCGCCGCCGGGTTTGCCCACGCCGCCGCCGAGTATCGATCCCGTCGCCACATGTGTGGTCGACAATGCGTACCCGAAGTGGGTGGACAGCAAGATGATGGTGGCCGATGACGTGTCGGAGGCCATGCCCTGGGGTGACTCGATCTCGACCAGGCCCTTGCCAAGCGTGCGGATCACTCGCCAGCCGCCGAGGTAGGTCCCGGCGGCGATCGCCATCGCGCACGAGACGATCACCCACATCGGCGGCACCGGATCGTTGCGGCTGGCGGCACCGTAGGAGATCAGCGCCAGGAAGATCACGCCCATCGTCTTCTGTGCGTCGTTGGTGCCGTGCGCCAGCGAGATCAGTGATGCCGAGCCGATCTGCCCGTAACGGAAGCTCTTGATCCGCCGCTCGACGGGCACTCCGCGGGTGATTCGGTAAACCAGGGCAGTTCCGGTGGTTGCGACGATCAGCGCGATCGTCGGCGCCAGCAGGGCCGGAGCGACGACTTTGGCCACCAGCCCGTGCCAGATCACCCCGTGGCCGCCGACCGCGCCGATCATGGCTCCGACGATGCCGCCGATGAGCGCGTGCGAGGAGCTGGACGGGATGCCGAGCAACCAGGCCGACAGGTTCCACACGATCCCGCCCACCAGCCCGGCGAAGACGATCTCGAGCGTCACCAGCTGAGCGTCGACCAGCCCGTTGGCGATCATCGCCGCGAGTGCGGTCGACATGAAGGCGCCCACCAGGTTCAGCGACGCTGCAAGTGTCACGGCCTGTTTCGGTTTGAGCGCTCCACTGGCGATCGAACTCGCCATCGCATTGCCGGTGTCCTGGAAACCGTTGGTGAAGTCGAATGCGAGGGCGGTGATCACCACGACCACCAACAAGAAGAACTCAAGAGTCACGGGGAGCGATTCTGGCTCAGTTTTCCTTTCAGAAATACTACTAAGCCTAATTTGTCAGCCGAAGTTTGCCTTTTGTTAACCTTGGGTCGACGGTGCCGAGGTATTTTGCCTTGATGCTCTGAGAGCCCGGGGAGTTCAGTCGCCGGCGCGCAGAGGATCGGCGTGGACCGGCACCAACGGCACTGCGAGCAACGGGAACAGCGCACATACCGCGAAGGCCGCGGGAAATCCGAAGGCGGCTATCAACGCGCCGAACGCCGGTTGTGCGAGGCCGCTGGCGAACAGCTGGCTGGTGTTCTGGATCCCAAGCGCGCGCCCGCTCCAGAACGGACCCGCGATCTCGGCGATCGCCGTCAGCGCCAGGCTGTTGTCCGACACCGTGATCATCGAGGCGACCACCATCACCACGACCGCCGAGGGTGCGTGCACGCGGTCGGTCAGCGCGAGCAGCGCCATCGAAGCCGCGGCTGCGACCGCGATCATGCGGACCGGATGCAACCGTGAGCCCACCGCATCCGACCATCGCCCCGCTCCGATGCGTGCCGCCGCGCCGCACAGCTGAGCGAAGGTGACCATCGCGCCGGCCGAGCCGGCGGTGCACCCTCGGCCGGTCATCAGCCAGGCCAGGGTGAAGGTCCAGACCACCGACTGCGGTACTACGAGCAGCACCGACACCGCGTGGATTCGCCACAATGCCGAGGTGCCCCGGGAAGGGCGGTAGGGGTTCGCCAGGTCGCCCGGATGAGCTTCGGTGAGCTGTGGCCGCGGGGGATCGAGGATGCCGATCGCGGTGACGACGGCCGCGACAGCGCACACCGCCGCCGGAAACATCAGCGCGACGGACACGCCGGGCGCTTGGGCGAGCTGTGGAATCACCAACGCGCCCAACGCGACTCCCAGCGGCTGCGCGGTCTGCCGAACGCCCATCACCAGGCCGCGCCGGTCGGGCGGGAACCAGCCGACCACCACCCGTGCGCTCGCGGTGTTGCTGCTGGCGGCCGCCATACCCCCGAGGAGCAGGAAGGCCGCGACCGCCACGAGGGAATCGGATGCTGCCGCGCCGAACGCGGCTGCCGCCGTCAATGCCGACCCGACCGTCAAGACGATGCGTTCGCCGATTCGGTCGACCAGGTAGCCCCAGGCGACAAGCGTGAAGACCATCCCGAAGCTGGGCATTGCCGACACCAGGCCGGCTTGGGACAGGCTCACGCCGCGTTCGCGGTGCAGTGCCGGGATCAGAAAGGCGGCACCGGTGATGAAGACGTTGGCGCACAACGTCGCCCCGAGTGCGATCGCCAGCATCGACCAGCGGCGCGCGGTGCTGATTCCTGTGGCGGTCATGGGTTCATCGTGTCACGGGTATCTCAAATAATGAACTGATGTCTCGTATTATGGAATTACGTGAAAGCGGTTGTGGACGCGGTGTCGCCCGACGAAGTGTGGCCGGCCAGCCGGGTTCGATCACCGCCGGTGCTCCCAGTGCGGGCAGGTCGCGCAGCGAGAAAGAGCGCCCAGACTCGACCCCGACCCGAGAACATCCGGTATGCGCGAAAGCGTCCCGATGCATTGGTGCGTCCGAAAGATATTGGCCAACAGCACTTTTAGCGACACGCGCGCGATGTTCACCCACTACTCCGGATTCGCCGCCGACGGGCCCTCTAAGCGGCATAATGGTGCAGTTGAGCGCAGCATCGATGCTCACCGAGTCGCCACTGGTGTGCCGCGGAAGTCGGGACATCCTCCAAAAGGAGTGAACGGTTGGTCAGAAAACACATCGTCGCCGCGGGTGAGACACTCTCGACGCTGGCGCTGCGCTTCTATTCCGACGCTGGATTCTATCGGCTGATCGCCACAGCCAGTGGGATCGCCAATCCGAACGCCGTAGCTGTCGGGCGACGGCTGATCATTCCCGACTACGCCAGACACACCGTTGTCGCGGGGGACACGCTGTCGGCGTTGGCGCAGCGCTACTACGGTGACCCGGCGTTGTACCGGCTGATCGCCAACGCCAGCGGCATCCTCGATCCGAACGTGATCGCTGCCGGGCAACGGCTGCTCATCCCAAATATCATGAGATACACGGTTGTCGCGGGGGACACGCTGTCGTCGCTGGCGCAGCGCTTTTACGGTGATGCGTCGTTTTCCCAGGCGATCGCCGCCGCCAACGGTCTTGCCGAATCCGCGACCCTCGCAAGTGGGCAGTCAGTGGTCATATTCGCCGCGCGCGGCGACGGCTTCGGCCTGACCATTGTCGATCGCAACGAGAACGACCCGCGTCTCTGGTACTACCGGTTCCGGACTCCGGAGATCGCCTGGAACCCGGGCATAAACGTCCTGCTTCCCAGCGATTACCACACCAGCGGGCGCACGTATCCCGTCCTGTACATGTTCCACGGCGGCAATGACGATTTCCGTTCGTTCGACTTTATGGGGATCCGCGACTGGACCGCCGGAAAGCCGATCATCGTCGTGATGCCCGACGGCGGGCACGCGGGCTGGCACTCCAACCCGGTCGCGTCCTTCAGCGGTCCGCGCAACTGGGAGTCATTCCACATCAATCAGCTGCTCCCGTGGATCGAGGCCAATTTCCGGACCTACGCCGAGTACGACGGCCGCGCGGTTGGCGGGTTCTCGATGGGCGGCTTCGGTGCGCTGAAGTACGCGGCCAAGTACTACGGCCATTTCGCGTCGGTGAGCAGCCACTCCGGTCCGGCGAGCTTGCGCCGCGACTTCGGCCTTGTCGTGCACTGGGCGAACATCACTTCGGCGGTCCTGGATCTCGCCGGCGGCAACGTTTACGGCGTGCCGTTCTGGGACCAGGCCAGGGTCACCGCCGACAACCCGGTACAGCGCATCGAGAGCTACCGCAACAAGAGGATCTTCCTGGTCGCGGGCACCAGTCCGGACCCGATCAACTGGTTCGACAGCGTCAACGAGACAGCGGTGCTGGCGGGCCAGCGGGAATTCCGCGGACTGCTCGCCAACGCCGGCATCCCGCACGAATGGCATGAGCGGCCCGGCGGCCACGTCTTCCGGCCCGACATGTTCGCCATCGACCTGGATGGCATCATCGCGCGGCTGCGTAAGGCCGCCGTGGTCGCGGCGGACGCGGCCGATGCGGACGCCGACGTCCAGGACGGCGAGTCGGGCGAATCCGATAGTCCGCTGTAGCGGCACGCAGACCCCCGAGCCGGCCTGGCCCGTCCGCTACCGGATCAGCGGGCCGGACATGGCGTCAGCCGGCCGCCGCGAGGGTGTCATGGCGACGGTAGGTGCGGTCCCCGCCGGTCTCGGCCATTCCCCGAGTGATGAGTCCGCGCCGCGCCCGCTGGCCCAACTCCTCACTGAGCCAAGTCATTCCGGGTATGACGCGCCGATAGTCGAACAGCCGGTTGACCGCAGAGGTGGCCAACACAGCGGCCTGCAGCGGCTTGTTGTCCAAGAGCCCCAGACGGTCGGCGTTCGTCTTGCCAAGGATCAGCCGGCTGTACGACGATAGGTAGGCGCGGCCCAATTCGACGGCCCAGCCTTCGTCGCGGTTACCGTGCAGCGCCTGTGCCAGCCGCAGCGAGTCTTGGTCGGGCAGGAATTCGGTGTCGGCCTCCAGCCACAGCAACCGCCACGTGTCGGCCTCACACGTGGGTACGAGTTCGGCGTGCACTCCCATCAGCAATCCGACGTAGCGCCAGAAGTGGAACACCGCTTCGCGCTCGCCCTCGGAAAAGCGCATCCCCATGGCTTGGCAGCCCGCGAGGTTCGCCAACGAGAAGAGCATCAGGGTGCCCGCCAGCTGGACCTGGTTGACCGGCGTGTCCCACGTGCCGTAGTCCCAGTCCTGGCGCCGGTGCATGGCGGCGCGCACCAGCGCGTGCATCAGCCGCACCCGCAGCGTTCCGGTGAACCCCGGCGCGAAACGGTCCAGTCCGCCCGGTGAGGTCACATCGATGTACCACGCGGCGGTCTCGTGCAGGCGCCGCGGCGCCATCCGGTGCAGGTCGCCGGTGCCCACCAACGGCTTGTCGGCCCTGGAGGCCAGGTATCCGCCCGTCAGCGCCAATCCTGGCAGGGCAAGTCCGATGCCGATGACGCCGGTGCGCATGCTGACCCGCGCGGCAAGGCGCAGTTTGTCGTAGTCGAGCCAGTACGGTTGCTCCTCGACGGCGGCGAAGAACCTGACGAGTTCGCTGGGCGGATCGTCGAGCGCGCCGATGCCCTGGTCCACCGCGATCTCGAACATCCTGCGGCCGACGCCGGTCGGCAGTCGCTGGATCATCGCGACGACGGCGTCGGCGAGCGGATCGCCGAGATCTGCGAACTTGCGGAACGACTGGTGCTGGGCCGCGGTCGCGCGGATGTCTCCGTTTGCCAGCAGGCGCACGAACATGTTGAACGGGAACTCTGCCAGCGATGTCGGGTTGGGTAGCTTGTCGCGGTCGAGGCGATCCCTGACGTTCATCGGCATTCCTTCGGGCGGGTTGCAGAACTCGTTCTGGTGACTTCTGGTCACTTTTGGTGATTTTTGGTGACGGTGGTTACCAGAATAACCCCCGCTTATAGGGTGAAGGGGTGCGCCTCGGCCGAATTGCCAGCCCGAACGGTGTCGCCTTCGTCAGTATCGAAGGCGTCGGCGGTGACGCCGTATGCAGGGAAATTGCCGAGCATCCGTTCGGCGCGCCGACGTTCACGGGCCGCGGTTGGCCGCTGGCGGACGTCCGACTGCTAGCCCCCATCCTGGCCAGCAAGGTCGTTTGCATGGGTAAGAACTACGCGGCACACGCCGAGGAGATGGGCGGTGTCGCCCCCGAGGATCCCGTGATCTTCCTCAAACCCAATACCGCGATCATCGGTCCCGGAGTGCCGATACAGTTGCCCGCCGATGCCCATGCAGTACACCACGAGGGCGAACTGGCCGCGGTGATCGGCCGTCCCTGCAAGGATGTGCCGGCGGCGCGCGCGGCCGAGAACATCCTGGGGTACACCATCGCCAACGATGTGTCGGCGCGTGACCAGCAGCGCAAGGACGGACAGTGGATGCGCGCCAAGGGCCATGACACGTTCTGCCCGCTCGGGCCGTGGATCGTCACCGACATCGACCCGGCCGGCCTCGATCTGCGCACCGAGGTCAACGGTCAGGTGCGACAGCACTCCAACACCTCGTTGATGATCCACGACATCGGGGCCATCGTGGAATGGGTGTCGGCCGTGATGACGCTGCTGCCCGGCGACCTCATCCTCACCGGAACTCCAGAGGGAGTGGGTCCGATCGAGGACGGCGACACCGTCAGCATCACCGTCTCGGGAATCGGCACTCTCACCAACCCCGTTGTGCGAAAAGGAAAATCGTGACGGAAGCCGTACGCGTCAGGTTCTGCCCGTCGCCCACCGGAGCGCCGCACGTCGGCCTGATTCGCACCGCGCTGTTCAACTGGGCCTATGCCCGCCACACCGGCGGGGCTTTCGTCTTCCGCATCGAGGACACCGACGCGCAGCGCGACAGCGAGGAGAGCTACGAGGCGTTGCTGGACGCCCTGCGTTGGCTCGGACTGGACTGGGACGAAGGACCCGAAGTGGGCGGACCGTACGGGCCGTACCGGCAATCGCAGCGGCGCGACATCCACCTGGAGGTCATCGCGAAGCTGTTGGCGGCGGGGGAGGCGTATGAGGCGTACTCGACGGCGCAGGAAGTCGAGGACCGGCATCTGGCCGCGGGCCGCAATCCCAAGCTGGGCTATGACAACTTCGACCGCGATCTGACCGATCGGCAACGCGCCGACTACCGCGCCAAGGGACGCAAACCCGTTGTACGCCTTCGGATGCCGGACTCCGATATCGGCTGGAGCGATCTGGTTCGCGGCGAAACGACGTTCCCGGCCGGCTCGGTTCCGGATTTCGCGCTCACCCGCGGTACGGGAGATCCGTTGTACACCTTGGTCAATCCTGTGGACGACGCCCTGATGAAGATCACCCACGTGCTGCGCGGCGAGGACCTGCTTCCTTCCACCCCGCGGCAACTGGCGTTGTACGACGCTTTGATCCGCATCGGCGTCGCGGACGCGGTACCGCGGTTCGGCCATCTGCCTCCCGTGCTCGGCGACGGCAACAAGAAGCTGTCGAAGCGCGATCCGCAATCGAATCTTTTCCTGCACCGTGACCGCGGCTTCATTCCCGAGGGGCTGCTGAACTACCTTGCACTGCTGGGCTGGTCGCTCGCCGACGATCGCGACATTTTCAGCGTGCAGGAGATGGTGGGCGCATTCGACGTCGTCGACGTCAACTCCAACCCCGCCCGCTTCGATCAGAAGAAAGCCGACGCTCTCAATGCCGAGCACATCCGGCTGCTCGGCGAGGCCGACTTCGCCTCTCGGTTGCGGGCCTACTTCGTCGAACACGGCCACGACATCGGCCTCGGCGACGCGGAATTCGGCCTGGCCGCTCGTCTGGTGCAGACCCGCATCGTGGTGCTCACAGACGCATGGGATCTGCTGCGTTTCCTCGACGACGATTCCTATCAGCTGGAGCCCAGGGCGGTCACCAAAGAACTCGGCCCCGGCGCCGGGCCGGTGCTCGACGCGGCGGCCGCCGCGCTGGAGCCGCTGCCCGACTGGTCCGCGCCGGACATCGAGGGCGCCCTGAAGTCGGCGCTGATCGACGGGATGGGCCTCAAACCGCGGCAGGCTTTCGGTCCCGTCCGGGTCGCGGTCACGGGATCCACGGTTAGTCCGCCGCTGTTCGAGTCGCTGCAACTGCTGGGCCGCGACCGCAGTCTGGCCCGGCTGTGCGAGGCGCCCCGGGCATAGGGGTGAACACGTATGACGCAGATGACGGGGGTCGGACAATCTTTGGTACTCTGCTCGTCGGCCCTCTTCGGCTGGCGGCCGCACCGCACTTCTGCGCTGAGAATGCGCTCAGACCGCGCTGAAAGTGTGGAAAGCGGTGCTGATCAGCAAAGACGGGTGGCCAATGGGGTATGGTGTAATTGGCAACACAGCTGATTCTGGTTCAGCCATTCTAGGTTCGAGTCCTGGTACCCCAGCGCGATCGCCGATTAGGTCGGCGCCCGTCGCTGAGCTATGCTGACTTCCCGGCTCGTCTGAGCCGTGGATTGGTTCTGGCCCCGTCGTCTAGCGGCCTAGGACGCCGCCCTCTCACGGCGGTAGCGTGGGTTCGAATCCCATCGGGGCTACCAATCAACACGGGGTCGATACCGGGTCCACGTTCGGTCGAGTCGCACTGATCCCGGCTAATCCCAGGGCTAATCCGCCCCGGGGGCGGTCGATCCCGAGGCCGGCATTGGCGGCAATCCGAGTTTGCGATGGTCCCATGAGCGCGTCCGGGCCGTGACCAGTCGCACACAGACGCGCTTGTTCATCATCATGTCGACTGCGGGCCTCATCTCGTCGGTGTAGGGCCCGGTGTAGCGCTCCCAGACGCTAACCCCGACGCGGAAGGCCGTCTCCGCATCGTCCACGATCTCCACCGTGCCTTCGAAAGACACCCCGCGCAGCGTGTCGTAGCTTTCGCCGTCCTCGATCATGAACGTGAAGCGCGGGTCACGACGCAGGTTGGCAGCCTTCTGGGACTTGGTCTTCGTCTCCAGCCAGATCTCACCGTCGAGGATGCCATACCACATGGCCACCAGGTGCGGTTGACCGTCGGCGCCGATCGTGGCCAGAGTCCCCGTACGGCTCCTGCCGACGAACTCGACGATTTCGTCGGCGGACATCACGATCTGTGCGCGCTGCTTGGTTCCCATGCGGGCCAGTCTGACAGGCAGCTCCCGAGGACACCCCGGCCACCCCGGGGGTGCACAGTGGCGGCTCTGGGTGAGCCACGGTCGCGTTTCACTGCGCCCCTCCGATGCCGGCAGCTTGCTCCAGGTCGCGCAGTGCGGGTTCGAAGGCGTCGGCGAGCGCGTCGACGTCGCGAGCGATCTGCGGCGTCGTGAGGACGCCGAAGTCCATCGAACCGTTGTAGCTGAAGCACGTGACGTTGAGTCCGAAGTCCGCGACCAGTGGACCTATGGGCAGCATGCGCTCGACGGGCGCGCCGGCCACGTAGTAGGCGTAGTCGGGACCGGGGATGTTGGAGACCACCACGTTGAACGGGGCGCGTCGTCCGCTGCCCAGATGGCTGGAGGTGTAGGCCCGCATGACCAGGCCCGCCATGCCCGGGGGCGTGATCTCGGTATAGCGGATGATCTCGTGTGCTCTCAGCGCCCTGTTCATCTCCTTGGAGCCCTGCGAACTGCTGTAAATGGCCTTAATCCTGTCGCCGGGGTCGTTGACGTCGGTTGCCAGGCTCACGGTCATATTGCTGATCTGGTTGCCGAATTGGTCATCCGCGCGGTTGCCGTCGGCGCGTATCGAGATCGGGACCAGGCTGATCAACGGCCGTTCGGGCACTCCTTCCCGGTCCTGCAGGTAGCCGCGCATCGCCCCGGACACGATTGCCAGCACCACGTCGTTGAGCTTCACGTCGAACGCCCGTTTGACAGCCTTGAGTCGCTCCAGAGGCAGGGTGATGCCGGAGAGCCGCCGCTGCGCCGAGAGTTGCGCATTGAAACGGGTATGCGGGGCTTCGAACATGCGGGGAGGTTTGTTCGTCAGCCCGCGCACTGCCCACTGCTGAGCGAGCGTTTGCTGGGCGAGCCGCGCCACCCGATAGGGCGTCATGGAGATGTTGAACATCCCCTCGATGGCGCGTCTCTCCCAGCCCGGGAGGCCGTTGTCAGCCGGCGGTGCGCAGTCCCGGACGGCGGGTGGCCGCGGTATGGGGGTGGTGTCGAGCAGCATGTCGGTCAAACCGGCACCGGACACCCCGTCGACGAGTGCGTGGTGCATCTTGGCCAACATCGCGACGCGACCGCCCTCGACGCCTTCGATGAACCACAACTCCCACAGCGGTCTGGCCCGGTCCAGGGGGTAGGCGACCAGCCTCCCGATCAGCCGCTCGAGTTCTTTGCGTCCGCCCGGCGAGGGGACGGCGATCTGTCGTACGTGGTAGTCGAGGTCGAGTTCGGTGTCCTCTACTGCCCACGGCCGGTTGACGCCCATCGGGGCGCCGGTCACCCGCCAGCGCATCACCGGCAACTCCGGGATGCGTGCGGCGAGAAGGTCTGTGACCGCATCCACGCCGAAATTCGACACCCCCGCGGGGTCGCAGACCGTCAGCCCGCAGATGTGCATAGGGCATTCGTGAGTCTCGACGAATAAGAATGTGGCGTCCTCGCTCGACAAGCGCTTCATAGCGACAGGGTAGTTGTCGCCGATGGCATCTCAGCCTCGAACGCGTGTTCACCTGACACGGGAGCATCTTTGGTTGGCGTCACCGTAAATGGTCGGGAACTCCCGTCACTGTCTGAGCCGCCGGTGAACCGCGAAAGCCCCGCTCAAATCAGTTGGTCTAGACGACGCGACAGCGCTTCGGAGGCGGCGAGCAGGTCGGCGGCCCATCGTGCCCCCGGGCTGCGGCCCATGCGGTCGATCGGCCCGGACACCGAGATCGCCGCGACCACTTCACCCTTGGCGTCGTGGACCGGCGCGCTGACGCTGGCCACCCCCGGTTCGCGCTCGGCAACGCTCTGCGCCCAGCCCCGGCGGCGAACGTCGGCCAGTGACCGGTGGGTGAATTTCGCCGTGGCCAACACCGCCTGTTGGGTGGGCGCATCGCTGTAGGCCAACAGCACCTTTGCCCCCGATCCTGCCGTCATCGGCAACCGGGAGCCCACAGGGACGGTATCCCGCAGGCCTGCAGGGGGTTCGGCGGCGGCGATGCAGATGCGCGACGTTCCGTCGCGCCGGTAGAGCTGCACGCTTTCTCCGGTGATCTCGCGAAGCCGGGGCAGTACCGCCGCGCTCGCCGTCAGCAGCGGATCGGGAACGTGAGCCGCCAGTTCGCCGATGGCGGGTCCCAGCCGCCATCGGCCCTCGCCGTCGCGGTCGAGCATCCGGTGGACTTCCAGCCCGGCGGCCAGCCGGTGCGCGGTCGCCCGAGGCAGGCCGGTGCGCTCGCAGAGCTGGGCCAGCCCGCAGGGGGAATCGCGAACCGCCCGCAGCACACCGACGGCTTTGTCGAGAACGCCGATGCCGCTATCATGTCTCATAGAGAGATACTAGCGTCCCGCATGTTGAGATATCCAGCTGCATGGCCGTCGGACCGCAGCCCGGTTACCCGATAGCCGGCACGGGTGGGCCATTAGTCCAGGCCCCAAGACGTGCGGGGGAATCGAGAAATGATGTCCAACCGATACCGGCCCCGCACGATGGCAGAGAAGGTTTGGGCGGACCACGTCGTCACCGCGCGGGAGGGCGAGCCCGACCTGATCTACATCGACTTGCACCTCGTCCACGAAGTGACCAGCCCACAGGCATTCGACGGGCTGCGGCTCGCCGGACGGCGCGTGCGCAGGCCCGACCTGACGATTGCGACCGAAGACCACAACGTTCCCACCGTGGATATCGACAAGCCGATCGCGGACCCGGTATCGCGCACCCAGGTCGAGACGCTGCGGCGCAACTGCCGGGAATTCGGGATCCGACTGCACCCCATGGGAGATGCAGAGCAGGGCATCGTGCACATCATCGGCCCCCAACTGGGTTTGACACAGCCGGGCATGACGGTGGTGTGCGGAGACAGCCACACCTCCACTCACGGTGCGTTCGGCGCGTTGGCGATGGGCATCGGTACGTCGGAGGTCGAGCATGTGCTGGCCACCCAGACGTTGCCGCTGAGGCCGTTCAAGACGATGGCGGTCAACGTGGACGGCGTGTTGCCCCCGGGTGTGACGGCCAAGGACATCATTCTGGCGGTCATCGCCAAGATCGGAACCGGCGGCGGGCAGGGGTACGTCATCGAATACCGGGGCAGCGCAATCGAAGCCCTGTCGATGGAGGGCCGCATGACGGTCTGCAACATGAGCATCGAGGCGGGTGCGCGGGCGGGTATGGTCGCTCCGGACGAGACCACCTACGAATACCTCGCCGGTCGCCCGCACGCGCCGACGGGCGCGGACTGGGACCACGCGGTGGCGGCCTGGGACGCGCTGCGCACCGAAGAGGGTGCCGAGTTCGACTCCGAGGTGTACGTCGACGCCGCCGCGCTGAGCCCGTTCGTGACGTGGGGAACCAACCCCGGTCAGGGCGTCCCGTTGTCGGAGAGCGTGCCGGATCCGGAGATGATGACCGGCGATGCCGACAAGCAGTCGGCCGAGAAGGCGTTGGCATATATGGACTTATCGCCGGGCACACCGATGCGGGCCATCGCCGTCGATACCGTGTTCGTGGGTTCGTGCACCAACGGCCGCATCGAGGATTTGCGCGCGGTGGCTGAGGTGTTGCGTGGCCGCAAGGTCGCCGACGGCGTCCGGATGCTCATCGTGCCTGGTTCGATGCGGGTGCGCGCCGAGGCGGAGTCCGAAGGCCTGTCCGACGTCTTCGAGTCAGCCGGTGCTGAGTGGCGCCAGGCGGGGTGCTCCATGTGCCTGGGGATGAACCCCGACCAACTGCGGCCGGGAGAGCGCTGCGCGTCGACGTCGAACCGCAATTTCGAAGGCCGGCAGGGCAAGGGCGGCCGCACACATCTGGTGTCGCCGGTGGTCGCGGCGGCCACCGCGGTGCGCGGCACATTGTCCTCGCCGAGCGACTTGAAATAGGAGGAATGCCCCCGATGGAAGCCTTCCGGACGCATACCGGCATCGGCGTCCCGCTGCGGCGGTCCAATGTGGACACCGATCAGATCATTCCCGCGGTCTACTTAAAGCGTGTCACGCGAACGGGTTTCGAGGACGGATTGTTTGCGTCCTGGCGCAATGATCCTAAGTTCATATTGAATATCCGCCCCTTCGACAAAGGCTCGGTGTTGGTCGCCGGGCCCGACTTCGGCACCGGATCGTCACGCGAGCATGCCGTATGGGCGCTGATGGACTACGGATTTCGCGTGGTCATCTCATCCCGTTTCGCCGACATCTTCCGCGGCAACGCCGGTAAGGCAGGCCTACTCGCCGCCCAGGTCACCCAAGACGACGTGGAATTGCTCTGGAAGCTGCTCGAGCAGACTCCGGGTTTGGAAATCACTGTGAGTCTTAATGATCGGAATATCGTCGCCGCAACGGCATTGGTGCCGTTCACGATTGATGACTACACCGCCTGGCGGCTGCGCGAAGGACTCGACGATATCGGGCTTACGCTGCGCAAACTCGGCGAAATAGAGCAGTTCGAGGCAACTCGTCCGGCGTGGAAGCCGCGCACGCTGCCGGCTGTATGAGACCGTCCGGATACCTCGAATCATCGGTTTCGCGAGGACCTGAAGAACACTGACCGGATTGCGTGACAGGGTTGCGGCAGTTCGGCGCGATACCCGAAATTACGCGTGGCTCTTGGAAATCAGCCTTGCCAAGGTTTACCGTGTGCTCTAATCGGTCCCAAGAAAAGGGCCACCATAGCTTCGGAGGTTGCATGAACAAAGCAGAGCTCATCGACGTGGTCACGGAGAAATTGGGCTCAGACCGTCGGCAGGCCACCGCTGCCGTCGAGCATGTCGTCGACACCATCGTCCGCGCGGTGCACAGGGGCGACAGCGTGACGATCACCGGCTTCGGCGTTTTCGAACAGCGCAGGCGCGCTGCTCGTGTCGCGCGGAATCCTCGCACGGGCGAGACGGTGAAAGTGAAGCCGACCTCCGTGCCGGCATTCCGCCCGGGCGCTCAGTTCAAAGCGGTTGTCTCGGGCGCGCAAAAGCTCCCGGCCGAGGGTCCCGCCGTCAAACGCGGCGCCGTCGCCGGCGCGGTTCGCAAGGCCGTTGCCAAGCGGGCCGCCTCGCGAAAGGCCCTCGCCGCCAAGGTGGTCGCCAAGGTCGCCGCCAAGAGGCCCGCGACGAGGGCGGCCGCTACCAAGGTGACCGCCACCAAGGTCGTTGCCAAGAAGGCTCCGGTCACCAAAACCGCCGCGACCAAGGCTCCGGCCAAGAAGGCGGCGACCGCGACAAAGGCCCCGGCCACCAAGGCCACCGCCACCAAGGCGGCCGCCACCAAGGCTGTGGCCAAGAAGGCTCCGGTCAAGAAGGCGGCGGTAGCGACCAAGGTTGTGGCCAAGAAGGCTCCGGCCAAGAAGGGCCGAAAGTAGATCGTCACAAAGCACGCCGCGGGAAGGGATTTCCCGCGGCGTGCTCATGTCTGAGGGGGGTGCTCGTGTCCCCGGGGCGGCTTCCGGCCGCTACTGACCTTTGGCGAGCGGACTGCCGATATGGTGGGCGGAGACCAGCTTGTCGTCGGCCAAAGACATCACCCAAACGCTGCCTTTGCGGTTGCGTGACCGGTCCGGACGCACACCGTCCTGCTCGCACCACCATTCGATCAAGTCCGGGATCACCTTGCCCTGCGAGCAGATGACTCGCGTGCCGGGTTTCTCGGCGATTTCGAGCACGCGCTGCCGAGCCCGTTTCCGGCTGTCCGCGTAGGCCTCTTCGGTCAGCGCCGGCTCGTTGCAGATCGACACCGATAGCTTCTCGGCCAGTGGCTCGATCGTCTGGTGACAACGCAGGCGGTCGGCCGCATGAAGGTCGGTGGCACCGAACGCCAGGAGCAGACCCACGAGCGATTCGGCCTGTGCCCTTCCGTACCTGTCGAGCGGCCGGTTCCAGTCGTCGCCGTTGTAGCGGCTCCGGCGCCCGGCCGTGGCGTGCCGGACGATGAGCAACTGGTGAGTGTCGGCCGGTTGTTTTGCGAAGCATCGCAACACTTTCCGGTCGTAGGCGTAGCTCACCTTCGTCATCGCGACGGCCAGCGGCAGCCACAGTATCTTGTCGACTTCGTTATTGGGGACGAACTCGCCGTGAACGGCGCGCGCCGCCCAATACTGGACCTTTTTCACCTTCTCGTCCACCGGGTAGCTGACCGACGCCAACCGCCGCTCCAACTCGCTGTGAAATCCGGTTTCCTCTTTGATTTCCCGGACGGCGGCCACCGCTTCTACTTCGCCCGGCTCGAGTTTGCCCTTGGGCAGTGACCAGTCGTCGTAGCGCGGACGGTGGATGACGGCTACCTCGGGCTCTTCGGGGTCTTGTACTGAGGGGCGCCACAGCACCGCGCCCGCCGCAAATACTCGACTCGGGCGACTTCGCCCGAATGGCTCTCTCGACACCTGTACTCCTGCATATCGATTCGTCAGTCGGCGATGGCTTTCAGGTATCAGCGCTGGCCGTGCTTCACCATCATCGATGCTTGATGGTCGCGCACCGTCTCGCCCTCGTGCGGCATCGCGGTCCAGTTGCCGTCGGCGCCAAGCTCCCAGCAGCGGGTCGCCGGGTCCAGCGCCGACTCGAACACTTCTTCCAGCGCAGCGGTCAGGCGCGGATCCTTGACCTGAGCCATCACCTCGACTCTGCGATCGAGATTTCGATGCATCATGTCGGCGCTGCCGATCCAGAATTCGTTGATGGCCTTGAAGTGGATGATGCGCGAATGCTCCAGGAAGCGCCCCAAAATGGAACGCACGGAGATGTTCTCGGAGAAGCCCTCGGCGCCGGGACGCAGAGCGCAGATACCGCGCACGACGACCTCGACCCGCACCCCTGCCTGTGACGCCCGGTACAGCGCGTCGATGACCTGTTCGTCGACGAGTGCGTTGGCCTTCAGCCGGATCCGGGCGTCTGCACCCTCACGCGCGGCGTCGACCTCGCGCTCGATGCGCTCGACGATGCCCCTGCGCACGCTGTGCGGAGCAACCAGAAGATTGCGGTAGCTGACCTTGCGGGAATAGCCGGTCAGGGAGTTGAACAGATCGGTGAGGTCGGCGCCGATATCGGGTGCCGCGGTCAGCAACCCGACATCCTCGTAGAGCCGCGCGGTCTTCGGATTGTAGTTGCCGGTGCCGATATGGCAGTAGCGCCGGATGGTCGAACCCTCGCGGCGCACGACCAGACACGTCTTGCAGTGCGTCTTGAGCCCGATGAGCCCATACACGACATGCACGCCCGCTTGCTCCAGGGCTCTGGCCCACTTGATGTTCGCCTGCTCGTCGAAGCGCGCCTTGATCTCGACGAGGGCAACCACCTGCTTGCCCGCCTCAGCGGCGTCGATCAGTGCGTTGACAATCGGCGAGTCGCCCGACGTCCGGTACAGAGTCTGTTTGATCGCCAATACGTTGGGGTCGGCGGCGGCCTGCTCGATGAATCGCTGGACGGTAGTCGAGAACGAGTCGTAGGGATGGTGAACCAGCACATCCCCTTCCTGCAGCGTCGCGAAAATGCTCTTGGGAGTTTCGCGTTCGCCGAACGCGGGCGGGGTGGCGGGCACGAACGTGGGGTCTTTGAGCGCCGGCCGGTCCACTCCGTATACCTGCCAGAGCGACGACAGGTCGAGAAGACCCGGCACCTGGATGACATCGCCCGGGGCGACGTCGAGTTCGCGCAGCAGCAGTTCGAGCATGTGCTCGGTCATGTCGTCGGCGACCTCGAGCCGCACTGGCGAGCCGAACCGCCGGCGGGCCAACTCTCGTTCGAGCGCCTTGAGCAGATCCTCGTCGCGGTCTTCGTCGACCTCCATGTCTGCGTTGCGGGTGATCCGGAAAGCGTGGTGCTCGACGATGTCCAGTCCGGGGAACAGCACGGGCAAGAACGCCGCGATGAGTTCTTCCATCGGCAGGAAGCGCACGTTGTGGTGGCCGTCCTCGCGCTCCTCGCCCTTGAGCGCCACGAACCGATCGACGTTGGGCGGCACCTTGATCCGGGCGAAGTGCTGCGTGCCGTCCTCCGGCTGACGGACCATGATGGCCAGGTTGAGGCTCAGGCCGCTGACGAACGGGAACGGGTGGGCGGGGTCGACGGCCAGTGGTGTCAGAACCGGGAACACCTGCTCGTGGAAATACGTCGACAGCCGACTGTGCTCGGCCTCGTCGAGATCCGACCAGCCGACCACCACGATGCCCTCTTCGGCCAGCGCGGGGCGTACCCGGTCGAGGAACACCCGCGCTTGACGACTGGCGA
Organism: uncultured Mycobacterium sp.; assembly: GCA_964511995.1. Classification (GTDB taxonomy): domain Bacteria; phylum Actinomycetota; class Actinomycetes; order Mycobacteriales; family Mycobacteriaceae; genus Mycobacterium. The sequence goes on from CAZEHT010000006.1 coordinate 27,129, forward strand.
TCAGCTGGGTGCGTTCACCGATGCGGCGCAGCTGCTCACGCGGGGACAGGCCATCCGCGGACCGCACCGAAAGGCCCATCTCGTCGCGGCGCTTGAGGCCGGCGACCCGCACCATGTAGAACTCGTCGAGATTGGAGGCGAAGATGGCCAGGAACTTGGCCCGCTCCAGCAGCGGCAACGACGGATCGGCGGCCAGAGCGAGCACCCGGGCGTTGAAGTCGAGCCAGCTCAGTTCACGGTTGAGATAACGATTGTCGGGAAGTGCCAGGGCCGGTGTCGTGTCGAGATGGGTGGCGGCCGGCGGGGCTTGGGGCGAGTGACGTTCCTCAGCCGATTCATCAGGGGGTGCCTCGTAGGTTGACATGGCTTGAGTGTCGGTCACCCTGAAATGATGACGCATCGGCGCAACCGTCGCTAGCGAGTTAGATCATGCCGATCGGCCGCATGCAGCGTTGCGGATCCCATTCCGAGCAGCCGCGCCGCCGCCATGTCGTCGGGTGTGTCGATGTCACAGCGCAGGCCGGGCCACGGTCCGGTCAATTCGATGGCGCCGGAACGGCGATGTTCTGCCGCCGAATCGGAGCCGAACCGGGGATCCAGCGCTACGCCGAAGGCGAACAACGCCGACGTTCCGGTGCCGTGCCGATCGGCGACGAAGCTGCGGCGATAGTTGCGGGCGGCGTCGATGGCCTGTGCGAGTTCGTAGGATTGCAGGGCGGGCAGATCGCCTTGCAGCGCCACGACATTGGATGTCGATTCGGCGACGAGCGCGGCCGCGGCGTTGATCGCGTTGTTCAACGGGTCCGCGTGCCCCTCGGGGGTGGGATCGGCGAGCACCCGGGTGCCCAGTTCGGCTGCGGCCGCCGCCGCTTCCCGGTCGGGGGTGACGACGACGATCGACTCGATGGCGGCCACCCGTCCCGCGGCCACGATGGTGTCGACGAGCATCGCCAGCACCACGCGTTCGCGGGCGTCGCTGGCCAGCATCGGCGCCAAGCGTGTCTTCGCCGCGTCGAGGCGTTTGACGGCGATGATCAGGCCGGTGTCCGCGGGGCCGCGGTGTCCGCTCCGCTGCGCGCCGCTCATGACCGCCATCCTGCCAGCGCTGCCCAGTACGCTGGCCGGGTACGGGGGCGCCGCGGACGAAATGAGCACGATAGCGAAGAGGGGTCATGGCTTTCACGTTGGGCACCGTGACGGTGATGGGGGCTGGCGCCTGGGGTACGGCGATGGCCAAGGTGCTGGCCGACGCGGGCAACGGCGTGCGATTGTGGGCGCGCAGTGCCGCGGTGGCCGAGCAGATCAACGCCACCCGTCGCAACCCGTCATACCTGGGTGATGTCGAAGTGCCCGCCGCCGTCGAGGCCACGACCGATGCCGCTGGCGCGCTGGCCGGCGTGACGACGGTCCTGCTCGCGGTGCCGTCGCAGGCGTTGCGCGAGAACCTCGAGAAGTGGGCGCCGCTCCTGACCCCCGGTGCCACGCTGGTCAGTCTCGCCAAGGGCATCGAACTCGGCACGCTGATGCGGATGAGCCAGGTGATCGTCCAGGTCACCGGCGTCGACCCCAGCCAGGTTGCGGTACTGTCCGGCCCGAACCTGGCCAGCGAGATCGCTGCCGGGCAGCCCGCGGCCACCGTTATCGCGTCAACCGATTCCGGGCGCGCGGTGGCACTGCAACGCGGCCTGAGCACGGGGTACTTCCGCCCGTACACCAACTCCGACGTCATCGGCACCGAGATCGGCGGCGCGTGCAAGAACGTCATCGCGCTCGCGTGCGGCATGGCCGCCGGTGTCGGGCTGGGGGAGAACACGGCAGCGGCGATCATCACCCGCGGCCTCGCCGAGATCATGCGCCTGGGCATCGCGGTCGGCGCCAAAGATGCGACCCTGGCAGGACTGGCCGGAGTCGGGGACCTGGTCGCGACCTGTTTCTCGCCGCGGTCACGCAACCGCGCCTTCGGTGAACGGCTCGGCCACGGCGAGACCGTCGCGGCCGCGCAGCGCGCCACCGGCGGCCACGTCGCCGAAGGGGTGAGCTCCTGCGAATCGATACTGGCGCTGGCGTCGAGCTACGACGTGGAGATGCCGCTGACCGACGCGGTCCACCGGGTCTGCCATCGTGGCCTGTCGGTCACCGCGGCGGTCGCCGCGCTGCTGGGCCGCCGGACCAAACCGGAATGACGCGACAGTGAGCACCGAGCCCGGACGCTTCGGCTCGTCCACGTCCACGGTCCAGGCGGTGAGTTCGGCCGCCGTTCCCGGTGAGCCGGTGGCGCCGACCCTGGTTGCGGCGTCCACGTTTCACCTTGCCGACGATGCACCGGACTCGCTCGACTTCTATGGCCGCGCATCCAACCCCACCTGGCGCCGGCTGGAGGCGGCGCTGGCCGTGCTGGAAGGTGCAGCCGCGGCGTTGGTGTTCGGATCGGGGATGGCCGCCGTCAGCGCCGCCCTGCGGGCACTCACCCGCGCGGGTTCGGTGCTCGTCGTTCCGGCCGACGGCTACTACCAGGTGCGCGCATACGCGTCGGAGTACCTCGCCCTGCGCGGTGTCACCGTGCGCCAGGCGCGAAGCGACGAGATGTGCGACGCGGCCGAGCACGCCGACGTGGTGCTCGCCGAAACCCCGGCCAACCCGACGCTGGACGTCACCGACCTGCACCGGCTCGCGGGAATCTGCCGCCGCAAAGGTGCCCGGCTGGTCGTCGACAACACCGCCGCCACTCCGCTGGGTCAGCTTCCACTGTCGCTGGGTGCCGACCTTGTGGTGGCCAGCGCGACCAAGGCGCTGTCGGGGCACAGCGATCTCCTCGCCGGCTACGTGGCCGGCAGCCATCCCGATGTGATGGCCGCGCTCGCCCGGGAGCGGCTGCTGTCCGGACCGGTTCTGGGCTCCTTCGAGGCGTGGCTGCTGTTGCGCAGCCTCGGCAGCGCGGGGCTACGCTACGAGCGGCAGTGCCACAACGCGCAGGCCCTGGCCATGATTCTGCACCGACACCCGGCCGTGCGTTCGGTCCGCTACCCCGGGCTGCCCGGCGATCCCGCCTACCCGGTCGCGGCGACGCAGATGCGCAGGTTCGGCGGGTTGGTTTCCGTCGAACTGGCCGACGCGACCGCGGTGGGCGAGCTGGTGCGCCGCAGCGAGCTGCTGGTGGCGTCGACCAGCTTCGGCGGCATTCACACCTCGGTCGACCGCCGGGCACGCTGGGGAGACCAAGTCAGCGACGGATTCGCCCGGATATCGCTGGGCATCGAAGACACCGACGACCTGATCGCCGACATCGAACAAGCTCTGGGATGGGTGAGCCGGTAGCCTCGTTGACTGTGACCGCTCGCCAACCCGAACCGACGGGACGTGTCCGCGTCGCCGTCGTCTTCGGCGGGCGCAGCTCCGAGCACGCGATCTCATGCGTCTCGGCGGGCAGCATTCTGCGCAACCTCGACCCGCGGCGGTTCGAGGCCGTCGCCGTCGGCATCACCCGCGACGGGGCTTGGGTGCTCTCGGATGCCACTCCGGCCAGCCTGGCGATCACCGGCAGCCGGCTGCCCGAGGTCGCGGACGGCTCGGGCCCGGCGCTGGCCCTGACGGCCGACCCCGCCCGGCGTGGCGAGCTGGTGTCGTTGGGCGGAGCCGATCTGCACCGGGCCGCCGGCGAGGTGCTGGCTTCCGTCGACGTCGTGTTCCCCGTGCTGCACGGCCCCTACGGCGAGGACGGCACCATCCAGGGCCTGCTCGAACTTGCGGGGGTTCCGTACGTCGGCGCCGGGGTGCTCGCCAGCGCGGCCGGGATGGACAAGGAATTCACCAAAAAGCTGCTGGCCGCCGACGGTCTGCCGATCGGCGACCACATTGTGTTGCGGCCGGGACGCCGCACGGTGCATCCGGAACAGCAGGAGCGCCTGGGCCTGCCGGTCTTCGTCAAACCGGCCCGCGGCGGATCCTCGATCGGAGTGAGCCGGGTGACGTCGTGGGACGATCTGCCGGCCGCCATCGACGCCGCCGCCGAGCACGACCCGAAGGTGATCGTCGAGTCCGCGATCGTCGGCCGCGAACTGGAATGCGGTGTGCTGGAGCTGCCCGACGGGCGGGTCGAGGCGAGCACCCTCGGCGAGATCCGTGTGGCCGGCGTGCGCGGCCGCGAGGACGGCTTCTACGACTTCGCCACGAAGTACCTCGACGACGGAGCCGAGCTCGACGTGCCGGCCAAGGTCGACGACGACGTCGCCGACGAGATCCGCCAGCTGGCGATCCGCGCCTTCGATGCCATCGGCTGCCAGGGCCTGGCCCGCGTCGATTTCTTCCTCACCGACGACGGCCCGGTGGTCAACGAGATCAACACTATGCCCGGCTTCACCACCATCTCGATGTATCCGCAGATGTGGGCGGCCAGCGGCGTGGACTATCCGACGCTGCTGGCGGCCATGATCGACACGGCGCTGGCGCGCGGCACCGGTCTGCGCTAGGCGCACCGGCGGTCGGTGCATCGCCACGACCCGCGGCTGACCCGTGCCTATCTGGCAGGCGCGGGATCGAGGGGCTTGGCAGGCATGGCCTCCGCGATCGCCTGCGAGACGTCCTGGATAGGCGTCGGCCCGGAATCGGCGGGCAGTGTCAATGCGACGTAGACGGGGCGGTCGACGGCGAACCACGTGGTGCGATCCGTGTCGACGACACCGAACCATGACACGTCGTCGACAACCTGCAAGGGCGAACCCACCACGAAGTCGGCTGGGCGATCCAGACCGCAGCGCAGGATCACAACGCCGGTGCGGCCGGCGCTCTGCCACGCGGCGGCCCCGGGAGGCACCGGTTCGGCGGCCCGGGCGCGCCGGTATTCGCCGAGTCGGTCGGGCAGCCCGGCCATCAGTGTCTGGCAGGCCGGTTCGGCGGCCCGCGGCGCGGGCACCGCGGCGATGGCGACCGGACCCTGCTGGCCGCGGCGTGCGGCCAGGACCATCACCGCCACAACAGCGAGCAGCGCGACGACCACCGCGGCCAGCAGCGCGGCCGGCGGCGGGCCGTCACGGTCGAGCCCGTCCACTCAAGCGGCGATCGGGCAGGTCAGCGTTCTCGTGATGCCCTCGACGGCCTGAACACTGGTGACGATGTTGTCCTGCAGGTCGGTCAGGCTCACCGACCCGATCCGCGCTACCACGTCATACGGTCCGGTCACGTACTCCGACGACAACACGCCCGGCAGAGCCGCCACCTGCTTTGCGACGACCTCGGCGCGGCCGACCTCAGTCTGGATCAGCATGAAGGCCTCGACCACGCCAATACTCCTGTCCGACGGCCCGGCTGGTGCAGCCGGGCTCCTTCGCCCGCGTCCTCGCGAAGCGCCTCGTCTCATAAACTGTCGTGCAGGGAAAAAGTACCGCAGGTCGCTGCGGCGTTCAGCAGAGCGCGTTTGGGTGAGAGGGTTACATGACCGACAGCGCCGATCCGACGCTGGCTGATCTGGGAGAGTTCGGGATCATCGACCGTCTCACGTCGGCGGTCGTGCGCTCTGATGCGGTTCTGGTCGGGCCCGGCGATGACGCGGCGCTGCTGGCGGTGTCCGACAGCCGGGTGCTGGTGTCCACCGACATGCTCGTCGAAGGCCGGCACTTCCGGCTCGACTGGTCGAGCCCGCACGACGTAGGCCGAAAGGCGATCGCGCAGAACGCCGCCGACATCGAGGCGATGGGCGCGCGACCGTGCGGCTTCGTCGTGGCATTCGGTGCGCCCGCCGACACCTCCGCGCGCCAGGTGGCTGACCTGTTCGACGGTATGCGAACCGAAGCGGCCCGCGGCGGCGGTGCCGTCGTGGGCGGTGACCTGGTCAGCTGTCCGCAGTGGGTGGTGTCGGTGACCGTCCTGGGCGACCTGGACGGGCGGGTCGCGGTGCGGCGCAGGGGAGCGCTGGTGGGTTCGACGGTGGCTGTCGCCGGCGATCTCGGTCGCTCGGCCGCAGGCAACGCGCTCCTGGCGGCCGGAGTGCGCCAATCGCCCGAACTCCGCAAGCGCCATCTGGTCCCCGAACCCCCCTACGGGCAAGGCCGGGTCGCCGCGGATGCGGGCGCCACCGCGATGATCGACACCTCCGACGGACTGATTGCCGACTTGCGGCATGTGGCGGCGGCCTCGGGGGTCGGGATCGAGCTGGACACCGGTGCGCTGCTGGCCGACCGCGACGCCGTGGCCGCCGCCGCCGAGGCGCTTGGTGTCGATCCCTGGGAGTGGGTGCTCGGCGGGGGCGAGGACCACGCCCTGGTTGCTTGCTTCCCGCGAGAGGTTCCGGCGGGCTGGCGCGCGATCGGGGCGGTCGTCGGGGGCCAGCCGCGGGTGCGGGTGGACGGCCGGGACTGGACGGGCTACGCCGGCTGGGAATCGTTCAACTAGGTTGGTGCCTCGTGACGGCGCGCCCTCTTCGTGAACTGGTCGACGACGGCTGGGCCGATGCACTGGAACCGGTCAGCGCACAGGTCGCCGCGCTGGGGGATTTCCTGCGCGGCGAGCTTGCCGTGGGGCGCGGCTACCTGCCCACGGGTGCAAATGTGCTGCGTGCCTTCACGTTTCCGTTCGATGCGGTGCGGGTGCTGATCGTCGGCCAGGATCCCTACCCCACGCCGGGACACGCGGTGGGCCTGAGCTTCTCGGTCGCCCCCGCCGTCAGCCCGCTGCCGCGCAGCCTGGACAACATCTTCACCGAGTACTCGTCGGACCTCGGCTACCCGCGGCCCGCCAACGGGGACCTGACCCCGTGGGCCGGGAGGGGAGTGATGTTGCTGAACAGGGTGCTCACGGTGCGCCCCGGCGCCCCGGCGTCACACCGGGGCAAGGGGTGGGAAGCTGTCACCGAATGCGCCATCCGCGCGCTGGTGGCGCGCGGCACCCCGCTGGTGGCGATTCTGTGGGGGCGTGACGCTTCGACGCTGCAGCCCGTGCTCGGCGACGTGGTCGGGATGATCGAGTCTCCGCATCCGTCGCCGCTGTCGGCGTCGCGCGGATTCTTCGGCTCCCGGCCCTTCAGCCGCGCGAACGGGCTGCTGACCGGGATGGGCGCCGACCCAGTCGACTGGCGATTGCCCTGAGGGCCCCACGGGGATGGGTACCGGAGACAGGGGCTACCCGCGGGCTACCTTGCCGGCCTTGATGCACGAGGTGCACGCGTTGATGCGCTTCTTGTTGCCGCCGGGACGCAGCACGGCGTGCACGGTCTGGACGTTCGGGTTCCACCGGCGGTTGGTCCGGCGATGCGAGTGCGACACCGACATGCCGAAACCGGGGCCTTTCCCGCAGATATCGCATACGGCAGCCATGTGCAGAACTCCTTGACGTCAAGTACTTGGGGCCCGATGCGTTCGACCAGGGAACGGCGAACGGACGACCCGACAGCCTGACCAGAATACCGGCCGTGATGTTGATCGCCAAAACGCTGCGTGGGGACCGGGCCACCACCACAGCCTGCACCGCACCTGCGAGACCGCGATCGAGACTATGGGTGGGCATCATGACCGAGGCGCAGAAGGCCGATCGGCGGGTCAAGGCGGTCAGAGCGATCCGCCGAAGCGCCGAACTTGAAGGTTCATACAGCACCGCTGCCACCCGTGCCGACCAGAACAAGTACGCACAGAGGGTTATTGCCACCGCCGAATTGGGCAGCGCGTGCGCCGCGGGTACAACGTCCAATAGCCGGTCCGGGGTGCAGCATCGCTGGGACACCGGTGACCCGAGCGGAACTGGCAGGGCCATTTCATCCACCTGGCAGCATCTACCAGCCGATGGGTCGTGTAGCTGTAGCAATTCACCGCCTCGGGCGGTTGATTACGGTTCCCGCTTCGGATCCCGCGCGTACGGTCGCCGCCCCTACTACTGGTACAACTACTTCGAGGTCGACGTCGACGTCGCCCACCCCTTAACGAAGGCAATGGCCGGCGCGACTCGCGGGTTCTTTGACCTTCTGCTCTCCGAGCGCGGTGCCGGAATCGATTGGGACAAGACCGACGTCGCCGGGTTGCACGGCGCATGCCATGCCGCACCTGCCGAATCCGCCGTCGCGAGGTTGACGGTGATGTTCGCGAAGATCCTTGACTCTGACGCCGCGTACGACGTCTGACTACCTCCCTCACCGACATTTCGTGCCGCACACGCCGCTGAGTGTGGCCGTGCACGCGGTGTCAGCATCAATGGCTAGGCTGACGCATCGGTGTCGACGGCAGGAGGGGCGGTGATGTCGGATCGTCGGCTCGACGGCGCCGCTCTGCGGGGCTGGGCGCACGCGGGAGTCGGTGATCTGATCACCCATACCGACGAGATAAACCGGCTCAATGTCTTTCCCGTCGCCGATGCCGACACCGGGACGAACATGCTGTTCACCATGCGCTCGGCGCTGGCCCGGGCCGACTCGTTGGAGGGTGGCGACGTCGTCGAGGTCGCCAAGGCCCTCGCGGCGGGCGCGCTGTACGGCGCGCGGGGTAACTCCGGCGTGATCCTGTCGCAGATACTGCGCGGAATCGCCGATGTCGCCGCTTCGGCGGCCGCGGACACCGAAGGTGAGTTGACAGAGATCGGTTCCGCACTGCTGGCTGCGGCGCTGCGGCACGCGATCGGCCTGGTGATTGCGTCGGTGGGTGGGGAACTGATTCCCGGCACCATCGTCTCGGTGCTGTCCTCGGCCGCGGTGGCGGCCGAGGACAGCGCGTCGGCCGGGAATGGCCTGGCCGATACCGCCGCGGTGGCCGCCGACGCGGCTGCGTCGGCGTTGGACAAGACCCCTGAGCAGTTGGCGGTCCTGGCCGAAGCGGGTGTCGTGGACGCGGGCGGCCGGGGGTTGCTGGTGCTGCTCGACGCCCTGTGCCGGACCGTGTCGGGGCGGATGGCGGCGCGGGCGCACTACGAGCCGGCGTCACCGGTGGCGCCGGTGGCCCCGCCGCCACAATTCGAGGTGATGTATGAGCTCCCCGACGCCACCAGCGCGGGCGCAGCCGAACTCCGGACACGCCTGGACGAACTCGGCGAGTCCGTGGCGATCGCCGCCGCACCGGGGGCGGGGTATTCGGTGCACGTCCACACCGACGACGCGGGCGCGGCCGTCGAGGCTGCGCTTGCCGTCGGCAGGCCCAGCCGCATCCAAATCTCGACGTTGAGCGGAGGGCCCGCGGGCAAGGCGCCGGGCAGCTGGACGCGGGACCGCGCCGTGCTCGCGGTCGTCGACGGCGACGGCGCCGAACGGCTGTTCTCCGGCGAGGGCGCCTTCGTGCTGCGGATCCAGCCGCGCCACCATCCGGCCGTCAGCTCCCAGCAGCTGGTGCGTGCCATCGTCGACACCGGCGCGGCGTCGGTGCTGGTGTTGCCAAACGGCTACGTTGCCGCCGAGGAGCTGGTCGCCGGCTGTACCGCGGCGATCGGCTGGGGCGTCGACGTGGTCCCGTTACCTACGCTGTCGATGGTTCAGGGCCTGGCCGCCCTCGCCGTGCACGATGTGGGCCGCCACGCGGTCGACGACGGCTACACCATGGCCGCCGCGGCCGGATCGATGCGGTTCGGGTCGGTGCGGATGGCGGTCGAGGACGCTCTGACCTGGGCAGGCCCGTGCGGCGCCGGCGACGGGCTGGGCATCGTCGCCGACGAGGTGCTGGTGGTGCGCCAGGACGTCACCACGGCGGCACGCGCGCTGCTCGACCTGATGCTCAGTGTCGGTGGCGAACTCGTCACGGTATTGCTGGGCAACGCCCTGGCGCCGACGGCCGATGACGTCGGCAATGCTCTGCGGGAGCACGTCCGCACCCATCACCTGGGCACCGAACTGGTCACCTACGACACCGGACACGACGGCGACGCGTTGATCGTCGGAGTGGAATAGGCCGGCTAAGCGATGGCGGCGCTGACGGATCGGCTCGACTACGTCGTCGGGAAGAAGGCGGCGGGGCCGCTGGGGGAGATCTTCGGCATCGCCACCGTCGACGACCTGTTGCGTTACTACCCCCGCAAGTACAGCAAGGGCTCGACGGTGCTGGGCGAGGACGACGAGCCGCCGGAGGAAGGTGAGCATGTCACGTTGGTCGACACCATCACCTCCGCTGACCTGCGATACACCAACCGCCCGCCGCGGCGGGAGTACCTGGTGGTGACCCTCGGCGATCGCCGTCCCAAGGTGACCGCGACGTTCTTCAACGTCAAATACCTCAAGAGGACTCTGGTCGAGGGCGCGCGGGTGATGCTGTCGGGGGAGGTGGGCTTCTTCAGGGGCACCATGCAGCTGACCCACCCCGCCTACCTGATTCTCGACTCGCCGTCGGGCCGCAGCGGCACCGGCGCCAAGTCGCTCAAGGCCATGGTCGAGGCCCCCGACGGCGGCGCCGACATCGACCTGTCGGTGTTCGAACGCGACTTCTTCCCGATCTACCCGGCCAGCGCCAAACTACAGAGTTGGGACATCTACGCGTGTGTGCGCCAGGTGCTCGCCGTCCTCGATCCGGTGCCCGATCCGCTTCCGGAAAGTGTTGTGCGACAGCACAGTCTGATGTCCGAAGACGAGGCCCTGCGTGCCGTGCACGTCGCCGAGAAGGCCGAGGAGCGCGAGCGGGCGTTGCGGCGCCTGCGTTTCGACGAGGCCTTCGGGCTGCAGTGGGCGCTGATGGGTCGGCGCTACGGTGAAATGTCCGAGGCGGGTCCGCCAGCGCCGCTGCGTGAGGACGGTATACGTGCCGCACTGCGTAACGAGCTGCCCTTCGCGCTGACCGGCGGTCAGTGCGACGCACTGTCGGTGGTCTCCGGGGAATTGGCGTCGTCGCATCCGATGAACCGCATGCTGCAGGGTGAAGTCGGTTCTGGCAAGACCGTGGTTGCGCTCTTGGCGATGCTGCAGATGGTCGATGCGGGCTATCAGTGCGCCATGCTGGCTCCGACCGAGGTGCTGGCCGACCAACATGCCCGATCGATCCGCGATGTGCTGGGGCCGCTGGGTATGGCCGGCCAGCTCGGCGGTTCGGAGGTCGCGACATCGGTTGCGCTGCTGACCGGTTCGATGTCGCCGGCGCGAAAGCGGGAGGTCCGTGCCGACATCGCAGCTGGCCGGGCGGGCATCGTCATCGGAACCCATGCGCTGCTGTCCGAAGGCGTCGACTTCGGCAACCTCGGCCTGGTGGTGATCGACGAGCAGCACCGGTTCGGCGTCGAACAGCGGGATCGGTTGCGCTCCAAGGCATCCGATGGAATCACCCCGCACCTGCTGGTGATGACCGCGACACCGATACCGCGCACGGTCGCACTGACGGTGTACGGCGACCTTGAGACGTCGACGCTGCGCGAACTGCCGCGCGGACGACAACCCATCAGCACGAATGTGGTGTTCGCCGCACAGAAACCGGCCTGGCTGCAACGCGGGTGGCAGCGTATCCGGGAGGAGGTGGCGGCGGGGCGCCAAGCCTACGTGGTGGCCCCGCGCATCGATGACGACGACAAGCCCGATCGCGATGCCGGCGACGGTTCGCCGCGAAAGCCCACCGCGGTGGTGGATCTGTTCGCGCGGTTGCGCTCCCATGAGCTGGCGGGCCTGCGGATCGGCCTCATGCACGGTCGGCTGTCATCCGACGAGAAGGACGCGGTGATGGCCGCCTTCCGTGCAGGTGCGATCGATGTTCTGGTGTGCACGACCGTCATCGAGGTCGGCGTCGACGTTCCCAAGGCCACCGTCATGGTGGTGATCGACGCCGACTGGTTCGGCATCAGCCAGCTACATCAGTTGCGGGGCCGTATCGGCCGAGGCACCCACCCGAGCCTGTGCCTGTTGGTGACCATGCTCCCGGAGGCGTCCAAAGCCGGTGCCCGGCTGGCCGCCGTGGCCTCCACAAACGACGGGTTCGAACTGGCAGACCTCGATCTCGCGGAACGCCGGGAGGGAGATGTGCTGGGCCGCAATCAGTCCGGACGGGCCATCGGATTGCGTCTGCTTTCGCTGGCGCAGGATCGCGATGTCATCGAGGCCGCGCGCTCGTTCTGCGAGCAGGCCTATCTCAGCGACCCGGGGGATCGGGGACTGGCGCTGCTGGCAGCACATTTCACCAGCGACAGCAGCATTGAATACCTGGACAAGTCGTGACGGGCACCGGTGGCGCCACGCGCGCCGACACCCTCGATTTCGTGGCCGCGCCTTGCGGGATTCGGCCGCGGTGAGCCGCTCCCGTTTGGTGTGGTTGTGCGTCGCCGCGATCTTGTCGGTCATCGTGGCGATCCAGACCATGACGTCGTCGGCCGACAGGGCGGCGTCGTTTCGGGCCCAGGCCGACGTGCCGACGGTGCAACCGGGTGTCGACGTGTTGGCAGGGGTGGTGGTGACTCCCGTGCGTATTCGTGGCTATGACTATCGCCGTGCGGCGTTCGGCGAAGCGTGGACGGACGACAACGACGCGCCCGGCGGGCACAACGGCTGCGACACCCGCAACGACATCCTGGACCGTGACTTGATCGACAAGACGTACGTCGTGACGAGCCGCTGCCCGCGTGCCGTCGCGACGGGAGTTCTGCGTGACCCCTACACCAGCAGCAGGGTTGACTTTCAGCGCGGCAACAAGACTGGCGTGGCGGTGCAGATCGAGCACATCGTGCCGCTGGCTTACGCATGGGACATGGGTGCCCGATTCTGGAGCGATGAAATGCGGGTCCGGTTCGCCAACGATCCCGCCAATCTCCTTGCCGTACAAGGGCAGGCGAATCAGGACAAGGGTGACAAGGAGCCGGCTGTTTGGATGCCGCCCAATGCGGCGTTTCACTGTCAGTACGCGATGCAGTTCATCGAGGTGCTCCGCGGTTATGGGCTCGCCGTCGATGCACCGTCGGTGCCCGTGCTGCAAGCGTCCGCCGCGACGTGCCCGGCAGCGTGACACCTAATCCCGTCCCACAAGTGTTTTCCACTCGGTTTGTCGGGGCCAGTGGGCGGGCAGGTGCAGGGTGGGTTTGCGGGCCGGGGCGGCGAAGCGGGCGGGGACGTTGATCAGGTCGCGGCGTAGGGTGGCCCCGCGCGCCACGGCGTGATCGCCGCCGGCCAGGGTCCCGGCGGCGCGTAGCAGGTTGTGGGCGATCACCGCGCACGCCAGCCAGGCGCAGTTGGCGGAAAACAGCCCGGACGGGATGTGGGCCAGTGGGCCGTCGATCAGGTCGGCGAAGGTGGTCTCGATGATGGCGTGGCGGCGGTGGGTCAGATCGGCCTCGGTGACCGGCAGCGTGGAGTTGGTCACAAACGGGTGGTGCCACCCATACCGGGAACAGGCCGTCGGGGTAGCGGGCGTCTTTGACCCGGCGCACCACCAGCCGCACGGTGAGCGTGCGGCGCCGTACACCGCGCAGCGTGTAGGGTTTCGGCGACTTCGGCGTCGGAGATCAGTGCCGCGGTGTCGGGGTCTTCGATTGCTCCCGGGTAGTGCACCGGGGTCCAGGCGTGTTCGTCGATGGCGGCGATCGCGGCGTTGATGCGCTTGTTGGGGGGCCACCGACGGGGAGAACTCGACACCGGCGTCGAGGCAGGTGGTGATTGCCGTCTTGGTGCCGAACGCCGAGTCGCCGCGCACCATGACCGCCCGGTGGCCCCGCAGCAGCGCTCGCCCGGCGATCTTGGCGTGCCTGAACGACGCCCCCTGCTTGGCGTGTCCGTAGACGGGCGCAGCAGCGATTCGATGTCGACGAACGCGCGCTGGGCGATCCCAGGCAGCAACGTCGCCCTGCCGCGAGTGCGGCCAGATAAGCGCGGGCCACCGCGGGGAGGTGGTTGGCATGCCCGAACCCTGAACTCGCGCAAGAAGATCCCCAACGTCGATGGCGCGTATACCTCGTCGAACACCCGCTGTGTGCCGCCGGCGGCGTCCTGCGGGCCGGGCAGTTCCACAGAATCCCGCCAGGACGCTGGCATGCCATCTCCGCACAGCAAGCTGGGGCATTCGGATTGAAGTGTGCGGCGTATGTCTTTCATGAGCAACACGAGGTGAAGTTCGTCGGTAGGGCTGGGCTCGAGCTCGGGTAGGAGATGCAGTTAAGAGTTGCGGGCGTCGGTGGAATCAGCGTGGACGAGCAGGCCTCGACACCGATGCCGCCGGAGGGTTCGGTGAGTCGAGCGAAGACGTCTTGGAGCATCCCAGCTCCAATCCCGTTCGTGATTGATCGGCCATGCCGAGTCGAGCGAGCAGAGCTACCGGTTGGGGATAGCGGCCGGCGCCCTCGCGTACCTGGCTGGGGACTGCCTCCCTGTGGAACTGCGCCGTACGCCAGGCGTAATAGGCGACGACTCGGTGGCTGTGGCGCTCGGTGACGACGAAGACTCGCGTCGTGCCCACCGCTGCTGACTGCCGGGCGTAGCGCCGTAGCCATTCGGCCTGCTCGGTCGAGCGACACCGGAATTCGGTCAGGTCGTGATGGTCGGCCAGCAGTTCGGGCGGTCGATACGTCCTCACTCGCCAAACGGCGAGCGACGCTGCATCAGTCGCCGCAGCCCCGGCGGGTCACGGCTGGCCGCGCGTTGACGTCTTCCCCACCGCTTGAGAGCCGAGGGATCGAGGTGGAAGTGGTCTCGGTCGGCAAGTAGCCGCCGAGCGGCCTTGGTTGCGTGGGTGATGACGAAGTCGGTCAGATCGGTTCCGCTGGCCCTCACCGCGCGGCCGATCAACTCGCGCTCCTCTGCCGTTGTGCGCAATTCCATACGCCGATTTCTGGGGTGAAACGTCTTCTCCACGAATCAGCGCCGCCTTGATGACCCCCGACCACCGTGTCACGCGCCCGACCGCGAAGATGTGATCCGTGACCAAGAAGCCGCCGTTTCACCCGTGGTTCTACACTGTGCTGGCGGTGTTGTTTTTCGCGTGTTTCCTGTTCAACGTCTTCACCCACACCACGGTGTGGGGATTGATCAGCACCGGTGGCGTCACGCTGGTGATGGTCTACGAGGCCTACCGCGCCTGGAACTACAAACGCAGCGCCGCCACCCCGGATACCCGGTAGCCCGCCCAGCTGCCGGTCTAGGTGCCGATGTAGGTGTTCGGGTTGGGTCGGTAACGGGTGCCGTCGTCGAGAGCGTTGAGGCGGTCCATGTCCGCGGGTGTCAGCTCGAAATCGAACACGTCGATGTTGGCGGCGATGCGCTCCGGTGACGAGGAGCGCGGAATGACGACATTGCCCAGCTGCAGGCTCCACCGGATCAGCACTTGCGCCGGGCTCTTACCGTAGTCGGCCGCCACCGACGTCACCGCCGGGTTGTCCAGCAGGTTGCCCACGCCCAGCGGGCTGTAGGCCTCCGTGACGATGTCGTGTTCGGCATTGACCGCACGAAGCTCCGCCTGGTTGAGCAGTGGGTGAAGCTCGATCTGATTGACGGTGGGCACGGAGAACGTCAGGTCGATCACGTTCGAAAGATGCTCGCCGGTGAAGTTGCACACGCCGATCGACTTCGCCAGCCCGTCGGCCTGGGAACGCATCATTCCGCCCCAGCTGTCGATGTACTGGCCGTTCTCGGCGGCCGGCCAGTGGATCAGGTAGAGATCCACGTACTCCATGCCGAGCCGGTCCAGGCTGGCCTTTATGGCGTCTTGACCGGACTGGAATCCCTGTTCGTCGGTGGCCAGTTTCGTCGTCACGAAAATCTCGGCGCGAGGAATGCCCGACTTCGCGATCGCCCGGCCAACCGCCGCTTCGTTGCCGTAGGCGGACGCGGTGTCGATCAACCGGTAGCCGATCGCCAGCGCGGCCGAAACCGCGTGCTCGGTTTCGGAATCGGACAATTCGGCAACACCGAGGCCCAGCGCGGGGATGGCGTTGCCGTCGTTGAGTCCGATCGATGGGACGTCCATCTCACCTACCTGTAGTCATGCCTGTAGTCATGGGAACTCGCAGATGACGAAACAACCGGCGAATACGCGGGACCTTATCATCGGAAGGGCCGTCGGTCGTCGCACCGACATCGCCGATGCGGGTGCGCGTGCGCCCGCATTGCCCCGGCGGTGACCGGGATGAATACGCGGCATTCCTGCGCCGGTAGGCTGGTCCGGTCATTTGACCGCGAGTGCAAGGATCACCGACCTGTGGCCGAGAAATCGAAGCGTCCCGCCAGTTATGACTTGAGGGCGGCCGATCGCAAACGCAATCTGTGGATCCAGATCGGCCTGACCCTGCTCGTCATCGCGATCGGCGCCGGACTCGCCTTCTACATCGTCTCCCATGGCCAAGCCCCCGCGCGCTCGGGGGACATTCGGGCTGTCCGGGTCGCCGCCGCCAACGTCGTCACCAAGGACGGGACTAGCGATCCCAAGGCGGTGGTGTCGCTTTACGAGGACTTCCAGTGCCCGCACTGCCAGCTGTTCGAGAAGACCTTCGGCCCCACGGTCAACAAGCTCATCGATTCGGGCGCGATAGCGGCCGACTACCACATGGTGGCGATTCTCGACACCAGGATGAACGACAACTACTCCACCCGTGCCGCCAATGCCGGCTACTGCGTGGCCGATGCCGACACCAGTGTGTCCAAGGACGTGTTCCGGCGCTACCACGCCGCGCTGTTCGCCCAGCAGCCCCCGGAAGGCTCGCCCGCGCCCGATAACGCCGCGCTGATCGAGACCGCCCGGCAGGCCGGCGCCGTGGGGTCGGTGCCCGACTGCATCAACGCCGGCAAGAATTCCGAGATGGTCAAAGGCCTTGCGGCAGCGGCGAAGATAACGGCCACCCCGACCGTCCGGATCAACGGCGAGGACTACGCATACACCACGCCCGACGCCTTGGTGACCAAGGTCAAGGAAATTGTCGGCGACCTTCCGGGCCTGGAGATTCCCACAGCGCCCTCGGCCCCGTGACGGGTTCGGTGACCCCCGTGAGCCCGGTTGCCGGACAAGGCCTCGAGCTCCGGGAGGCTTCGCCACCAACGGGTGTGGTGGGATCGCCCACAGGGCTCTGGATTCTCGTCGCGGGCGCGCTCGGACTGGCATCGGCCTTCACCCTGACGGTCGAGAAGATCGAACTGCTGCTGAATCCGGCTTACGTGCCGACCTGCAGCATCAACCCGGTACTGTCCTGCGGTTCGGTGATGATCACCCACCAAGCGTCGGTGTTCGGGTTTCCCAACCCGCTCATCGGCATCGTCGCGTTCACCGTCGTCGTCGTCACGGGTGTGCTGGCTGTCGCCAAGGTCGCGCTGCCGCAGTGGTATTGGGTGGGCCTTGCGATCGGGACCGGGCTCGGCACGGTTTTCGTCCACTGGCTGATCTTCCAGAGTCTCTACCGCATCGGAGCGCTCTGCCCTTACTGCATGGTGGTGTGGGCGGTGACCATCCCGCTGCTGGCGGTGTCCGCCTCGGTCGCGCTGCGTCCGTTGGCCGCCAATGCCGTGCTGGGGACACTGCACCGGTGGCGCTGGTCGATCGTCGCGATGTGGTTCGCCGCGGTGACATTGATGATCTTCGTGCGGTTCTGGAGTTATTGGTCGACCCTGTTGTAAACATGGTGAAAGGCCGCGAATGTTTTCCAAGGTTCTGGTCGCCAATCGCGGGGAGATCGCGGTTCGGGCGTTTCGCGCCGCCTACGAGCTGGGAGTGGAGACCGTCGCGGTCTATCCGTACGAAGACCGCAATTCGCTGCACCGGCTCAAGGCCGACGAGTCGTACCAGATCGGGGTCACAGGCCATCCGGTACGGGCCTATCTGAATATCCGGGAGATCGTCGAAACGGCGCGTGCCTGCGGGGCCGACGCGATCTATCCCGGATACGGGTTCCTGTCGGAGAACCCGGACCTGGCCGCGGAGTGCGCGGCGGCGGGAATCACGTTCGTGGGGCCGTCGGTCGCGGTGCTGGAGTTGACCGGCAACAAGTCGCGCGCGATCGCCGCGGCCCGGGCGGCGGGATTGCCGGTGCTGGAGTCCTCGGCCCCGTCGGCGTCGGTCGACGAGCTCGTGTCGGCGTCGGAGTCGATGACTTTCCCGCTGTTCGTCAAGGCGGTCGCCGGCGGCGGCGGCCGGGGCATGCGGCGGGTGGCCGAACCGGGTGCGCTGGGGGAGGCGATCGAAGCGGCCTCCCGCGAGGCGGAGTCGGCGTTCGGCGATGCCACGGTTTTCCTGGAGCAGGCAGTGCAGCGGCCGCGCCACATCGAGGTGCAGATACTGGCCGACACGTCGGGAAACGTGATCCACCTCTATGAGCGGGACTGCAGCATGCAGCGGCGCCATCAGAAGGTGATCGAGCTGGCACCCGCACCAAACCTGGACCCCGTGCTGCGGGAACGGATCTGCGCCGACGCGGTGGCGTTCGCGCGCAGCATCGGGTACAGCTGCGCGGGCACGGTGGAGTTCCTTCTCGACGAGCGCGGTCAGCACGTGTTCATCGAGATGAACCCGAGAATCCAGGTGGAGCACACGGTGACCGAGGAGATCACCGACGTGGACCTGGTCGAGAGCCAGCTGCGGATCGCCGCGGGCGAGTCGCTGCACGATCTGGGACTGTCGCAGAGTTCGGTGGTTCCGCACGGGGCGGCGTTGCAGTGCCGGATCACCACCGAGGACCCCGCCAACGGATTCCGCCCGGATACCGGGCGTATCAACGCCTACCGCATCCCGGGCGGGGCCGGGATCCGGTTGGACGGCGGCACGAATCTGGGAGCGGAGGTCAGCGCGCACTTCGATTCGATGCTGGTGAAGCTGACGTGCCGGGGCCGCGATTTCCCCGCGGCCGTGCGGCGCGCGCAGCGGGCGGTGGCCGAATTCCGGATCCGCGGCGTATCGACGAACATCCCGTTCCTCAAAGCCGTTCTCGACGATTCCGACTTCCAGGCCGGCCGCGTCACCACGTCGTTCATCGATGAGCGCCCACAGCTGCTGACCGCTCGGTCCAGCGCCGACCGGGGCACCAAGATCCTGCGTTATTTGGCCGATGTCACGGTGAACAAGCCGCACGGTGAGCGGCCGTCGACGGTGTATCCGCACGACAAGTTGCCCGAGGTGGACCCGAACGCAACCCCGCCACCCGGTTCCAAACAGCGCTTGACCGTGTTGGGCCCGGAGGGGTTCGCGGCGTGGATGCGCGATACGGGCGGGGTTAAGGTCACCGACACTACATTCCGCGATGCGCATCAGTCGTTGTTGGCCACCCGGATCCGCACCACCGGCCTGCTGAGGGTGGCGCCCTACATCGCCCGGCTGACACCGCAGCTGTTGTCGATGGAGTGCTGGGGCGGGGCGACCTATGACGTGGCGTTGCGGTTCCTGAAGGAGGATCCGTGGGAACGGCTGGCCGCGCTGCGGGAGGCCATGCCCAACATCTGCCTGCAGATGTTGTTGCGCGGCCGAAACACGGTCGGCTACACCCCGTATCCGGAGTCGGTCACGCAGGCCTTCGTCGACGAGGCCACCCGCACCGGCGTGGACATCTTCCGCATCTTCGACGCGCTGAACAACGTGGACTCGATGCGCCCGGCCATCGACGCGGTGCGCGCCACCGGCGCCGCGGTCGCCGAGGTCGCGATGTCCTACACCGGGGATCTGTCGGACCCCGGCGAGAATCTCTACACCCTGGACTACTACCTGAAACTCGCCGAACAGATCGTCGACGCGGGTGCGCACGTGCTGGCGATCAAGGACATGGCGGGACTGCTGCGGGCCCCGGCGGCCACCCGACTGGTGTCGGCGCTGAAATCGCGCTTCGACCTGCCGGTGCACGTGCACACCCACGACACCCCGGGCGGGCAACTTGCCACCTACCTGGCGGCCTGGCTTGCCGGTGCCGACGCCGTCGACGGCGCGGCCGCGCCGATGGCCGGCACCACCAGTCAGCCCGCGCTGTCCTCGATCGTCGCCGCCGCGGCCCATACCGACTTCGACACCGGGCTGTCGCTGGACGCCGTGTGCGATCTGGAACCGTATTGGGAAGCGCTGCGCAAGGTCTACGCCCCCTTCGATGTTGCGGAATCGGGCCCACCCGCTCCGACCGGACGCGTGTACACCCACGAGATCCCCGGCGGCCAGCTGTCCAACCTCCGCCAGCAGGCGATCGCCCTGGGGTTCGGCGACCGCTTCGAAGACATCGAAACCAATTACGCCGCCGCCGACCGGATCCTGGGCCGCCTGGTCAAGGTCACGCCGTCCTCGAAGGTGGTCGGCGACCTGGCGCTGGCCCTGCTTGGCGCCGGGATCAGCGCCGACGAGTTCGCCGCCGACCCGAGCCGCTACGACATCCCGGACTCGGTGATCGGATTCCTGCGCGGCGAACTCGGCGACCCGCCCGGCGGCTGGCCCGAACCGCTGCGAACCAAAGCCCTGCACGGCCGCGGGCCGGCCAAGCCCGAACAGCAACTCGCCCCCGAGGATCGAGCGGCGCTGGCGGTGCCGGGCCGCCAACGCCAGGCCACCCTCAACCGGCTGCTATTCCCGGGCCCCACCAAGGAATTCGAGGCTCACCGTGACGAATACGGCGACACGTCGCGCCTCTCGGCCAACCAATTCTTCTACGGTTTGCGCTACGGCGAGGAGCACCGCGTCAAACTTACGCGCGGCGTGGAGTTGCTCATCGGGCTCGAAGCGATCTCCGAGCCCGACGAACGCGGCATGCGCACCGTCATGTGCATCATCAACAGCCAACTGCGGCCGGTGCGGGTGCGGGACCGCAGCATCGCGGCCGACGTCCCCACGGCCGAGAAGGCGGATCGCAACAATCCCGACCACGTCGCAGCGCCCTTTGCCGGCGTCGTCACGGTCAACACCGCCGCCGGGCAGACCGTCACCGCCGGGCAGACCATCGCCACCATCGAGGCCATGAAGATGGAAGCCGCCATCACCGCACCCAAGGCCGGAACCGTCACCCGCATCGCCGTCGCGCCCACCGCGCAGGTCGAAGGCGGAGACCTCCTGGTGGTCATCAGCTGACGCGCATCATCGGCGGCAGCGCGGGGGGCCGCCGGATCTCGGTGCCGGCCCGCGGCACCCGGCCGACCACCGACCGGGTGCGCGAATCGCTGTTCAACGTGCTGGCGGCGCGCGTCGACTTCTCCGGGCTGGCGGTGCTGGATTTGTACGCCGGCTCCGGCGCCGTCGGACTCGAAGCACTGTCGCGCGGTGCGGCCACGGCGATCTTCGTCGAATCCGACGCGAGGGCGGCGGCGATGATCTGCGAGAACATCGCCGCGCTCGGGCTGGCGGGCGGGTCGGTGCGCCGCGGCGCCGTCGGCGCGGTGTTGGCAGCCGGGACGTCCGCTCCGGTGGACCTGGTTTTCGCCGACCCGCCCTATGACGTCGGGGCCGGTGAGGTCGAGCGCATGCTGACCGCACTGGTCGACAACGGCTGGGTCACGCAGGGCACCGTCGCGGTGGTCGAACGGGCCGCGGCATCGCCGTCCCACAATTGGCCGCCCCGCTGGGACCTCTGGCGGGATCGCCGTTACGGCGACACCAGGCTGGAATTCGCCTGCTACGGTCGAACCCCATGAGCGGCGCCGTATGCCCGGGTTCGTTCGACCCGGTGACGCTGGGACACGTCGACATCTTCGAGCGCGCCGCCGCCCAATTCGACGAAGTCGTCGTCGCGGTGCTGGTCAACCCCGACAAGAAGGGCATGTTCACCGTCGACGAGCGCATGGAGATGATCGCCGAATCGTGTGCGCACCTGCCCAACCTCAGGGTGGAGTCGGGGCACGGGCTGGTGGTCGACTTCGTCCGCTCCCACGGCCTGACCGCCATCGTCAAGGGACTGCGCACCGGCACCGACTTCGAATACGAACTCCAAATGGCCCAGATGAACCGGCATGTAGCCGGCGTCGACACGTTCTTCGTGGCCACCACGCCGCGGTATTCGTTCGTCTCGTCGTCGCTGGCCAAGGAGGTTGCGACGCTAGGCGGCGACGTGTCGGCATTGCTGCCGGAGCCGGTGAACCGGCGGTTGCGGGCCAAATTTCGCGACTAGCTTCGCTGGACAACTTGGGTGCCCGACCCGCCGACGAAGGGCGCTGCCGTCGGATTCGCGACACGCCCGTCGCGCCACCACAGTCACAGGGGCAACACCAGGCACACTAATAACAACGACGACTAAGCCTGGAGGGTGCACCGTGTACCGAGTATTTGAAGCGCTCGACGAATTGGGTGCGATCGTCGAGGAGGCGCGCGGCGTGCCGATGACCGCCGGCTGCGTGGTGCCGCGCGGCGACGTCCTCGAACTCATCGACGACATCAAGGACGCGATCCCCGGCGAACTCGATGACGCCCAGGACGTGCTCGACGCCCGCGACGGTATGCTGCGCGACGCCAAGCAGCACGCCGAAGCCTTGGTCGCCTCGGCCACCGCCGAGTCCGAGTCGACGCTGGCGCATGCCCGCACCGAATCCGAGCGAATGCTCTCCGACGCCAAGTCGCAGTCGGAGCGGATGGTGAGCGAGGCCCGCCAGCACTGCGAGCGGATGGTCAGCGAGGCCCGCGAGGAAGCGAGCCGGCTCGCCGCGTCGGCCAAACGCGACTACGAAACCAGCGTCGCGCGGGCCAAGACGGAAGCCGACCGCCTGGTCGAAACCGGCAACATGTCCTACGAGAAGGCCGTCCAGGAGGGCATCCGGGAGCAGCAGCGCCTGGTGTCGCAGACCGAGGTGGTGTCGTCGGCGAATGCCGAGGCGACCCGGCTCATCGACTCGGCGCACGCCGAGGCCGACCGGTTGCGCGGCGAATGCGACATCTACGTCGACAGCAAACTGGCCGAGTTCGAGGAGTACCTGAACGGGACACTGCGCTCGGTCGGCCGGGGTCGTCATCAGCTGCGTACCGCCGCGGGCACGCACGACTACGCGCACCGCTGACCGCGGTCTCACACATCGGTTGACTGCAGCCACATCTCGAGGTCAAGCGCGGCCTCGAAGCGCCGCTGCGAACCGGTGAGGCCGAACTGCGCCCGGCGCACCGCGCCTCGCCAGGCGTCGGCATCGACGTAACCGCGCTCGATCAGCTGCGGCGCATCGAGCAGCGGCGAGGCGGCGAAGGCCTGTTTGAGCCCGCGTTCCCACACCTGCTGGGGGCCCGACTTCGACGTTCGAGTGATTACCGCCGCCGGCAGGACGTCGTGCAGCGCCGTCCGCTGCAGCACCCGGTCGCGTCCCGGAGTGAATCGCAACCGCGACGGAATCGCGGACATGAAAGCCACCAACGGCAGGTCCAACAGCGGATGGCGGAACTCCACATGGCGCAGGTACTGTTCACGACTCCTGCTGATGAGGATCGACAAGTCCCACAGATTCTCGATCAGAGCCTGATCGGCGGGCGATCCGCAGCGCGGTGCGCGCCGTACGTCGGCTCGGCCGTGCAGATCCATCCGACCCGAATACGACGGTGAAATCCAGTCCGGAAGACCTGGATAGGAACCAATGCGGTGGCCGCGGAGGAATCGCGCGGCGGGTTTGAAACCTCCGGTGACCAGCCAGTGCAGGGCCGACCGGCGCCCGGGATCGCGGCCGTGCCACGTCCGCAGGTCGGCGATCAGGCCCCGCGGTTGCAGACCGCACAACCGGTTCGCGATGTGGTAGGGCAACGGCGCGTCCCCCCAGAACACCGTGTCACCGCCGAAACCGGTCAACACAATGTCGAGTCCCAACTCGCGGTAGAGGTCCTGCTGGGCCAGCTGCCCCGCGGCCCAGGTCGAAAAGGGCGTCGGTTCGCCCAAATCCTGGTTCGGCGGCGCTGCGTACGGCGGATACCGATCGCCGTCGAAGCGATGCCACGGCACACCCCAGTGCCTGACGACTTCTCGCATCCATCGTTGCTCGTCAGCATGCGGCGAGCCTGGATACACGATCGACATCGTCTCGATCGGAATCCCCTGCGAGGCGGCCACACCGACCACGCTTGACGAGTCGAGTCCCCCGGACAGTTCGGCGGCGATGCCGCCCGTCGCCGCGCCGGTTGCCCGAACCACCGCGGCTCGCAGTAGATCGCGGAATCGAGCCACGAATTCGTCGTCGCTGCCCCGCTGTTCGGCGGGCGGCATGAACGCAAACGACTCGAGTTCGGCCCGGCCGGCGCTGACCACCAACGCCTGACCGGGCAGCAGTCGTTTGACCACCGTGTATGGCGTGAGTTCATTCGCCGGATGGCCCAACGCCAGGTAATCGGCGATGTACTCCTCGTCCAGGCGCAACGCCGGCAATACCGACGTCAGATCGGTGAGGTGGGTCGAGAAGTGCACAGCTCCACCGGAATGCGCGTAGAACACGGGGCGGATACCGAGCCGGTCGTGGCTCAGCAGGAAAGTGTTGGTTCGCTCGTCGTGAATGGCCACCGCGAACTGGCCTGCCAGATTCTCGACCATCCGCGGGCCCCACCGACGATAGGCCGCCACGAGGTAAGCACGTTCGCAGTCCGCCGCAGCGGCGTCGCCACCGGGCGAGCCGACATAGCCGGTGTGCACCACGCGGCAGCCGTCGGCGCTAACCGGATCGGGTTCGGCGGAGAGCACGCCGTCGCGCAGGAGGCCGCGCAAGGCCGTCAACCGAGGCGTGACAGCGCCACGAACGGGCTTACGTCGAGGGACTCGCCGACGGGACATCCTTCGATCTCCACCCAGGCGTGCGCCCGGAACGGATATCGCGCCACGCCGATGCGATGCTGTGCCGGCAGACCGGCCGAACGCAGGAAGAACGCTAGCGCAAACGAGCGCGGCAGGCAGTCGTCGGGTGCGTGCTTGAGCCGAAATGCGTTCTCGGCCGCCGAGAAAGCCCGCAGTGCCGCGTCGACGCGGCGTGCGGTCTGCGCCGATGCGGCAACCGGCCGATAGCGTTCGAGGTGTCGATGAACACCCCAGACGCCCATCCCGCGCAGGTCGATCGATGTGCGCAGCAGCCATTTCCACGCTCGGGCCGTGGTTGGTTCGACGACCCTGGGCGCGATGTGGGGGAGCGCGCTCGCCTTCTCGCCGAGCCATCCGCGCCCGGCGCAGTCGGCCAGGAAGGCATCGAAATCCGACGCGGCGCCGCCAGGATCGACGTCGAAGGTGGCCACCACGGCATCGACCACCTCGTCGCGGGACGGATGGTCCTGTGCGGACCGCCACATGAAGCCGGCCACGGCGCCTAGAACCGAGTACCTATTGTGTTTCAGGTCCAAGACCACGACATCGGTCTCACTGGTGGCGTGCCGAATGTGATCGGAGACAACCACCGGCAGTGCTGGCACGTCCAGCGTGATCAAACCGGTTCCCGTCCCAGTAGCCCACACATCATCAGCAAATGAAGTCCGCCGCAATACCGGGGCCGCTAGGAGTTGAGGTAGTAGGTCCCGTACCCGGAGCTGTCCGTTTTCTCCCCGTCCTTGCGGCCCGCGGTGAGGACGTCGGCGGCACCCATGTCCACGATGACCGGGCTGGTGTATGGAATCTTTTCGCGCGTGCCGTCCGGCGAATCGGTGAGTTCGGTCCTTGTCGTCATGTGCGGGCTCCCTCCGTGCCGATGTGACGATCGCAGCAAACATTACCGCGGTCCGGCCAGTTCAGACCGGCTTTCCGGCGGATGTCGGGGGACGGCGCAAACGTCGACAGTGTTTTCGCGACGTAGACTCCCACTCGTGTTCGGTTCCAATCCGCTCACCATTGACATCGCCCGCCTGGGTCGCCGTCCGGGCGCGATGACGACGGTCCGGAGCACTGTGCCGAGCCCCTCTCGCATCGGTCTGGAACTGGAGGCCATCGAACCGGGCGTGCCGCTGGATCTGGATCTGCGCATCGAATCGGTGACCGAAGGGGTGCTGGTCACCGGCGTGGTGACGGCACCCACGACCGGCGAATGCGCCCGTTGCCTCTCGGCGTTCACCGGTACCGTCACGATCCGTCTCACCGAGCTGTTCGCCTACCCGGGCTCGGCCACCGAGGCCACCAGCGCGGAAGACGAGGTCGGCCATGTCGTCGACGACCGGATCGACATCGAGCAAGCGATCGTCGACGCCGTCGGGCTTGAGCTTCCGCTTTCTCCGCGCTGCCGGCCCGACTGCCCCGGGCTGTGCCCGCAATGCGGCATTGCGCTGGCCGCCACCGAGCCCGGCCATCGACACGACATCGTCGACCCCCGCTGGGCGAAGCTGGGCCAGTTGATGCCCGAACAACCGGGGGACGGCGCGTGACCTCGCCGGACGCCCCGCGGCAGCCGCTGCTCGATGCGCTCGGCGTCGATCTGCCCGATGAACTCCTGACGCTGGCGCTGACCCACCGAAGCTACGCATACGAGCACGGCGGCCTGCCCACAAACGAGCGACTGGAGTTTCTCGGCGACGCCGTGCTCGGGTTGACCATCACCGACGAGCTGTTCCACCGCCACCCTGAACGCTCCGAGGGGGACCTGGCCAAACTTCGGGCCAGCATCGTCAACACCCAGGCGCTCGCGGATGTGGGGCGTCGATTGTGCGACGGGGGGCTTGGCAGGCATCTACTCCTGGGCCGCGGCGAGATGAACACCGGCGGTGCGGACAAGTCGAGCATTTTGGCCGACGGCATGGAGTCCTTGCTGGGTGCGGTCTACCTGCGGCACGGAATCGACACCGCTCGGGCGCTGGTTCTGCGCCTGTGCGGTGCCCTGCTGGACGCCGCGCCGACCCTGGGCGCCGGCCTGGACTGGAAGACCAGCCTGCAGGAGCTGACCGCGGCACGCGGATTGGGGACGCCGTTTTATGTCGTCTCCTCGACCGGACCCGACCACGACAAGCTGTTCACCGCGGCCGTGGTGGTGATGGACACCGAGTACGGGATAGGGGTCGGCCGCTCCAAGAAGGAGGCCGAGCAGAAGGCCGCGGCCACCGCGTGGACCACGCTCGACCAGGCGTGAGCCGCTGAATGCCCGAACTGCCCGAGGTCGAGGTGGTCCGGCGGGGACTGCAGGAACACCTCGCCGGCCGGACCATCACCGCGGTGCGGGTGCGCCACCCGCGTGCGGTGCGCCGCCACCAAGCCGGATCCGCCGACCTGGCCGCGCGGCTGACGGGCGCGCACATCACCGGCAGCGGTCGGCGGGGAAAGTACCTGTGGCTGTTACTCGACGGCGGGGACCATGCGCTCGTCGTGCACTTGGGGATGAGCGGGCAGATGCTGCTCGGAGCGGTCGCGCGCGAGGATCACCTGCGCATCGCCGCGCTGCTCGACGACGGGACGGCCCTGAGTTTCGTGGATCAGCGGACGTTCGGCGGATGGATGCTCGCCGATGTCGTCGACGCGGACGGCAGCCCGGTGCCGCTGCCCGTCGCGCATCTGGCCCGCGACCCGCTGGATCCGAGGTTCGACCGCGACGCGGTCGTGGGGATGTTGCGGCGCAAGCAATCGGAGATCAAACGCCAGTTGCTCGATCAGACGGTGGTGTCCGGCATCGGCAACATCTACGCCGACGAAGCGCTGTGGCGCGCGCGGGTCAACGGCGCGCGGGTGGCGGCGAAGCTGACCCGCGGGCAACTGAGGGCGATTGTCGACGCCGCCGCGGGGGTCATGCGCGAAGCGCTCGCGCAGGGCGGGACGTCGTTCGACTCGCTTTACGTCAACGTCAACGGCCAGTCCGGCTACTTCGACCGCTCGCTGGACGCGTACGGTCGCGAGGGACTGCCGTGCCGGCGCTGCGGCGCCGTCATGCGGCGGGAGAAGTTCATGAACCGCTCGTCGTACTACTGTCCGCGCTGCCAGCGGGTGCCGCGCAGGTGACCCGGGGCGCCGGCCGGCAGCGCGTTGATGCCGGCGATCGCCACGGCGGAAGGAGACAGATGACCGAACTGTGGGTCGAACGCACGGCCACCCGGCGCTACACCGGCCGCAGCTCCCGCGGCGCCGAGGTGCTCGTCGGCTCGGAGGACGTCGAGGGTGTGTTCACACCCGGAGAGTTGATGAAGATCGCGCTCGCCGCGTGCAGCGCGATGAGCAGCGATATCCCCCTGACCCGGCGGCTCGGCGACGACTACCGGGCCACGGTGCTGGTCTCCGGTCCCGCCGACCGCGAGCAGGAGCGCTACCCGCTGCTGGCCGAGACGTTGCAGCTCGACCTCTCCGGGCTCAGTGAGCAGGAGGCCGAGCAGGTAAGGGCCGTCGCCACCCGCGCGATCGACCGCGTGTGCACGGTCGGGCGCACATTGCAGTCGGGGACCACGGTCACCCTCGACATCGTCGACACCGGCTCGTGACCGGCGGGCACGAACCCGAGGTTCGGTTGACGGCCTGGGTGCACGGCTTCGTGCAGGGCGTGGGGTTTCGCTGGTGGACGAGATCGCGAGCCCTGGAGTTCGGCCTGACGGGCTACGCGTCCAATCAGGTGGACGGCCGCGTGCTGGTGGTGGCGCAGGGTCCGCGTCATGCGTGCGAGGACATGCTCGAACTTCTGCGCACCGGACGGACGCCCGGCCGGGTCGAAAAGGTGATCTGGGACTGGTCGGACGACCCCGAGCCGATCCGCGGATTCAGCGAACGCTGACGGTACGCTGGCAGGCCATGCACCTCAAGAGTCTGACGTTGAAGGGCTTCAAGTCCTTCGCGTCTCCGACGACTCTTCGGTTCGAGCCGGGGATCACGGCGGTGGTCGGACCCAACGGCTCCGGCAAGTCCAACGTCGTCGACGCGCTGGCCTGGGTGATGGGGGAGCAGGGCGCCAAGACCCTTCGCGGCGGCAAGATGGAAGACGTCATATTCGCCGGGACATCCTCGCGCGCGCCGCTGGGCCGGGCCGAGGTGACGCTGACCATCGACAACTCCGACAACGCGCTACCGATCGAGTACTCCGAGGTGTCGATCACCCGCCGGATGTACCGCGACGGTGCCGGCGAGTACGAGATCAACGGGTCCGTTTGCCGGCTGATGGACGTGCAGGAGTTGTTGAGCGACTCGGGGATCGGGCGTGAGATGCACGTCATCGTCGGCCAGGGCCGATTGTCGCAGATCCTGGAATCGCGCCCCGAGGACCGTCGCGCGTTCATCGAGGAGGCGGCCGGCGTCCTCAAGCACCGCAAGCGCAAGGAGAAAGCCGTTCGCAAGCTCGACGCGATGGCCGCGAACCTGGCCCGGCTCACCGACCTGACCACCGAACTGCGGCGCCAGCTCAAGCCCCTGGGGCGACAGGCCGAGATGGCTCGCCGCGCGCAGACCATCCAGGCCGACCTGCGCGACGCGCGGTTGCGGCTCGCCGCCGACGACTTGGTGGCACGACAGGCCGAGCTGGACGGCGTGGGCGGCACCGAGGCGGCGCTGCGCAAAGAACACGCCGAGGCGACCGAGTCGCTGTCGGCGGCCACCGAGGAGCTGACGGCGCACGAGGCGGCGGTCGAGACGCTCTCCGAGCACGCTGAGCGGGCGCAGCAGACGTGGTTTGCGCTCTCGACGCTCGCCGAACGGGTCAAAGCGACGGTTCGTATCGCCAGCGACCGGGCGCAACTGCTGGAGGGCGACCGTGCCGACATGCTGGCGGCCGGCGGCCCGGACCCCGACGCGCTGGAGGCCCAAGCCGATGAGGTCGCGGAGCGGGAACGCGATCTCCAGGATGAACTGGCGGAGGCCCGCGCCCGGCTGGAGGTGGCCCGCGCCGAGCTGGCGCAGGCGGAGCGCGCCGCCA
The DNA here is from genome assembly GCA_964511995.1 of uncultured Mycobacterium sp. Classification (GTDB taxonomy): domain Bacteria; phylum Actinomycetota; class Actinomycetes; order Mycobacteriales; family Mycobacteriaceae; genus Mycobacterium. The sequence goes on from CAZEHT010000006.1 coordinate 56,659, forward strand.
CCGATGCCGAGCGGGCCCACCTGGCGGCGGTGCGCGCCGAGGCCGATCACCGCGAGGGCCTGGCCCGGCTCACCGGGCAGGTGGATACGGTGCGGGCCCGCGTCGAGTCGATCGACGAAGGGCTGGTCCGGCTGTCCACGGGCATCGAGGAGGCAGCCACGCGGGCAGAGCGGGCCCAAGCCGAATTCGAGTCGGTGCAAAGCGGTGTCAGCGAGCTCGACGAGAGCGAGGCGGGTCTTGACGAACAGCACGAGCGTGCGGTGGTGTCGTTGCGCATCGCCGACGAGCGGGTCGCCGAACTACAGGCGGCCGACCGTGGTGCAGAACGCCAGATCGCGTCCCTGCGAGCGCGGATCGAGGCCCTGTCGGTGGGATTGGAACGCAAGGATGGTGCCGCCTGGCTGATCCAGAACCGAAGTGAGGCGGGGCTTTTCGGATCCATCGCCAAACTGGTGAAGGTCGCCGCGGGCTACGAGGCCGCATTGGCCACGGTGCTCGGTTCGGCGGCCGACGCCGTGGCCGCCGAGGACTTCGGTGCCGCGCGCGCCGCGGTCGCCGCGCTCAAGGAGGCCGATGGCGGCCGGGCGGCGATCGTGCTGGGCGACTGGCCCGCTGCCGGCGCTCACTACGAGACGGCGCTGCCCGACGGCGCGCGGTGGGCGCTGGACCTCGTCGACGGTCCGGACCGGCTGCGAGGTGCGATGTCGGCGTTGCTCGCCGGCGTGGTGGTGGTCGACGACCTCAACCGTGCGCTCGATGTCGTCGCGGACAACCCCGCCCTGCAAGCGGTGACCGTCGAGGGCGATCTGGTGGGGCAGGGCTGGATGAGCGGCGGTTCCGACCGCAAGCCCAGCACTCTTGAGATCGCCTCGGAGATCGAGAAGGCCCGCGTCCAACTCGCCGCCGCGGAGGTGCGCGCCGAGGAGCTCAGCGCGGCGCTCGCCGGTGCCACCGCCGAGCAAGCCGGCCGCCAAGACGCCGCCGACCAGGCCCTGGCCGCGCTCAACGAGTCCGACGCCGCCATCTCGCGGATGTACGAATCCCTCGGCCGGCTGGGCCAGGATGCGCGTAGGGCCGACGAGGAGTGGCGCAGGCAGCAGCTGCAACGCGACGAGTTGGAACGCGGCCGCGAGCAGACCGTCGCCGAGCTGGGCGAGCTGGAGGCGCGTTTGCGCGAGGCGCAGGAGGCGCCGGCGGCGACCGCGGCCGAACCGGTCGACCGGGGGCGCGTGACGGCCGCCGCCGAGGCCGCGCGGGCCGCCGAGGTCGAGGCCCGGCTGTCGGTACGCACCGCCGAGGAACGCGCCAACGCGGTTCGCGGACGTGCCGACTCCCTGCGCCGCGCCGCGGTGGCCGAGCGCGAGGCCCGAGCGCGGGCGCGACGCGCGCGCGCCGCGCGGGAGCACGCCGCCGCGGTGGCCGGGGCGGTCGCCGACGCGGGGCGTGAGGTGGCATCGCGGCTCTCCGTCGTGGTGGGTGCGGCCTCCCACACCCGCGACCGCCTGGCGGCGCAACGGCGGGAGCGATTGACCGCGCTGGGGTCCGTGCGCGAGCGGGTGGACGCACTCAACACCCATATCGGTGTGCTGACCGACGCACTGCATCGCGACGAGGTGGCCAAGGCCCAGGTCGCGTTGCGCATCGAGCAGCTCGAGGAACATGTCCTGGAGCGTTTCGGGATGTCCACGACCGACCTCATCGCCGAGTACGGCCCCGACGTGCCGCTGCCGCCGTCGGAGTTGGAGCTGTCCGAGTACGAGCAGGCCCGCGAACGCGGCGAGCAGGTCGCCGCGCCCGTCCCGATGTCGTTCGACCGGCCGGCTCAGGAGCGCCGGGCCAAGCGTGCCGAACGCGAACTCGCCGAGCTGGGCCGGGTCAACCCCCTGGCTCTGGAGGAGTTCGCCGCACTGGAGGAGCGCTACAACTTCTTGTCCACGCAGCTTGAGGATGTCAAGGCCGCCCGAAAAGACCTGCTCGAGGTGGTCGAAGAGGTCGACGCGCGTATCCTGCAGGTGTTCGCTGAGGCATACGCCGACGTCGAACGCGAGTTCACGCAGGTGTTCTCGTCACTGTTCCCCGGTGGCGAAGGCAGGCTGGTGCTCACCGATCCCGGCGACATGCTGACCACCGGCGTGGAGGTCGAGGCACGTCCTCCGGGTAAGAAGATCAAGCGGCTGTCGCTGCTCTCCGGCGGCGAGAAGTCACTGACGGCGGTGGCGATGCTGGTGGCCATCTTCCGGGCCAGGCCGTCGCCCTTCTACGTGATGGACGAGGTCGAAGCCGCCCTC
>CAZEHT010000007.1:0-41832 GCA_964511995.1 uncultured Mycobacterium sp.
GACCTACCGGGGGCCTACCCGCGGACCTATGAGGACCTTTCGGAAATGGCTGCCGATCTTGTGAACGGTTGCTGACCAGCTTTCGGGGTGCCGAGGCGATCGGTTTGCCCGATATGGTCCGCGATCGCGATTCACGGGGCCACGGTGCAACTTTGGCAAACGTCAGGGCACTTTCGAAGGGTGGCGCAAGTGATTGGCGGATAAAAAATGGCAGTTTGCGACATTGCGCGAGTTCCGCTACCGATCAGTAGTTGCCATGTACTCTTGCGCGATGACGGTTCGCGCCCTGACCCGCTATCCGGGACCTTCCCTCGTTGACCGAGCCAGGTGGATGCTGCGTGCGACACCCGCTGACTACTTGCTCGCGATCAGCGTCGCGTCGACATCCCTGCCGGTGGTCGGCAAGCATCTCGAACCGCTCGGCGGGTATACGGCGATGGGCGTATGGGGCACCCGGCATGCTCCGGAGATCTTGTCCGCGACGCTGAAGTCCTGGCTGCGGCCCGGTGCCGGCGAGATCCGGCGCGGGCAGCGCGACCTCACCCATGCCGTCTCCGCGGCGGCGCTGCACGGTGTCGTACCCCCGGAGGACCTCGAAATCGAATGGCCCGCCCCCGAACGCACAGCTCCGTTGCTCAAGGCGCTGCTGCATCGCCGTCACCTGCACCGGTCGTCGGTGCGCTACGGTGACCACCCCGCGCAATTGCTGGATGTCTGGCGCCTGCCGGAGCTGCCCGTACAGCCCGCACCGGTGATGATTTTCGTGCCCGGCGGCGCCTGGGTGCACGGTAGCCGGATACTGCAGGGCTACGCGCTGATGGCGCACCTGGCCGCACACGGCTGGGTCTGTCTGTCGGTGGACTACCGGGTGGCGCCGAACAACCCCTGGCCCCAGCACATCAGCGATGTCAAGTCCGCGATCGCGTGGGCCCGCGCCAACGTCGACCGATTCGGCGGCGACCGTGACTTCGTGGCCATCGGAGGCTGTTCGGCCGGCGGTCATCTGGCGGCGCTGGCCGGCCTCACCGCGGGTGATCCGGATTATCAGGGTCACCTGGCGCCGGACGCCGATACGTCGGTGGACGCCGTGGTGGGTATCTACGGCCGCTACGACTGGGAGGACCGCTCCACCGTGGAACGGGTGCGGTTCGTCGATTTCCTCGAGCGGGTGGTGGTCAAGCGCCGTATCGACCGACATCCCCACGTGTTCCGCAAGGCGTCGCCGATCGCCCGGGTTCATGCCGAGGCGCCGCCGTTCCTGGTGATCCACGGCAGCGGCGACACAATCATCCCCGTGCAGCAGGCCCGAAGCTTCGTCAACGATCTCCGGTCGGTGTCACGTTCTTCGGTCAGCTATGTCGAGTTGCCCGGCGCCGGGCATGCCTTCGACATGACCGACGGCGCGCGCACCGGGTCGATGGCCACCGCAATCGGCTTGTTCCTCAAGCACATTCATCGCACCCGACCGGCGATCGAGACGAAACAGGTCATCTGACCCCGGACCGCTTGTAGTGTTCCCTGTAACAGGGAGGTGGTCCGGCGATCATGAAGCGACTGACCGGCTGGGACGCGTTCCTGCTGTACAGCGAAACACCGAATGTGCACATGCACACGCTGAAGATCGCGGTGGTCGAGCTGGTCGACATGGGCGGGCGCATATTCGGAATTGACGAGTTCCGCGAGGTAATCCGCAGCCGACTGTACAAACTACCGCCGCTGCGCTACGAGCTGGTCGACATCCCGTTCAAGTTCCATCACCCGATGTGGCGGGAGAACTGCGAGGTCGACCTCGAATATCATGTGCGCCCGCTGACCCTGCCCGCCCCTGGCGGGCGGCGTGAACTCGACGAGGCGATAGGCGAAATCGCCAGTACCCCGCTGGACCGTAGCCGCCCGCTGTGGGAGATGCATTTCATCGAAGGTCTGGCTGATGACCGCATCGCCGTGGTCAACAAGATCCACCACGCGCTGGCCGACGGGGTCGCCGCCGCCAACCTGCTCGCACTGGGCATGGACCTGTCATCCGAGCCCCCCGGGCTCGCGGTTTCCTACGACACCGATCCACCGCCCAGCAAGGCGCAGTTGGTGCGTACGGCATTTCGGGATCACTTGCGGCAGATCGCGACCGTGCCGTCGACCATCCGCTATACCGCGCAGGGCATCAACCGCGTGCGCCGCAGCCAGCGTAAGCTCTCGCCGCGACTCACCCGGCCGTTCACGCCGCCGCCGAGCTTCATGAACCACATGCTGAGCGCACCACGGCGGTTCGCCACCGCATCGCTGTCGCTGGCCGATATCAAGGAGACGAAGAACCTGCTGGGTGTCTCCATCAACGATCTGGTGCTGGCAATCGCGGCCGGAGCGCTGCGAAAGTTGTTGCTGCAGTACGACGGAAATGCCGATCATCCGCTGCTGGCCTCGGTGCCGGTCAGCTACGACTTCTCACCGGAACGGATTTCGGGCAACCGGTTCACCGGTGTGCTGATGCCGATTCCGGTGGACGCCGACTCTCCGCTGGAACGGGTGCGCCAATCTCACGACGCCGCGGTGACGGCCAAGGAGAGTCATTACCTGGTGGGACCCGAGGTCGTCAGCCGGTGGTCCAATTTCATGCCCCCGGCGGGCGCCGAGGCGCTTTTCAGGTGGCTTTCGAGCCGTGACGGCCAGAACAAGGTGCTCAACCTCAACATCTCAAACGTGCCCGGTCCGCGGGAGTACGGCAGGGTGGGCGGTGCGCTGGTCACCGAGCTCTACAGCGTCGGTCCGCTGACGGCGGGCAGTGGGCTCAACATCACGGTGTGGAGTTACGTCGACCAGCTCAACATCTCGGTGCTCTCCGACCACCAATCGGTGCAAGACGCCCACGAGGTCACCGGGGCGATGGTCGAGGAGTTCGTCGAGATCCGCAAGGCCGCGGGACTCGACGGTCCGCGCTCGGTGGTCGACGGGGTGATGCCCTGACGGCCTAACCGGGTCTCAAGCGGACCTGGGTCCGGGGCTAAGACCCCATGCCGTCCCGGCCACCGGCAGCGCGGTCCTGCAACTGGCGGCGCAACACCTTGCCGGTATTGTTGCGGGGCAGTTCGTCGAGCACGGTGATCTCACGCGGCACCTTGTAGTTGGCAAGGTTGTCGCGGACGTGCGCTTTGAGTTCGTCTGGTGTCGCGGCGCCGGCCCCGGTAAGCACTACGAACGCCACCAGACGCTGCCCGTAGTCCTTGTCGTCCACCCCGATCACGGCCGCCTCGGCGACGCTCGGATGGGCGGTCAGCGTCCTCTCCACCTCGATGGGGTAGACGTTCTCACCGCCGGACACGATCATCTCGTCGTCACGGCCCACCACGAACAGCCGCCCGTCGGCGTCGAACCGCCCCAGGTCGCCCGAGGCCATAAAACCCTCGTGGAAACTCTTCGTCGCCCCGGAGGTGTAGCCGTCGAATTGCGATCCGTTGCGGACGAACACCTGCCCGATCTGTCCTGTCGGCACCTCGGCGAGCTGATCGTCGAGGATACGAACCTCGGTGCCCGCCGGGGGTTTGCCCGCCGTGTCGGGCGCGGCGCGCAGATCGGCCGGTGTCGCCGAGGCGATCATGCCGGCCTCGGTGGCGTTGTAGTTGTTGTAGATGATGTCGCCGAACTCGTCCATGAACTTCACGACCACGTCGGGGCGCATCCGGGAGCCGGAGGCGGAGGCGAACCGCAGCGATTTCCCGCTGTAGCGCCGGCGAACGTCGTCGGGCAGGTCCATGATCCGGTCGAACATCACCGGCACCACGCACAACCCGTAGGCGCGGTGACGGTCGACGAGCTCCAGCGTGGCCTCCGGATCGAACTTGCGGCGGGTGACGACCGTGCAGGCCATCGACGCGGCGAACGCCAGCTGCGAGAAGCCCCAGGCGTGGAACATCGGTGCCACCACGACGACGGTCTTGTCCGTGCGCCACGGAACCCGTTCGAGGATGGCCCGCATTTCGGTCAGTCCGCCACCGGAATGCTTGGCGCCCTTGGGGGTTCCCGTCGTTCCGGAGGTGAGCAGGATCAGTTTGCCCTTGGATTCCGAGCGGGTCGGATGCTTGCCCGCGTTGGCCTCGATGAGCTCCTCGACGGCCGCTTCGGCCCGGGCGCTCTCCTGAGGCTCGTCGGTCCAGGCAACGATGCGATGCGCGTTCGGCCGGCCGGTCAGCGCGCGCTCGACGGTGTCGGTGAACTCCTCGTCGTAGACGACGACGTCGACGTCTTCGCGCTCGACAACCTCGGCCAGCGCGGGCCCGGCGAACGAGGTGTTGAGCAGCAGGATGTTGGCGCCGACGCGATTGGCCGCGATCAGGGACTCGACGAAGCCGCGGTGGTTGCGGCACATGATGCCGATCGTCGTGGCGCCATAGCCCTGCAACGCGGCCGCCAGGGCGTCGGAGCGTTCGTCTATCTGCTGATAGGTCAGCTCGCCGAGCTCGTCGATCAGGGCCACCCGGTGCGGGCTGCGCTGTGCAGACATGGCGAAACCACTGGTCACCGACATGCCTTCGCGCTGTGCGGCGGCCATGACGCGCAGGTATTTGTCGGGGCGCATCGGTGCGACAACCCCGGCGCGCGCCATCGTTACCGCCAGTCCTGCGCCTGTGGCCAGACGGCCGAGGACGGGGATTTCAGCCATTGCTAGCCGATCACCGGCAGCCGGCGTTCCTTGGCCAGCTTGTTGAGCGCAATCTGCATGGTCCGGCGGACATGACTGTCCACCTCGTCGATGTCGGGGTCCTCGCCGAACTCGGCGGCGATGTCGATCGGCGGCAGAACCTGCATGACGATCTTGGTCGGCAGTGGCACGTTGATCGGGAACACCGCCGATAGACCGAATGGGAAGCCGATCGTGAAGGGCAGCACCTTGGCCCGCATTAGCTTGTCCAGCCGCAACAGTTTGGCCAGCCCTGCGCCACGGCTGAGGTAGAACTGGGTTTCCTGACCGCCGATGGCCACCATCGGGACGATCGGGACGCCGGCGTTGATTGCCGCCTTGACATAACCGGTGCGTCCACCGAAGTCGATCTTGTTGCGTTGCGCGGAGGGGCGGTAGACGTCGTGATCGCCGCCGGGGAACACCACCACCAGGCCGCCGGAGCGCAGTGCCTGCTCAGCGTTGGTGTGGTGGGCCTTGATGTAGCCGGTCTTGCGGAAGAAGTCGGCCGTCAGGCCCGTCAGGACGAGGTCGAAGCTGAGCGTGTAGACGGGACGGTCGTAGCCGTGGTGCTCGTAGTACCCGGTGCTGAACACCGGAACGTCCATGGGGAAAATGCCGCCCGAATGATTGGAGACCACCAGCGCCCCGCCCGGCGGGATGTTGTCCAGGCCCCGCACGTCCGTGCGGTGCCACGCCTTCAATATCGGCCGGATCACGTCCATCACGTTCTTGGTGAGAACGGGGTCCCACTTCGTGATCTCGTCTACCGGCTCGTTATCTTGCGTATTATTCGTGGTCACAGGCACCCCCAGTGGGATTGGAACGTGTTCTAGTTTCCATGGTAACCCGGGTTGGGCGCAATCCGGGCATGGCTACCGGCGCCCCGTCGTTCACCTGCCTTACGATCGGCGGGTGAGCGAACGAAGCGAACAGCCCGCACCGGAACCCGGCGAACCCGAGGTCATCGTGCAACAGCGGGACCGGATACTGGTGATCACGATCAACCGCCCCAAAGCCCGCAACGCCGTCAACGCCGCCGTCAGCCGGGGCCTGGCCGATGCCATGGATCGGTTGGACGGCGACCCGGGCCTCTCGGTGGGGATTTTGACCGGTGCCGGCGGGTCGTTCTGCGCCGGTATGGACTTGAAGGCCTTCGCCCGCGGGGAGAACGTGGTGGTCGCCGGCCGCGGGCTGGGCTTCACCGAGCGACCGCCCGTCAAGCCGCTGATCGCAGCCGTGGAGGGCTTCGCGCTGGCCGGCGGCACCGAGGTTGCCCTGGCGACGGACTTGATCGTCGCGGCCAGGGATTCGGCGTTCGGGATCCCAGAGGTCAAACGCGGGCTGGCGGCGGGCGGCGGCGGCCTGTTGAGGCTGCCCGAGCGCATTCCCTACGCCGTGGCAATGGAACTGGCGCTCACCGGCGACAACCTTCCCGCCGAACGTGCTCACGAACTCGGGCTGGTCAATGTACTCGCCGAGCCCGGCGGGGCGCTCGAGGCTGCGATAGCGTTGGCCGAGAAGATCACCGCCAACGGCCCGCTGGCGGTTGCCGCGACCAAGCGGGTCATGGTCGAGTCGCGGGGCTGGCCGCGCGACGAGCTGTGGCGCCGGCAGATGAAGATCCTCGGCCCGGTGTTCACCTCCAACGACGCCAGGGAGGGCGCGGTCGCGTTCGCCGAGAAGCGGCCGCCGAAGTGGACCGGAACCTGAGTTCGTCCGACGACGGGTCCGGGCGAGCTCAGGGCTGACTCGGCTTGCCCGAGCCCGTGGTGAGCACGTCCCACAGCGTGGCGGCGTCGGCGCCGTGCTCCAGCGCCAGGCGGCCGAGGCGACGTGCGTGGTGGCCGGTGCTGCCGAACTCGGCGATCCAGCTGTGCGCCCGGTTCGTCGACGACCACAACGGATGTTCGATCGTGACGCCGATGGCGCCGTGCAACTGGTGCGCCGCCGTGGCGACCGTGGGCACGACCCGGCCCAGCACCACCTTGGCGACGGCGACGGCGTAGTCGGTTTGGCCGCTGGCGAAGCCGTAATCCGCCGCTGCCGCGACGGCGAGTTCCGTAGCGGCGCGGGCACACTCGATTTCACCGGCCATCTGGGCCAGCGTGTGCTGAACCGCCTGGAAACTGCTCAGCGGCCGACCGAACTGAACCCGTTCCCGGGTGTGGGCGACCGACAGCTGCGCCGCCGCGTCGAGCGCGCCGATGCACTGCACGCAACGTGCCCAGGCGCCGCGCCGGGTCAGCTGGTCGACGAGGACGGCGTCGGCTTCGACGAAGTCGGCAGACGGCAGATCGAACTCGACGTCATCGCGGGGCTCGCCGGCCAGGTTGTGGCCGTCGCGGATGGTCAGCGCCGCGGGAGCGACGGCGCCCACCAAGAGGGCGCCGTCGACGCGCACCGCCAGCAGGGCCCGTCCCGCCGAGCGCGTCCACGGCACCGCCGCGGCGGTGCCGTGGACGCGCTCCCCGTCGTGTCTGCCCTCGGCCACCGCCACCGTCAGCGGCCCCGATGCCGGGACCTCGACACCGGCCTGGCCGGCCATCCAGGCCGCGAGCAAGTCGGTCTCGGCGACGGGCGCCGCGACCGCGTGCCGGGCGAACCCACTGAGCACAACCGCCGCCTCGACCGGTCCGGCCTCCAGGTCGGGGCTCGTCGTCAACCGGCTCAGACCGGTTTCCTCGAGGTTGCGCCACGCGGCCTCGTCGAACACCTCCGGCAGCCGGCGCCGGCCCATCCTGGCGTTCGCCGCGCGCCCGCCGATGTCGTCGGCCAGCCGGCGCAGGTCTCCGAACTCGTCGTCGCCCTCGCCGGCGAACACGCCGCCCGCGAGGACGCTCATCGCAACCCCATTCCCCGGGCGACCACCCCGCGCAGCACCTCGTTGGTCCCTCCTCGCAGTGTGAACATCGGCGAGTGCAGGCGCGCGGCGTCCAGCAGTGCCCGCAAAGCGGCGTCGTCGGGCCAGACGTAGTCGAGCAGGCCGGCCGCCACCTCCACCGAGTTCTGCTCGAACCGGGTACCCAGGTCCTTGACAAGGGCGGCCTGGTTGGCGGCGGGCACCCCCGCAGACAATGCGCGGGCCACCGACACCGACAGGCCGCGCAGCGAGACCAGCCGGGCAACGAGATCGCCCACCTCGGCGACCGTGCGCGCGTCCACGCCTCCCCCGGGGGCCCCGTGGGCCTGCCGCGAAAGGCTGCCGATCAGCGCCAGCAGCAGCGGCGCAGTGGACAGGATGCGTTCGGGACCGCTGCGCTCGAACGACAATTCGGCGGTCACCTGGCGCCAGCCGTCACCGATCTCACCTAACACGTCTGTGTAGGACACGAACACGTCGGCGAACACCGTCTCGTTGAAATGGTGCTCGCCGTCCATCGTCACGATGGGCTCGACGGTCAGCCCTTCGGCATCGGTCGGTACGAGGAACTGGCTGAATCCGGCGTGCCGGTGCTGCGGATCGAGCGGGCTGGTGCGTGCCAGCACCACGACCTGATGGGCCAGGTGGGCGCCGCTCGTCCACACTTTGCGGCCGTTGAGCACCCACCCCCCGTCGGCGCGCGCCGCACGCAGCGTCGCCGCGGCGAGGTCCGACCCGGCCTGCGGCTCGCTCATGCCGATCGCGGAGTAGAACCGGCCGGCCGCGATGCGGGGCAGGATGCGCTGGCGCTGCTCTTCGGTTCCGTATGCGAGCAGCCCGGGTGCGACCTGCCGATCGGCGAACCAGTGCGCGGCGACCGGCGCCCCCGCCAGCAGCAGTTCCTCGGTGACCACGTAGCGGTGCAAATGGCCCAGCTCGTGGCCGCCGTAGCGCTTCGGGATGGTCAATCCCAGGAGTCCCGCAGCGCCCAGACGCGCGCTGAACTCCGGATCCGCGCCGCACAACCAGGAGTCGACGGCCGGTTCCCAGCCGTGCCCGGTCCGGTCAGCGGAGAGGAACTCGCGCACGCGGGCCCGTAGGTCCGTCAGTTCGGGTTCGTTGGCGCACAGCGCATCGAAACCGCTCACCAGCCCATTATGGCCGTTGCGGGCTTCCCGGTGCGGCGTCTTGTCCTGGCCGTGCCGGGGAAACCGGTCAGATCCTCGGGTGTCAGATCTCGGGTGTGTAGCCGAACGGCAGCAGCACGCTCTTGGACTCGCAGTATCCGGCGATGCCCTCCGGGCCGCACTCCCGGCCGACGCCGGAGTTCTTGTACCCGCCGAATGGCGCGCCCGGATCGAACGCGTACATGTTGACCCCGTAGGTGCCGGTGCGAATCCGCGACGCGATCTCCAGCGCCTTGGCGTTGTCGGTGGTGTACACCGAGCCGGCCAGGCCGTACACCGAGTCGTTGGCGATCCGGACGGCGTCTTCCTCGGTGTCGTAGGGGATCACCGCCAGGACGGGCCCGAAGATCTCCTCCTGCGCGATGGTCATCGAGTTGTCGACGTCGGCGAACACGGTCGGCTGCACGAACCAGCCGTCGAGCCCCTCCGGGCGGCCGCCGCCGGTCACGATGCGTGCGCCTTCCTCGAGGCCCTTCTTGATGTAGCCCTCGACGCGGTCGCGCTGCTTCTCGCTGATCAGGGGCCCGATCGCGGCGTTGGGGTCGTCGGGCAGGCCGACCGGCATGGCGGCGACGGTGTTACCCACCATCTCGACGATCTCGTCGTAGCGCGAGCGCGGCGCCAGGATGCGGGTCTGGCCGACGCATGCCTGGCCGGTGTTCATCAGGCCGGAGAACACCAGCATCGGCAGCGTCGAAGCCAGGTCGGCGTCTTCAAGGATAATCGCCGCAGATTTGCCGCCCAGTTCCAGGGTGCACGGCTTGAGCCTCTCAGCGGCGATCTTGCCGATCTCCTTGCCGACGGCCGACGAGCCGGTGAACGTGAACTTGTCCAGCTCCGGGTTGTCCGTCAGAGCGCGGCCGGTCTCCGGGCCGCCGGGGACCACCGACAGGACTCCTTCGGGCAGGCCGGCTTCGGCGAAGACCTCGGCCATCAGGTTGGTGGTCAGCGGAGTCTCGGCGGCGGGCTTGAGCACGATGGTGCAGCCGGCCAGCAGTGCCGGGCCCAGCTTATTGACGGCCAGGAAGAACGGCACGTTCCAGGCGACGACAGCGCCCACGACACCGATCGGCTCCTTGAGGACCAGGGTCTGGCCGTAGACGCCGTCGCGGATGTCCTTCCACTGGAACTTGTCGGCCGCCGTCGCGTAGAAGTTCAGCGTCGATATCGCCGCGCCGTACTGCATCATGTCCACGATGGTCTGCGGCTGACCGGTCTCCAGTGACAGCAGCTTCTTGAACTCGTCGGCGCGGGCCTCGATGGCGGCTGCGGCCTTGGCGATGACGGCCTCGCGCTCCTTGGGTGTCATCCGCGGCCACGGGCCTTCGTCGAACGCCTTGCGGGCAGCAGCGCAGGCCGCGTCGACGTCCGCCTTCACGGCCAGTGGCACCTGGCCGACCTTCTTCCCGGTAGCCGGGGAGAACACCTCGATGACGTCCGACGTCGATGGCTCCACCCATTGGCCGCCGATGAACAACTTGTCGTACTCGGTCTTGTAGGTGGGCTCTGCGGTCTGTGTCATACCGCACACCATACCCAGTCGTCTGACAAGACGAGAACAGGTTTCAGTCGGTGTGATCGGGCGGTCGTAGGACGACTACCAGATTGCTCACGAAGAACTCGCGCAGCACTGGCACCTTGACCGTCCACCAGGCCCATCGCGGGTGGTAGCGCGGGTAAACGGCGGCCAGTGCGCCGGTGCTGGCCGCCCAGTCGAGCCCGTCGCGGGCCGACACCGCGAACAATGACGATCCGTAGTTGTTCTTCGGTGGGTGGCCGTGCTTGCGGGTGTATCGCCGTGCCGCCCGCGCACCACCGAGGTAATGCGACAGGCCCATCTCGTGGCCGCCGAAGGGACCGAGCCAGACAGTGTAGGACAGCACCGCCAGTCCTCCGGGGCGCGTGACGCGCAGCATCTCGGCGCCGAGCAGCCAGGGGCGGCGAACATGTTCGGCGACATTCGACGACAGGCAGATGTCCACGCTGGCGTCGGCGAACGGCAGGGCCATGCCCGATGCGCGCACGAAGACGCCCGCCCGTCGCTCCCGCCCCGGTGCGGCGTGCATCTCTCGCGGGTCCGGCTCGACGCCGATGTAGTCGACACGCCTGGCGGCGAAGGCATCGGCGAAATAGCCCGGCCCGCCGCCCACGTCGAGCAGCGTGCGGCCCGCCGGATCGGTGCCGTGGACGGCGCGCCACAGGTCGGACACCATCGTTGCGGTGTCCTCGGCGAGGGCGCCGTAGAAGCGGGCCGGCGCGCGCCGTTCGAACCGGAACTCCCCAAGAAGCCGCAGCGACCGCGCCAATGTCGCCCGGCCGGCGAAAACATCGGCCGCGCCCACCGTGGACACGCTACGCATCTGGGCCGTAGGTACCCAGCCTGCCCGAACTGCCCGAACTGCCCGAACTGCGCACACCCACTTGTTCCGTACTCGCCATGCCTGGTGTATACGGTGTTGGCACGAGCTGGATGCGTCACCGTTACTCTGTAGCCGATGCCTGGCCAGACTGTGCGTTCGGTGCTCATTTTGTGCTGGCGTGACACCGCCCACCCGCAAGGCGGCGGCAGTGAGGCGTACCTGCAGCGCATCGGTGCGCAGCTGGCGCGTGCCGGAGTTTCCGTGACGCTACGTACCGCTCGCTATCCGGGAGCTGGGCGTCAGGGACTGGTCGACGGGGTGCGGATCAGCCGCGGCGGCGGACCGTACTCTGTGTACTTCAGCGCCTTCGGGGCGATGCTGCTGGCACACGTCGGACTCGGGCCGCTGCGAAACGTCCGGCCCGACGTCGTCATCGATACCCAGAACGGTGCGCCGTTCATGGCACGGCTGGTGTACGGCAGCCGGGTGGTGGTGCTGGTACACCACTGCCACCGGGAGCAGTGGCCGGTCGCGGGACCCGGGATAGGGCGGTTCGGGTGGTTCGTCGAGTCGCGGGTGTCGCCGTGGCTGCACCGCGGCAACCAGTACGTGACGGTGTCGCTGTCGTCGATGCGCGACCTGGCGGTGCTCGGCGTCGAGCGCAGCCGGATCGCGGTGGTGCGCAACGGCGTCGACGACGCACCCGAGTCGACGCTTACGCAGCCGCGGTCGTCGACGCCGAGGGTCGCGGTGCTGTCCCGGCTGGTGCCGCACAAGCAGATCGAGGACGCGCTGGACGCGGTCGCCGCGCTGCTGCCGCGCGTCCCCGGTCTGCACCTCGACGTCGTCGGCGGCGGATGGTGGCGTTCCCGCCTGGTCGAGCACGCGGCCGCCCTGGGCATCGCCGACGCGGTCACCTTCCACGGGCACGTCGACGATCTCACCAAACACCAGGTCTTGCAACGCTGCTGGGTGCATGTGCTGCCGTCACGCAAGGAGGGCTGGGGACTGGCCGTGGTGGAAGCCGCCCAGCACGGCGTGCCCACCATCGGTTACCGGTCATCGGGCGGACTGACGGATTCGATCGTCGACGGTGTCACGGGAATCCTGGTCGACGACCGCGACCACTTGGCCGAGAGTCTGGAGGAGCTGCTCGCCGACGCGGTGCTGCGGGAGCAGCTGGGCCGAAAAGCCCAGGACCGCAGCGCCGAGTTCTCCTGGCAACAAAGCGCTGACGCGATGCTGGCGGTGCTCGAGTCGGTCCGATCCGGCCAGCTGGTCGGCGGTCTGCGCGTCTGACGGTCAGCCTGGTCGGCTGTGAACCCGATGATTGAACCCCGTCGATGCGCTCGCTTCGGGTGCGCTGAAAGCACCCGAAGCGACCCCGCATGAGTGCGCCCCCGCTTCGCACTCACCTTCTGAGGCTAGCTGCCGGCGGGCGCCGAAGATATAGGAATTTCCCTGGGGACACGCCCACCGAAGCCGCCGCCGCCTTCGAGCATCTCGGCACTCCGCTGTGGGCTGCCGCGCCCGCGGCGAGTCAGACTGAACGGAAACGATACTGACCCGATGATGGCCGGCGTTCACACGTTGGTTTGCGTCAGGGGACGGATTCGACACCGACCGTCATGTTGAGATGCTGACGCATTTCCGTGGAGGTCTGCCCGTCGTCGAGGCGCGTGTCGATGGTGCCGCTGCCCGCCATCGTGGACGTCAGCGGGAACAGCATCGAAAGGCTCCCTGCCGTCTCGCCGGAGCCGGAGATTTCCATGTGGTGGACGTGCGCGCTGACACCGGGTGGCAGGCCGGGTAAGTCGGCGTCCTGATTTGGAGCGGTCTGTATGTAGCTGACGCCGACCAGGTATCGGTCGCCGTTACGTTCGCGCAGCGTATTGGTTTTAATCACTTCGCTGCGCAGGCCGTTGATCTCGACGGACGCCCGTGTCCGCCAGCGCGCTCCGATCCCGACCGGCTCGGTCGGGAACTGCATGGTGATGTCGGTGAGCTGCGACGGCATGCCTTCGAGCATGGAGCGCAGTTGTGGTTCGACACCTGGCGGAATGGTGAGGTCGACGTTGGTGTGCTTACCGGTCGCGGTCATGGTGGCTTGGCCGGTGAGCCCGGAGAGTTGGTCGAGGGACCGCTGCGCCTCCGGCGGCAGGATGGTCCCATCACCGATGCGGAAGTTTTCCGCCGTGAACGCATAGTCGACGTCGCCGCCAGGGGCGACTCCCTGCACGGTCGCGGTCATGTCGGCCAGTGTTGGCGGCACGGTTGACAGGGGCTCCCGCTCGTTGTCGATCTCGATGCTCATCGTCGTTTGGGTGTTCATCGTCGCGCGGAACCGGGCGCCCTCGGTGAGCGTGAACCGCAGTGCCTCGCGCGGTTCGGCGCCGGGATCCAAAAGTTTGACGTCGGACCCCGCGTCGGACCCGGCGTCGGGCGCCGGTGCCGCTTGGCTTGACGCAATGGGTTGCGTCGTAGCGGACTCGTCGTGCCCGCATGCGACAACCGCTCCGAGTACGCTGGCAACCCCGAGCGCCACGATCTTGGTGACTGGGTTCCCCCGCGTTGCCATCCCGCGGAGCATAGCGGTGAGCTGAAATGCCGGTGCTAGTTTTCGACAGTGCCCCGCGCCCGGGACGTCGCGACGTCGCGCGCCATCGCTGCGCCAGCGGCAACGAGCATCGCCAGCCATCCGATGTGGGCGGCCAGCGCCGCCCGCCGGTGGGCGTCGGTGGCGCCCGCGGAACCGCCGCCGACCCGGTAGAGAGCCAATTCGCCGTCACGGTAGACGATCGGCAGCTCTGCCAGTGTCGTTGCGGCGTCGCCCATTTCACCGATGCTGCCCAGTTCGGCCACCACCCAGCCGACGCCCTCGTCGCGGAGCCGGTCAGCCGGCGCCCCGGCCAGCAACAGGTCGCCCACGGTGCGCGCGTGCGCGCCCTCACCGGGCACCCGACGGCCCGACACGGTCAGGTCACCGCTGGTCAACACGTCGGCGCGCACCCACCGCGGCAGCGGATCGAGGACCGGAGCAGGACCGGCCCACGGGAAGCGCCGGGTGGAGTCCGCGGGCAGCGCCGCCACCGGGCGCGGATCGGCGTTGATCTCCGCGGCCACCGCCAACCACCCCGGCGGGTAGCGCACCGCGGTGACCTGCCGCCATGCCCCCCAGGCGAGGTCGGGCAGCGTCACCAGCACCGCGGTGCAGGCGACGGCACCGACGGTCGACGGGTGCCACCGGCGCAGTGTGACGACGATTCCCGCGGCTGCTGCCGCATAGCCGGGCATTGCCAGTCCCACCCACTTCTGGCCGTCCCGCAACACTCCGAGTCCCGGCATCGCGTCGACGAGGTGATGCAGCAGCTGCTCGCCCGCCCCGGTCGCGGCTGCCGCCGGAGCGGCGACCGCGACCGCGGCCAGCACCAGCAGGGGCCGTACCTCGCGCCGCCGGACTGCCGCCGGCAGCCCGGCCGCCACCACCGCCAGCAGGATCGCGGTCGCAACCGCTGCGAAAAGCGTGGATCGTGAACCGGGCACCGCCTCGGAATTCCAGATGCCGCCCAGCCCGGCCAGACTCCCCAGCGTGCCCAGGCCGGGTTCAGCGCGTGCGGCGAACTCCGCGAAACCCGGTGTGCCGGAGGCTCGGTACGCCGACAACGACCCCGTCGACACGGATGCCGTCAACCATGGCAGGGCAGCCACCACGGCCAGCCCCAGTGCCGTCGCGGCGGACCGCCGCCGCGACCATCCCGTCCCCGGCGCCGCTACGCAGGCCAGTGCGGTCGTCGCCGCCATCATCAGACCGGTCGGAGTCAAACCGGCCAGCGCGGTGAAGAACGCCACCCGCGAAACGCCCTTGCCTTCATCGCGTAGCCGGATCATGGCGGCGGCCACCCAGGGCAGGCACCCGTAGCCGACCAGTAGGCTCCAATGCCCCTGCAACAGGCGCTCGGCCACATACGGGTTCCAGATCGCCACCGTGACGGCCACCAGGCGCCCTGGCAGGCCGGCCTCCGGCAGCACCGTCGCGACCAGGTGCGACGCCCCCCAGCCGGCGAGCCACAGACCGACGACGAGGAGAGCCTTGACGATCATCCCCCCGTCGAGGAAGC
Source organism: uncultured Mycobacterium sp. (assembly GCA_964511995.1). Classification (GTDB taxonomy): domain Bacteria; phylum Actinomycetota; class Actinomycetes; order Mycobacteriales; family Mycobacteriaceae; genus Mycobacterium. The sequence goes on from CAZEHT010000007.1 coordinate 15,201, forward strand.
GCGAGGCCACGGCGATCAGGAAGTCCTGCGGGACCGCCCGCGGGGCGGCGTCGGACACCCCCAGGGCCGCGTCGGTCAGGTAGGAACGCGGTGTGGAAACCGCGTCTCGCAACAGCAGGTAACCCGGCTTAAACAGCGGTGCGGTGATCAGGACCGCCAGCAGCAGCGCGTAGCCGGGCGCCGCGCCGGGGCGCGTTCCGCGCATGTCAGGACCGGTCAGTTGGGCCTTGATCGGTTTGCGGGCCGGGTCGGTGCGTGGGCAGCTTCTCCGTCTCGGCCTCCGCGGCGGGCATGGGACCGGTGTCCAGATCGCGACGTGTCCCCAAGCCCGCGAAGAAGCCGCCGGTGCTGTCGAGGCCGGGATCGATCAGCGCGGACTCGGCCCGCAAACTGAACGAGCCGAGCAGCACCCCGCCCACCAGCGCGACCAAACCCGCCGCCGCGAACGCGATGGGCAGGATCCGCGACCACAACGCGATCCGGTCGCGCTCCTGGCGCGCCGCCGCCACCTCCGATTCGATGGTCTCCTGTGTGGATGTCACCTGATAGTCGGCAAATGCGATTTCGGGTTTGAGCGGGTCCCGGGCGTAGTAGTGATTGGCGTGTTCCTGCTCCTTGACGATGGTGCCGGACACCGGATCCACCCAGAACGTCCGCTGCGCGGCATAGAAGCGGGTCATGGTGATCGGTTCGTCGGGGTTGCCCGGCAGCCCCCACAAAAAGGCGCGGGCCGTGACCTCGCTGTCGACGTTGTCTTCGTACAGCGACGAGTATCTGATCGGCTCGACCAATGCCCCGGCGGCGTCATAGCCGACGTTCTGGGTGAACTTGTAGGTCGTCAGCCCGTTGACGTCCTCCTCGCCTTCGTAGTTGGCGTCGAAAGCCTTCTGCGCGATCGGGTCGAAGTACGGATACGTCTTCTTCTCGGTGCTGAACGGAAAGCGGTAGGCCAGCCCCTCGTGGGGCAGCGCGATGTTCGTCGGCGGCTTGGTGTCCTCGATGGAGCGGGGCTTCTGCACCGATCCGCCAGGATGGGTGTCGTCCGACACGGCCAGAGCGGTGGAGCGGTCGAGGGTGACCGTGTCGACCATCGCCAGCAGCAGGCCGGTGTCCTGCTGACGGTCCGAGCGACGCACCGAGGTGCCCACCTGCAGGGTCACCACGTCGGCGTTCGACGGTGATTCGACGGTGATCTGCCGTTGCGACACCAGGGGAACGTTCTTGTCGATGACGTAATGTTCGCCGGCCAGTGAGGCGGGATCGAGGGCGGTGCCGGTTCCGCCGCTGACCAGCGAGGTGTTCAGGTCGAGCGGAATCCGCTTGATCTTGCTGGCCGTATAGGTCGACAACAGCAGCGCGGCAATGAGCAGCGCGGAGCCCAGCCCCAAAATTCCGCACGCGACGATACGCAACAGGACAGCTCGGTTCAAGGCGTGCGTACCTTTCCTTCCGGTCCGGTCGAGGCAAGACTGGTTCCGACCCTAACAGCCCAAACTAGGCCAACCGGACGGTTGGCGTCGCGCTACCGGCACACTGGGTGGGTGGACGACGACCGGATCGGCGGGACACGCAGCTTCCTGCCGGCAGTCGAGGGGATGCGCGCCTGCGCCGCCATAGGGGTGGTGATCACCCACGTCGCCTTTCAGACCGGGGAGCACACCGGGATCGCCGGGCGCCTGCTCAGCAGGTTCGACATGGCAGTCGCCGTTTTCTTCGCGTTGTCGGGTTTTCTGCTGTGGCGCGGGCACGCGGCTGCCGCGCGCGGGCTGCGGCACCGCCCGCCGTCCGCGCACTACCTGCGTTCGCGCATCGTCCGGATCATGCCGGGTTACCTGGTGGCGGTCGTCGTCATCCTTTGCCTGCTACCCGACGCGCGAGGTGCCAGCCTCACGGTGTGGCTCGCCAACCTGACTCTGACACAGGTCTACGTGCCGCTCACCCTGACCGCCGGGCTGACCCAGATGTGGAGTCTGTCCGTCGAGGTGACGTTCTACCTGGCGTTGCCATTTCTGGCGTGGGCGGCGTGGCGGCTGCCGGTGCGGGCCCGGGTTCCGGTCATTGCGGCGGTTTCGGTCGCCAGCCTGGGCTGGGGGCTGCTTCCGATCCACACCGCACCGGGCATCAACTTCCTGAACTGGCCGCCGGCGTATGCGTCCTGGTTCGGCGCCGGGATGCTGCTGGCCGAGTTCACCGTCATGCCCGTCGGCCGGGTGCACCGGTTCGCCCGCAACCGCTGGGCGGTGGCCGGCGTGGCCGCGGTCGCCTACCTCGTCTCCGCTTCACCGTTGGCCGGTCCGGAAGGGTTGACGCCGGCGACACTGACGCAGTTCGTGGTGCGCACCGCGATGGGGGCGGTGCTGGCCGGCGTACTGCTCGCGCCACTGGTGCTGGATCGTCCGGACACGCCGCACCGCATCCTGGCCAGCCCGGTGATGGTGACGTTGGGCCGGTGGTCCTACGGCCTGTTCGTATGGCATCTGGCCGCGTTGGCCATGGCGTTCCCGGTGGTTGGACGGTTCGTGTTCAACGGCGATATGCCGGTGATCCTGGCCCTGACCCTGGTGTTCGGGTTCGCGATGGCCGCGGTGAGCTACGCGCTGGTGGAGCATCCGTGCCGGCAGGCATTGCGCCGATGGGAGCGCAGTCGCCGCCGGGTGCCGCCGCTGAACAGTTCGGTGACCGACACCCCTGAGCCCGCGGTCGCCGTCTGAGCCGCCGTTCGGAGCGTGTTTAGGCCGGGCCCGCGACTCGCCCGTGTCAGCCGTCACCGCGTGCGACCACCGCCGAGGCGGTCAGCAGGGCGAGGCTGACCAGCGCCAGAAACTGCACGCCCGCCGAATGACCCACGTAGCCGTCGACCGACCGCCACGGGTGGCGGGAAAGGACCGCGCCGGCCAGGATCAGCCCGGCCGACACTCCGCCGAGGGTCACGGCCCTGGCGGTGCGCGGCCGCCCGCGCACCGCGTACAGCAGCCCCGCCGCTGCGGCGAACACCGCCGCGCCGGCGCCTCCGGCTATCAGCCCGCCGGCCGCCACGGCCCCGGCGACAACCCAGGGGTTGGGCGCCCAGGGCGTAACCGCGCCCGGCGCCGCTCGCCCCGCGGGCAGCAGCGCCAGCATCAGCAACACCGTGAGCAACGCGAACCCGCCGGCGAGCCCCGCGCGGTACAGCGCGTTGGAAGCGAAGTCCAGGGTGATGGTGCCCGACGATCCGGCCGGTACCAGCCAGCCCTGTTGCCAGCCGTTGACGGGGACCGGTGTGAGGCTCACGCCGTTGGAGGTGCGCGCCGTCCAGCCCCGGTTGAAGCTTTCCGGCACGACGGCGACCCGCGCCACCGGCGCCTCGGGTATTCGCAGTTCACGGTGGTCAGCGCCCCAGGCGCCGGTGGCCACAGGTGTACTCACAGCAGTGGCCACCGCAGTGGTCGGGACGCCGCGGGCGTCGTCTAACGCGGTGTCCAGTTGGACCCCGTCGACGATGAAGGTCGCACCTGGGCTGACCAGGAGTTCCTGTTGGCCGGGGGGCAGCGCGATCGGTTCCGGTTCGCACGGGGTAGCCGCGATCGGTCCGCCGTCGATGAGCGCGCCGACCGTGGTGTGCACCGACGTGTGTAAGAAGCGCCCGGCGACCGCGATCACCGGACCGGCGTCGCAGCCCACCGTGACCGTTCGTTCTCGGTTGCGGGCGGCGTCAGCGGGGGCGATCGGGGTGCCGTCGACGCCCAGCACGACCACTTCGGCCAGGCCCGGCGGCTTGACCTGGTCGAAGCCCAGGGCGGTGCGGTCGATGACGTCACTCCACTGCAGCAGGCTCAGCCGGATCGTCTTGGTGACTCGGGAGCGAAGTGAGAGCGTCTGCACCCCGTCGGGCTCGGCTACGCGGACCTGCGGGCCGTCACCGAGGTCGACGGCGACCAGCGTGGGGTGGGTGGGCAGTGTGGAGGCGCTCGGGGTGATCCGCAGCCCCGTCACCTGCGTCGGTTCGGGCAGCGTCAGCGTCAGCGTCGGCGCCGTCCGCTCGGGGACCACGCCCTGGGGGGCGGTCCACGCCGTGCGCGGATCCCCGTCCGCGGCGGCGAGCGCCGTTCCTAGCACATCGAAGGAGTCGGAGTCTCCGTCAGCCTGGGTCCGGCCGGGTTCGCGGATGAGGTCGGCCAGTGCGGGACCCTGCCGCGGCCGAACCCACAACCGCGGCGTCACCGTCACCGGACTCGGCACCGTCAGCGTCCGGCTCAGGTTGACCAGCTCCTCCGGCGCCAGCGACAGCGGAGACGCGCAGTGCACGCCGTCGGATGCTCCGATGCAGCCGGGCCTGCCCAGCGCATCCGAGCCCAGGTCCCACACGGCGACCGGCGTCCCCAGCGGGGGGCCCGGCACCAGCACTGTGTGCCGGATGGTCACCGGGTGGGCGTATCCCTGGGCGTCGAATTGGGTGATCGCCAGATCGGTGATGCCGAACTGCACACCCGCCGAGCCGTCCCGTGTGCCGATGGCGGTGATGCGGACCCATGGTGACTCGCCCACGGGCAGCGCCGCGGCGACGGGTTTGCCGGGCTGGTCCACCAGCACCGTGGTGGTGCCGTTGGCGGTGGCGACCTCGAGACGGTCGACCTGGGCTCCGATCGTCGATACGGCCGGGGTCAAGGTGATGGTCGCGTTGGTCACCGGATGGTCGAAGTCGACCTGGAGCCATTGGCCGACGGCGGCCTGCAACGCGTTGGACACCCAGCTGGTGGCCGAGTCCCCGTCGACCGCCGCCGCCGGACCGGCCGCGGGGGCGACGTTGGGCAGCGCGGTCGCGTCGGCCGCCGAACTCGAGGTGGTCAGCCGGCCCCCGGTCCACCCGCCGTATGCCAGGGGCGCGCCCGGAACAGGGTAGTCGGGCAGGCGATTGTGGGTGTTGCGCGGGTCGTCGGGCGTGCGAATGGCTGATGAATGATCGTCCACGCGGCCGTAGTCGGTTTCGCGCGCCAGCGGCGTGTCGGTGACGGCCACACCGACCCCCGGCGGCAACGGAATGCCGGCCGCACGGGCGTCCTGGGTCAGCAGCGCCGGTCCCAGAGGCGGCTCGCCGAGCAATCTGCGCCGTTCGTCGAGCCGCAGCAGCACCTCGGGACCGCCGGAGATCCGGGGCATGTCTTTGGCGCGGACCAGGTAGGGCGCGCCCGGCTCGGGGCCCGCGCCGGAGACGCGGTAGATCTCGACGGCGGGGTAACGCGGGCGCAGGCCGCTGTCGGTGACGAATCCCGCCAGCGTGCCCGGGCCGACGGGCTCGCCGAACTCGGCCACCTTGGTCAGGCCGGGGGAGCCCTCGACCGCCCGGTGCACCAGCACCGGCCGCGCCGAGCGCGACGTCTCGGGATCCAGGTCATTGCGGACCACCAGGTACGAAATCCCCTGCCGGGCCAGGGTGTCCGCCAGCCCGGCCGACGGCCGGCCGGCAGCGAACAGGCGCTGCACCGAGTCGAGCGCCCGGATGGTCTGCGGCGGCGTCAGCGGTATGGAGTCCCGCACACCCCATGGGACCTCGCCGAGCACCTGTAGGGGCTCGTCGTGGCTGTTGCCCCACACCTGGGTGGCGAACGGCGCACCGGGCACCACCAGCACCCGGCCGGGGGTGGGCACTCCGGTGTTGTGCTCGGTGAGCCAATCCGCGGCCTGCTGCCAGTACCGGGGTATCCCGGTGAACGTTCCCGGCGGCGTAAGCCGCGCGGTCCAGGCCAGGGAGGTCCCGGCGGCCAGCGCGGCCAGGACCACCACGACGACGGCGACGCGCTTGTCGTCCTCCGGATGCGCGAAGGACCGTATCCACACCGGCCGCGGTGCGCTGCCCGGAAGCGGCACCCGGCTGAGCAGATGAGCCAGTCCCAGGGCGATCGGTATCCGTACGACGGGTTCGAGCTTGTGCACATTGCGCAGCGGTGCCCCGGCGGCGTCGAAGAACGCCTGCACCTGGCCGGCCCACGGCGAACCCAGGCTCCCGGAATAGCCCACGGCCAGCAGCACCACCCCGGCCAGCAACATCGTCACGAGCCGGCCGCGGGCGGGCATCGAACCCAACGCCAGTCCTGCCAGTCCGCCGGCGGCCACCAGCGTGGTGGCCAGGATGGCGACCGAACCGGTGACGAGCGAGGTTCCGGCGGTGGCGTTGGGGGCGACGAACGGCGTCCACGCCGAGGTGCCGCGCAGCACCTCGATCAGCGACGTCCACTGTGTCGTGACGCCGGAGGATTCGATGAAATCGAGGAATGGCGGGCTGACTCGGCCCAGCAGCAGCAGCGGAACCAGCCACCACAGCACCGCCAGCGTCGCGCCGGCCAACCACCACACCCCGAATCGCAGCCACTGCCGGTTCGGGCGGTGACAGGCCCACCAGAGTACGGCGGGAATACACGCGGTCAAGGTCGCCACCGCGTTGACCGCGCCCATCAGCGCCATCGCGACGCCGGCACGCGCCGCCAGCACCCGGTGGTTGCCCGCGCCCTGAGTGGCCCGCACGACGGGCAGCAGCACCCAGGGCGACAGCATCATCGGCAGGGTTTCCGAGGAGATGGAGCCCAGCGTGGTCAGCACGCGGGGGGAGAGCGCGAACGCGGCGGCCGCGACGATGCGAGCGGGCGTGTTTCCGACACCCAGCGCCTCCGCGACGCGCAGCAGCCCCCAGAACCCCGCTGTCAGCAGCACGGCCCACCACAGCCGCTGGACGACCCAGCCCGGGAGCCCGAGGATGTCGCCGACCAGGAAGAACAAGCCGTGCGGGAACAAGTAGCCGTACGCCTGGTTCTGGACTTGGCCGAACGGCAGGTCGCTGTTCCAGAGATTGGCCGCGCGGGCCAGGAACCGCAGGGGATTCGCCGTGAGGTCGAGTTTGGTGTCGGGGGAGATCTGCCCGGGCGACTGGGCGAAGGCGAGGACCAGGGCGACACCGGCCACCAGCCACACCCAACGCCGCGACAACGGCCCGCGCGGCGCAACGCGAGTGACCGGCCCACCCGGAAGGGCCGGTTCGGCGAGAGCAGTCAGACTAGGTGCGGTCGCCGTATTCGACGCGGTTGAGCACCGACGACGCGGGGTCTCCCGGGCTCAGAGGCGGCTTGGTGTCCTGCTGCACCATGAGCGTCGCGCCGAACACCGCGGCCGCGCCCAGCAGCAGACCAACGACGATGCTGGCGGCTGCCGGCACCACGAACCGGGTCATGTGGGCTCCTCAGCGCAGTCGGTCGGGATCGATGGCCAACCTAGCACGGGCAACCCGAGGGCCAGGCCGGTCAGCTTCCGGGCGGCACGATCAGCACGGGACGTCTGCCGTGGCGCAGCACGCGGTCGGCCACGCTCGATTGCATGAGTGACCGGAGTCCGGTGTTCCCGCGGGTCCCGGTGACGATGAGGTCGGCTCCGAGGGTATCGGCGGCGTCGATGATGGTGCGCCACACGGTCCCGCCCGCCGCCAGGCACAGCGACTCGGCCGGCAGCCCGGCGGACCGGGCCAGTTCGGTGCCCTCCAGATTGGTGCGCTGGGCGTCGGCGTAGGCGATGTCGACGTCGTCGGGATCCAGCGGATCGGGCGGCCCGTCGAGGTCGATCGACACCGGATCTGGACCGGGCCCCATCGGCGCCCACACCGTCAACACCACGGCGCGCTGGGCGGACAGGAACGAGCCGGCATACCGAACCGCCCGCTGCGCGTTGGGGGTGCCGTCGTAGGCGATCACCACGATCGTCATGCCCTATGATCGCCTACCGGACCGCGGAAGGCCCCGGCATGACAGCATGTGGCCATGGCTTCATCCAGTGTCCTGAAACTGGTCGCCTCGGCGACGACGCTTCCGACGTTGTTGCTCGGCTGTTCATCCGGGACTCTCCACACCACAGTGTCCACCGAAAAGCACGCCCATATGCCCGTCGCGGCGACGACCGAAAAGCCCGCCGCGGCCCCCGCCCCGGCGGCCCCCCCGCCCGCCGCATCGCTGAACAACCCCGTGCCCGCGGCCCCCGCTCCAGCGGCGTGCGGTGACATCGCTGCGCTTCCGCTGCGGGACAAGCTCGCGCAACTGATCATGGTGGGGGTGCGCAACGCCGCGGACGCACGCGCCGTCGTCGCCGACCACCATGCGGGGGGCATCTTCATCGGAAGCTGGACGGATCTGTCCATGCTCACCGACGGCTTGCTGGCCGAGATCGCCGGCGGCGCCGGTCCGCTCGCGCTGGCGGTGAGCGTCGACGAAGAGGGCGGGCGGGTGCAGCGGCTGTCGTCGCTGATCGGCAGCCAGCCGTCGCCGAAGGTATTGGCCGCGACGCGCACGCCCGACGAGGTGTACCAGATCGCGCTCACCCGGGGCCAGGCGATGCGCAATCTCGGCATCACCGTGGATTTCGCCCCCGTCGTCGACGTCACCTCGGCCGCCGACGGCACGGTGATCGGCGACCGGTCGTTCGGTGCCGATCCCGCGACGGTCACCGACTATGCCGGCGCGTACGCACGCGGACTGCGTGACGCCGGAGTACTGCCCGTGCTCAAGCACTTCCCCGGTCACGGCCACGGATCGGGGGATTCGCACACCGGCGGCGTGCAGACCCCGCCGCTGGCCGATCTGCGGAACAACGACCTCATCCCGTACCGCACCCTGGCCGGTCAGGCTCCGGTTGCCATCATGTTGGGCCACCTGCAGGTACCCGGCCTCACCGGAAGCGAGCCCGCCAGCTTGAGCCCGGCCGCCTACAACCTGCTGCGCAGCGGTGACTACGGCGGCCCGCCCTTCGGCGGCCCGGTCTTCACCGACGACCTGTCGTCGATGGCGGCGATTAACCAGCGCTACGGGGTCGCCGAGGCGGTGCTCAAGTCACTGCAGGCAGGTGCCGACGTGGCGCTGTGGGTGACCACCAACGAAGTGCCCGCCGTACTCGACCGGCTGGAGCAGGCCGTGCACGCCGGGGAGCTGTCGCAGCAGCGCGTCGACAACGCCCTCGCCACGGTCGCACGCTTCAAGGGCGCAGGTCCACGCTGCTGACCGCGGCGATTGCTTACCCTTGAGGTCGGATCGGCGGCGGAGGGCGGCAGGATGGCAGGTGGCACCAAACGGCTGCCGCGTGCCGTTCGCGAACAGCAGATGCTCGACGCCGCCGTGCAGGTCTTCTCGATCAACGGCTACCACGAGACGTCGATGGACGCCATCGCCGCCAGGGCCGAGATATCCAAGCCGATGCTCTACCTCTACTACGGCTCCAAAGAAGACCTGTTCGGCGCGTGCCTGGACCGTGAGCTGAGCCGCTTCATCGAGGTGGTTCGCGGTGACGTCGACTTCACCGTGCCGCCCCGCGACATGCTGCGCAATACCATCTTGACGTTCCTGAATTACATCGACGCCAACCGGGCGTCGTGGATCGTGTTGTACACCCAGGCCACCAGTTCGCAGGCCTTCGCCCACACGGTGCGCGAGGGACGTGAGCGCATCGTCGACCTGGTGGCCCGGCTGCTGAGCGCGGGCACCCGCAATCCGGAGCCCGACACCGACTTTCACATGATGTCGGTCGCGCTGGTGGGAGCCGGCGAGGCGGTGGCGCACCTGGTCAGTGCGGGTGACGTCGACGTCGACGAGGCCGCCGAGCTGCTGATCAACCTGTTCTGGCGCGGGTTGAAGGGCCGATCGGGCCCGCGCGAGACCTCCGACGCGGTGGCCAGGCCGGGCAGCTGACCGCTACGGTTCCAGGGCGCGGACTTCGCCGGTCAGGTGCGGATAGCCCTTGCTCATGTTGCGCAGCGAGAGGGCCCAGCCGTCGGTACGCCGATCGATGTAGAGCCCCGTTGCCGCCGGCAGGACAACCGGCTTACCGAACTTCAACGTGTAGCGCACCGCGTCGGGCAGCTGGCCTTCGATGTTCGCCAGGACCGCGGCGCCCGAGAACATGCCGTGCGCGATCACGGTCGGGAAGCCGAACAGCTTGGCCGCGAGCGAACTGACGTGTATCGGATTGTGATCGCCGCCGACCGCGGCGTAGCGACGAATCCGGGCAGGGGTGATGCGCAGCACCGCGTTCGGCGGCGGCAACTTCTCCCGCTTGCGCGGGGGTGGTTTGGGTTCGTCCGACAAGCTGGTGCGCTGCTGGTGCAGGAACGTCGTGACCTGATGCCATGCTGGCTCGTTGCCGACACCGACGTCGGTCAAGACGTCGACGAGCAGCCCCTTTCGGTGCTCGCGGAGGTTCTCGGCGTGACAGTTGACGTTGACGGTGTCGGTGACCGCGATCTTCCGAAACCGGGTGATCTGGTTGTCGACGTGCACCGAACCCATCGCCGAGAACGGGAAGTCCAGTCCGGTGATCAGCGCCATCACGGTGGGAAACGTCAGCACGAACGGGTACGTCAGCGGAACGGCATCGCCGAAACGCAGGCCGGTGACGGCCGCGTAGGCCGCGACGTGGGACCGGTCGATCGCCAATTCGGGGACCGCCAACGTCTTGTTCGGCAGATGGTCGGCGCGCGGGATGAACGGCAGCGTCCCCGCCGCGGCGATCAGCATGTTCTTCAGCCCGCTGGGCCGGCTCGCGGTCCGGCTGGTCATGGTCGCTGCCATCATGCTCCCATCATGGCCTGGCCGCAGACCCGGATCGTGTTGCCGGTGACGGCGCCGGAGGCCGGGCTGGCGAAGTACGCGATGGCTTCGGCGACGTCGACCGGCTGGCCGCCCTGGAACAGGGAGTTCAGCCGGCGTGCCACTTCCCGGGTGGCGAACGGGATCGCTTCGGTCATCTTCGTTTCGATGAACCCCGGCGCCACGGCGTTGATGGTGATGTTCTTCTCGGCCAGCAGCGGCGCGAACGCCTCGGTCAGCCCGATCATGCCGGCTTTGGTTGCCGCGTAGTTGGTCTGTCCTCGATTGCCCGCGATACCGGCCATCGAGGACAGACCAACGATCCGCCCGCCGTCGCCGATGCTGCCGTTGCCCACCAGGCCTTCGGTGAGCCGCTGCGGGGCCAGGAGGTTGACCGCGATGACGGCGTCCCAGCGGGCGTCATCCATATTGGCCAGCAGCTTGTCCCGGGTGATTCCGGCGTTGTTGACCAGCACGCCGGCTCTGCCGTCGTGGTGGGCGCGAAGGTGCTCGGTGATCCGGTCCACGGCGTCGTCGGCGGTGACGTCGAGCGCCAGCGCCGTGCCGCCGACCCTGCTCGCCGTTGTGGCCAGCGCTTCTGCGGACTGTTCGACGTCCACGCATACCACCGCGGCGCCGTCGCGGGCGAACACGTCGGCGATGGTGGCCCCGATGCCGCGGGCCGCGCCGGTGACGATCGCGACCTGGGAGTCGAGCGGTTTGTCCCAGTCCGCCGGCGGTACCGCGTCGGAGTCGCCCACATGAAACACCTGGCCGTCGACGTAGGCCGACTTCGCCGACAAGAGGAACCGCAGGGTGGATTCCACTCCGGTTGCGGCGGGCTTGGCGTCGGCCGAGAGGTACACCAGCGAGACCGTCGCACCGCGCTGCATCTCCTTGCCAAGCGAGCGGGTGAAGCCTTCCAGCGCGCGTTGGGCGATGTGTGCGTCCACGCCTCCGGCCTGGTCAGGTGTGGTGCCGACGACGACGATGCGGCCCGACGGCCCGACGTTGCGCAGCAGCGGGGTGAAGAATTCGTGCAGGGCTTTCAGACCGGCGGGCGAGGTGACGCCGGTGGCGTCGAAGAGCAGTCCGCCGAACCGGTCGGCCCATCGGCCCCCGAGGTTGTCGCCGACGAGGTCGTAGTCGTCGGCGAGTGCGCTGCGCATCGGGTCGGCGACGCGGCCATCGCCGCCGATCAGCAACGGACCCGCGAGTGCCGGCTCTCCGGCGCGGTAGCGGCGCAGCGTCTCCGGTTGCGGAATGCCGAGCTGCTTGGCCAGCAGGGATCCCGGTCCGGAGTGAATCACCTGTGCGTACAGGTCGGACGGAAGCTTGGAAGCCACGGTGTCCTCTCGTCTGGGGTGGTGCTGTCCAACACGAACTTACTCCAGAGTAAGAACAGTGGGTAGTATGGCGCCAGGTAGCCATCCCACATCGACAACCCAACCCACATCGCGAAGATGGAGGCACAGCCGTGGCCACTACCATGCCGAACAGCTCACCGGCCCGCCGTCAGGTGGCGATTCTGGGCGGCAACCGCATCCCGTTCGCCCGTTCGGACGGTGCCTACGCCGAGGCCTCCAACCAGGACATGTTCACCGCTGTACTCAACGGTCTGGCCGACCGGTTCGAGCTGGCCGGCGAACGCCTCGACATGGTGATCGGCGGCGCGGTGCTCAAACACAGCCGCGACTTCAACCTGATGCGCGAATGCGTGCTCGGCAGTTCGCTGTCTCCCCACACGCCCGCCTTCGACCTGCAGCAGGCGTGCGGCACCGGCCTGCAGGCCACCATCGCGGCGGCCGACGGGATCGCCGCGGGCCGCTACGAGGTCGCGGCCGCCGGTGGGGTCGACACCACATCGGACGCCCCGATCGCCTTCGGCGACGACCTGCGCCGCACCCTGCTGGCGCTGCGCCGGTCGAAGTCGAACCTTTCCCGGCTGAAACTGGTCGGCAAGCTGCCGGCTTCGCTGGGTGTCCAGATCCCGACCAACGGCGAACCGCGCACGGGCCTGTCGATGGGCGAACACGCGGCGATCACCGCCAAGCAGTTGAGGGTCAAGCGGGTCGACCAGGACGCACTGGCCGTCGCCAGCCATCGCAACATGTCCGCAGCCTACGACCGCGGCTTCTTCGACGACCTGGTCACACCCTTCCTCGGTCTGTACCGCGACGACAATCTGCGGCCGGATTCCACGCCTGAGAAGCTTGCCAAACTCCGGCCGGTCTTCGGCGTGCGCAACGGCGACGCCACGATGACCGCGGGCAACTCGACCGCGCTCACCGACGGCGCGTCGGCGGTGCTGCTGTCCTCCCGGGAGTGGGCGCAGGAGCGCGGTCTTTCCGTCCTGGCCCGCTTCGCCGACAGCGAGACCGCGGCCGTCGACTACGTCACCGGGGGCGACGGTCTGCTGATGGCGCCGACCTACGCCGTTCCGCGGTTGCTTGCCCGCAACGGACTCGCCCTGCAGGACTTCGACTTCTACGAGTTCCACGAGGCATTCGCGTCGGTGGTGCTGGCCACCTTGCAGGCCTGGGAGTCCGAAGAGTACTGCAAGCAACGGCTGGGGCTCGACGCCGCGCTGGGCCCCATCGACCGCTCGAAGCTCAACGTCAACGGCTCCTCGCTGGCCGCGGGCCATCCGTTCGCGGCCACCGGCGGACGCATCGTCGCACAACTGGCCAAACAGCTTGCGCAGAAGCGGGCGGAAACGGGAACTGACCGGCCACTGCGCGGGCTGATCTCGGTGTGCGCGGCGGGCGGTCAGGGCGTCACCGCCATTCTCGAAGCCTGAACCGTTTGTAACGCGGACGAGCGGGTACCCGACGTAATGGCTAGCTCGGTGTAGCCGTCCGATCCCCCCGGCCCGACGGCACCACGGGGCTTCCACACAGAAAGGCGCTCCCGGCGTGCCGGGGGCGCCTTTCGTCGGCCCTGGTTAGAAGGCCGCCTCGTCGATCCCCATCACATCGTTGTCGAGGTTCTCGATGACGGTGCGAGTGCTGGTGAGCAGCGGCAGCATATTCTTGGCGAAGAACGCGGCCGCGGCCACCTTGCCCTCGTAGAACGGCTTGTCCGCGCCGCCGGCGCCGGCGTCGAGCTTCTCGATCGCGATCGCCGCTTGCCGCTGCAGCAGCCAGCCGATCAGCAGTTCGCCCACGCTGAGCAGGAAGCGCACCGACCCCAGCCCGACCTTGTAGATGCTGGTCCGGTCCTGCTGGGCCGCCATCAGGTATCCGGTGAGCGCGGCCGCCATCCCCTGCACGTCGTGCAGTGCCGTGGCCAGGAGTTCGCGCTCGCTCTTGAGCCGGCCGTTGCCCGACTCGCTCTTGACGAAGCTCTCGATCTCGCCGGCGACGTACGCCAGTGCGCGGCCCTGATCGCGGACGATCTTGCGGAAGAAGAAGTCCTGCGCCTGGATCGCGGTGGTGCCTTCGTAGAGCGAATCGATCTTCGCGTCGCGGATGTACTGCTCGATCGGGTAGTCCTGCAGGAACCCCGAGCCGCCGAAGGTTTGCAGGCTCTCGGTCAGCGTGGCGTAGGCCCGCTCGGAACCGAAGCCCTTCACCACCGGCAGCAACAGGTCGTTGACCTTGAGCGCGAGCTCGTGGTCCACACCGTGCACGGCTTGTGCGGTGATGTCGTCCTGGAACGAGGCGGTGTAGAGGTAGAGGGCGCGCATTCCTTCGGCGTAGACCTTCTGTGTCATCAGGCTGCGGCGCACGTCGGGATGATGGGTGATGGTCACCCGGGGCGCGGACTTGTCCGTCATCTGCGTCAGGTCGGCGCCCTGAACCCGGCTCTTCGCGTATTCGAGCGCGTTGAGGTAACCGGTCGACAGCGTGGCGATCGCCTTGGTGCCGACCATCATGCGCGCCTGTTCGATGACGTCGAACATCTGCGCGATGCCGTTGTGCACTTCGCCGACCAGCCAGCCCTTGGCGGGGGTGCCGTGCTGACCGAAGGTCAGTTCGCAGGTCGCGGAGACCTTCAGGCCCATCTTGTGTTCGACGTTGGTGACGAATACGCCGTTGCGTTCGCCCAGTTCGCCCGTTTCGGGGTCGAACAGGAACTTCGGAACGAAGAACAACGACAGGCCCTTGGTTCCCGGGCCCGCCCCCTCGGGGCGGGCGAGCACGAAGTGGGCGATGTTCTCGAACATGTCGTCGGAATCGGCAGAGGTGATGAATCGCTTCACGCCGTCGATATGCCAGGAGCCGTCCTCTTGGCGGACGGCCTTGGTGCGGCCGGCACCCACGTCGGAACCCGCGTCGGGTTCGGTGAGCACCATGGTGGCACCCCAGCCGCGCTCGGCGGCGATGATGGCCCACTGCTTCTGTTCCTCTGTGCCGTTGTTGTAGAAGATGTTCGCGAGGCCCGGCCCCATCGTGTACATGTACGCCGCTGGGTTGGCGCCAAGGATGTGTTCGACCAGTGCCCACTGCAGCGGCCGCGGCATGGGCAGGCCGCCGAGCTTCTCTTGGATGCCGATCTTGTCCCATCCGCCTTCGATGAGAGCCTCGACCGACTTCCTGAACGACTCCGGAAGTTGCACCGTATGGGTCTGGGGGTGGAAGACAGGGGGGTTGCGGTCGCCGTGGGCAAACGAATGGGCAATCGGCCCCTCGGCCAGCCTGGCCATTTCGGCCAGCATGTCGTGAGCGGTCTCGGTGTCCAGGTCGGCGAACTTCCCGGTGCCGAACGCTTTGTCGACGCCGAGCACCTCGAACAGGTTGAACTCCTGGTCACGTACGTTGGACTTGTAGTGGCTCACGTGCCTCCTCCTCGATGAGAATGCCACTTGTGGGGTTGGGCACCAGATAAGTTACCCACCAGTAATACTTCCACTATACCCGCGGGTAACCCGAAATCAAGTAGTGCGAGCAAGTTGCATTGCCTAACTATTCCGCCGCTCGCGGCGCCGCGTTTCCGTTGCTTGGCCGGCGCCGCGGGTACGGCCGCCGAGCCGAGCTGCGACCGGGCGTACAGCGGGTAGAGTTCGGACGGTATGAGCGCCGACAGAGCCAGGCTGACTCCGTCGAAATTGCGGGAGGCGTTCGGCCACTTCCCCTCCGGCGTAATCGCGATCGCGGCCGAGGTGGACGGAATCCGCGTGGGACTGGCGGCCAGCACCTTCGTGCCGGTCTCGCTCGACCCGCCGCTGGTGTCGTTCTGCGTGCAGAACACGTCTACCACCTGGCCGCGTCTCAAACACGCGCCCATACTGGGCATCAGCGTGCTGGGCGAATCGCACGACGAGGCCGCCCGGGCGCTTGCCGCCAAGACCGGGGATCGGTTTGCGGGCCTGGGTACGATATCGAAGTCCGGTGCCGTGTTCATCGAAGGCACCAGCGTGTGGCTGCAAAGCTCGATCGAACAGTTGGTGCCCGCCGGGGATCACACGATCGTCATCCTGCGGGTCGACGACATCACCGTCCACGACGACATCGCCCCGATCGTCTTCCACCGCAGCGCATTCCGGCGGCTGGATTGTGAGAGACGGCCGATCTCCCTTAGGGACGTCTAGGGCCGTGCGGCCAGCTGCTCGCGGTACCTCTGGATCCGCTGGTCGAGTTCAGCCGCATCGTCGGGACGGCCCTCTTTGCGGGCCAGATCCGCCCGGGCCGACAGTTCTCTGATCGCAGTGCGAATGTCGTTGACGCTGACAGTCTCTCGCATGGTCATCGCGGTACCTTTCGCCGTTGATTGGCCGCTATGTGGAGACTACGCGCCGAAACGCGTGACGTGCCACCGCCGCCCGCGAACGCATGGCTTCCACGGCATGCGGATCCGTCACGGTCCGTCACGCAAAGATCGCCCCGATCAGCGCCGGAAGAGCTTGTTGCCCAGCCACACCAGCGGGTCGTATTTGCGGTCGGCCACGCGCTCTTTCATCGGGATCAGGGCGTTGTCCGTGATCTTGATGTGCTCGGGACACACCTCGGTGCAGCACTTGGTGATGTTGCAATAGCCGAGGCCGAAGTCGTCCTGGGCCATGTCCTTGCGGTCGAGGGTGTCCAGCGGATGCATGTCGAGTTCGGCGATGCGCATGTGGAACCGGGGGCCGGCGAACGCCTGCTTGTTCTCCTCGTGGTCACGCACCACGTGGCAGACGTTCTGGCACAGGAAGCATTCGATGCACTTGCGGAATTCCTGGCTGCGCTCGACGTCCTGCTGCTGCATCCGGTATTCACCGGGCTGCAGGTTCTTGGGCGGGGTGAACGACGGGATCTGGCGTGCCTTCTCGTAGTTGAACGAGACGTCGGTGACCAGGTCGCGCATCACCGGGAACGTGCGCAACGGCGTGACCGTGACGGTCTCGGACGGTTCGAAGGTCGACATCCTCGTCATGCACATCAAACGCGGCTTGCCGTTGATCTCCGCGGAGCAGGAGCCGCACTTGCCGGCCTTGCAGTTCCAGCGCACCGCGAGATCGGGAGTCTGGGTGGCCTGCAGCCGGTGGATGATGTCGAGCACAACCTCGCCGTCGTTGACCTCGACGGTGTAATCGCGCAGGCCGCCGCCGCTGTCATCGCCCCGCCACACCCGCAAACTCGCTTGATATGTTCCTGCGGAGCTGCCCATCTCAGTTTCTCCGTTCCGGGTGGTCGGCCAGTTCGGCGTCGGTGTAGTACTTCTTCAGTTCGGAAAGTTCGAACAGCTCCAACAGGTCGGGCCGCATCGGAACCTGCGACTCGGGGGTCACGGTGACGTCCGGCACCAGGGTGTCCGCGCCGCCACCGGCACGGCACACCAGCAGCGTGTTGCGCCAGTCGGCGTCCATCGCGGGGTGGTCGTCACGGGTGTGTCCGCCGCGGCTTTCGGTGCGTTGTAGGGCCGCCTTGGCCACGCACTCGCTTACCAGCAGCATGCTGCGCAGGTCCAGGGCCAGATGCCAGCCCGGGTTGAACACCCGGCCTCCCTCGACGGTCACGTTGCGCACTCTGCGCCGCAGCTCGTCGAGCTTGGCCAGCGCCTGCACGATCTCGTCTTCTTTGCGGATGATGCCGACCAGGTCGTTCATCGTCTCCTGGAGCTCCGCATGCAGGGTGTAGGGGTTCTCGGCGTCTGCATGCTGGTCGAACGGAGACAGCGCCGCGTTCGTGGCCGCTTCGACCGCCTCGCTGGTTACGACGGGACGCGCGGCCAGCGTCCGCACGTACTCGGCGGCGCCCGAACCCGCCCTGCGGCCGAACACCAGCAGGTCCGACAGCGAATTGCCGCCGAGGCGGTTGGAACCGTGCATACCGCCGGAACACTCACCGGCAGCAAACAGCCCGGGTGTCGCCGCGCCGCCCGTGTCCGGGTCCACCTCGATGCCGCCCATGACATAGTGACAGGTCGGGCCGACCTCCATCTCGTCCTTGGTGATGTCCACCTCGGCCAGTTCCATGAACTGGTGATACATCGACGGCAGCCGCTTCTTGATCTCCTCGGGCGTCATGCGCGAGGCGATGTCGAGGTATACCCCGCCGTGCGGGGTTCCGCGGCCGGCCTTGACCTCGGAGTTGATCGCCCGTGCCACCTCGTCGCGGGGCAGCAGGTCAGGGGTTCGGCGTGCGGAGTCGTTGTCCTTGAGCCACTGATCGGCTTCCGCTTCGGTCTCCGCGTACTGACCCTTGAACACCGCGGGGATGTAATCGAACATGAATCGCTTGCCCTCGGAGTTCTTCAGCACTCCGCCGTCGCCGCGCACGCCCTCGGTCACCAGGATGCCCTTGACCGACAGGGGCCAGACCATGCCGGTCGGGTGGAACTGGATGAATTCCATGTTGATCAGGCCGGATCCGGCGCGCAGCGCCAGGGCATGCCCGTCGCCGGTGTACTCCCACGAGTTCGACGACACCTTGAACGACTTGCCGATGCCCCCGGTCGCCAGCACCACAGCCGGCGCTTCGAACAGGACGAACTGCCCGCTCTCGCGCCAGTACGCGAAGGCGCCGGCCACCCTTGTCCCGCCAGCCGATTCGTCGAGGAGCAGTTCGGTGACGGAGCATTCATGGAAGACCTTGATGCGGGCCTCGTAGTCGCCGAATTCCTTCTTGTCCTCTTGCTGCAGCGAGACGATCTTCTGCTGCAGCGTGCGGATGATCTCCAGGCCGGTGCGGTCGCCGACGTGCGCCAGCCGTGGGTAGGTGTGGCCGCCGAAGTTGCGCTGGCTGATCCGGCCGTCCTTGGTGCGGTCGAACAGCGCGCCGTAGGTTTCCAGTTCCCACACCCGGTCGGGGGATTCCTGGGCGTGCAGCTCGGCCATCCGCCAGTTGTTGAGGAATTTGCCGCCGCGCATGGTGTCGCCGAAGTGCACCTGCCAGGAGTCCTTGGTGTTGACGTTGCGCATGGCGGCCGCGCAGCCGCCCTCGGCCATCACGGTGTGGGCCTTGCCGAACAACGACTTCGTCACGACCGCAACGCGCAGACCCTGCTCGCGCGCCTCGATCACCGCGCGCAGCCCGGCGCCGCCAGCGCCGATCACGACCACGTCGTACTGGTGTCGTTCGAGCTGTGATGAGCCCCTCGGGCGAAGAGCGTCATCTGTAGTCATGAGACCTCACTTGCCTTTTCGCGAACGTCGTCGTTGATTTCCGGAGAGCCGGTCAGCCGATGAATCTCAGGTCTGGAATGGTTCCGCTGGCCACCAGCATGATGTAGAAGTCGGTGAGAATCAGGGTCCCCAGCGTGATCCACGCGAACTGCATGTGCCGGGTGTTTATCTTGGAGATCTGTGTCCAGATCCAGTAGCGCACAGGGTGTTTGGAGAAGTGCTTCAGTCGTCCGCCAGTCACGTGGCGGCAAGAGTGACACGACAGCGTGTAGATCCAGAGCAGGATGACGTTGCCGAGCAGGATGATGTTGCCCAGTCCGAACCCGAAGCCGCTCGCGGTGTCTTCCGAATGGAACGCCAGGATCGCGTCGTAGGTGTTGACGATCGAAATGAGGCACGCCGCGTAGAAGAAATAGCGGTGCAGGTTCTGCATGATCAGCGGCAGGCGTGTCTCGCCGGTGTACTTCGCGTGGGGTTCTGCGACCGCGCACGCCGTCGGCGACTGCCAGACCGATCTGTAGTAGGCGCGCCGGTAGTAGTAGCAGGTGAGCCGGAACGCGAGGAGGAACGGCAGCGTGACGAATGCCATTGGGATGAACCAGGGCAGCTCGCCGACCCAGTGGCCGAAATGGCTCGAGCCGGGCGCGCAGCTGGTGCTCACGCAGGGCGAGTAGAACGGCGTCAGGTAGTGGTACTGCGGAACCCAGTAGGCGCTGCCCCAGAAGGCCCGGACCGTCGCGTACACGATGAAAACGGCAAGCCCGAGGTTGGTGAGCAGGGGCGCCTTCCACCAGCGGTCGGTACGCAGCGTGCGCTGCAGGATCGCCGCGCGGGTCGGTGAGAAGACACCGGTGCCGGTGCCGGGCCGGTTCGTTGTCGGCGCGCTCATCTGATCGGGTCCCTTTCGACGGCTGTGGCGTGCTGGGAGGGTCGGCGCTGCTGGCTACTCGGCTGCGGTGGCCGCCCATACCTCGGCGGGGATTACACGACGAATCCAGCTACCTGGACACGCGGCCTCCTGGGCTGAAGGAACCAGGTATCACAGTACGACACGTGACCCTGCCGATTTCCCGATATTCACGTGAGTCCCATCACGTGAAAGACCCGATCCGAAGACGGTGCATCCCGGCCGCGGAAGTCGACTCGGGTGAGTCCACCGGGTTCAGGCGGCGGTCGGCGGGCCAGCAATATCGACGCGCCGGAGGCACGCGCATTTGCCGGCGATGTCTGACAGAATCGCGGCCATGAGTCGTTGGATGCGCGGAGCCAAGCTGGGGATCGCAGTGCTGGTGATGACCGCGAGCCTGGAGGCGGTGAGCGCCGCCGTCGCGCCAGCGACCAGCCTGGCCGACGTGTGCGCCAGTGTCGGTCGACGGGTGTCGGTGAGCGGTTGCGGCAACATCGCCGACGCGGTCGCCCCCTGGGTCGCACCGCCCGCGGCGTATGCGCCGTTGCCGGAGGACTTCGTCGCCGCGCCGCCCCCGCCGCCTCCTCCGCCCATGCCGAACGTGAACGTCTGCGCCGGAATCGGTCGGCGGATCCGCGTCAGCGGCTGCGTGTAGCCCCGGCGGGGATTACCAGACGTCTCCGCCGCGCCAGTCGCACACCAGATCCGCCGAGGTGTCGAGTTGCGTTCCGACGGGCAGCACGAGCACGCTCCCGTCGTCGTCGGCCGTGCGCGTCAGTCCGGTCGGGGCCAGCACGAATGTCCGTCCACGCCATGGCTGCCAACCGCGGGCGGTGTAGAAGGTGTGCGCCTCGCCGCGCGCGCTGAGGGCACCGAGTTCGTACGCGCCCCGGATGACCTGCTCGGCGGCGTCGATGACCGCGGTGCCCAGACCTTGCTGGCGCCAGTGCTCGTCCACGGCAACCGCCTCGACGTAGCCGCAGCGCAGCGCTGAATCCCGGTAGAGCAGGCGGCGCTGGACGACGGAGGCGTGGGCAATCAACGCGCCGTGGTGGCAGATCACCGCGTGCATTCCGCCTTGGGCATGTTCCCAGTCGGCGTCGCTGAAGCCGCCGGCAAACGCTTCGCCCAACATGCGGCGGGCGTGGTTGCGGGCTTCGCAGTCGAGATCGGCCGTGTGAACCAGGCGAGCGGTGTGGACCTGGGTGCGCACGTATTCGTTCTATCTCATCTCAATGAGCCATGGGGATGCTTCACGAGTGGCGTCGGAGCCGGCAGCTTCCCCGGCCGGGTCAGCGACGCGGTCGTGCCCAGTGGAGGCGCACAGTCTGACCGGGGCGGATCTGCGCGGCCTTGTCGATGTCGGCGTCGACGATCACGCCCGCTACCGGGTAGCCGCCCGTCACCGGATGATCCGGCCCCAAGATGACGGGCAGGCCGTTGGGCGGCACCTGGATCGCTCCGCGAGTGGCGCCCTCCGACGGCAGCTGTCGGTCCGGGTCGCGGTAGCGCATCGGCGTGCCCGCCAGCCGCGTCCCGACCCGATCGCTGCGGTCTGAGGCGACCCAGACGTTGTGCACCAGCGCATCCGGGTCGACGAACCAGTCGTCGCGTGGGCCCGGCGTCACCCGAAGGTCCAGCAGCCGGCCTTCTATGGACGCCACCGGCGCCTGGTCCAGCTCGGGGTAGTTGTCGGTGGGTGATCCCACCGGGAGCACGTCGCCGGCGCGCAGCGGTCGCGGGCCGATCGCCGACATCACGTCATAGCTGCGCGAACCTAGCACCGGCGCGACGTCAATCCCCCCGCGCACCCCGAGGTAGCTGCGCATCCCGGCGTACGGTGAGCCCAGCGAGATCACCTCGCCGTCGCGCACGTGATGAATGCTATTGGTGCCAAACGGCTTTCCGTTGACCGCGGGGTCGGTGTCGGCGCCAGTGACGGCGACGTCGGTGTCGCCGCCGCGGACGCGGGCCGAGAACCCTCCGAAGATGACCTCGACCGTCGCGCAGTCGTCGGGATTGGCAAGCAGCCGGTTAGCCAGTGTGTGCGAACGCCGATCGGCCGCGCCCGAGCGCGAGACGCCCAAGTGGGCCAGGCCGGTGCGGCCCAGATCTTCAACGAGGGCCAACGGACCCGTTCGTAGAACCTCCAATGCGACCATGGCTACCTCCTACGCCGATCTACACCGCTGCCTACACCGCCCGGAACCCAACCCACATCCCCGGCGTCAGCAAGGCCGGTTCGGGGCGGTCGATGTCCCACAGCACGGCATCGGTGTGCCCGATCAGCTGCCATCCGCCGGGGGACTTGCGGGGATAGACCCCGCTGAATTCGCCGGCCAAACCGACCGCGCCCGCGGGCACCGAGGTACGCGGCTCACCGCGGCGCGGTACCCGCAACCGGCGGTCCCCGCCGACCAGATAGGCGAACCCCGGGGCGAAACCGCCGAAGCCCACGCGCCACAGCCCGCTGGTGTGGGCCGCGATGACGCCGACGGAGTCCAGGCCGGTCAGCCGGCCCACCTCGACGAGGTCCGGGCCGTCGTAGACCACGTCGATGATCACATCGGCCCGGCCGCCGGGAGGTGTGTCGGCGATATCGCTCGGCCGAAGCGCCAGCTTGCCCAGCCGTTGGCGGGTGGGTGCTTGGTAGCGCGGTCCGGCGAGCTTGAGCAGCACCGTCTGCGCAGCGGGAACGATGTCGAGCACACCGGGCAGCTCGGCCCTCCGCAACGTGCTCGTCCAGGCAAGCACCTCGTCGGTGCCGGCGCATTCGAGCAGCAGCGCGCAATCGCCGTAATCGCGCACCATGCCGGTAACGGTCGCATCCAGGGCAGTGACGCTCATATCCCGACGTTACCGCCGAGTAGGCCGAAGCGCCCCGGCTTTATCCGCACGCCAGAGCTGTCTTAGCAAAGGCTCAGACCCTGACATAGTTCAGACCATCATCACACCATGGGCTGGTATGTCGGTTCGTGCCGCTTGATGTAGGCGATGACCTGGTATGTGACCGGCAACATGACGACTTCGACCGCGGTCTTGTAGAACCAGCCCAACGCCGCGTAGAGGGCGAAATCGCGAAAACTGTTGATACCGATGGCACTTGCCGCAATGCTGCAGAACACCAGGGTGTCGCCTAGCTGACCGGCGAAGGTGGAGCCGACCAGCCTGGCCCACAGGTGGTTCTCCCGGGTGCGCGCTTTGATGCGTACGAGCGCCCACGCGTTGATCGTCTGGCCGACGACGAAACCCGCCAGTCCCGCAACCAGCAACTGCGTGAACGCGTGCACGACGGTTTCGAACGCACCCTGATTCTGGTAGAAGTCGGCCGCGGGCAGGTAGATCGTCACCCAGAACATCAACGCCGCCAGGGCGAGCATGACGAAACCGAGCAGGATGGCGCGGCGCGCGGCTTTGAACCCGTACACCTCGCTGAGCACGTCGCCGATGACGTAGGTCAGCGGGAAGACGATGAAGCCGCCGTCGGTGATGACCGGGCCGAAGGCCACCCCCTTGGTGGCCGTGACGTTGGAGATGATCACCAAAGCGGTGAACACCGACACGAGGATCGGGTAGTACACCGATCCGACTTGGGCGTAGCCGCTGGGGCGATCCTGGTGCAGTTCCCGGCTGATCACGTCGGCTATCCAAGCGCATTGACCCCCAAGCGGTCGAATGCGGCACTTGGGCCGAATTCTGCGGTCACACTTGGGCCAGCGGTTCCCCGAGGAGCGCGATGATCACATTGACGGCGACGGCCCCCGAGCCCCTCTCGCGCAGCACCGAGTCCACCAGGCCGCCACTGCGGGTCGGCCTCGTTCAGCATCGCTGGCGGACCGATGCCAACGAACTCGCCGCGGCGCTGCGCTCCGGCATCGACCGGGCCGCCGCCGAAGGCGCCGAAGTGGTCTTCCTCCCCGAGATCGCCATGTTGCGCTACCCCGCGGACATCCGCGGCGGCGAGAATCCGGGAGCCGGTGCCGAGGACCTCCTCGAGGGGCCCACCTTCGCGCTGGCCGCCGAAGCCGCCCGGGTCAACGACATATTCGTGCACGCGTCGCTGTACGAGCGCGCACGCAACGAGCACGGTGCCGACGACGGGCTGGGCTACAACAGTGCGATCCTGGTTTCAGCCGACGGCGATCTGGTCGCGCGTACCCGCAAGCTGCACATCCCGATCTCCGCCGGGTATTACGAGGACACCTACTTCCGCCGCGGGCCCGGCCCGGAAACGGGCGGGGCGAACCCGTATCCGGTCTACGAGCCCGCGGGTCTGGGCGCCCGTATCGGGCTGCCCACCTGCTATGACGAGTGGTTTCCGGAAGTCGCCCGAAGCTACTCGCTCGGCGGCGCCGAGATCGTCGCCTATGCCACCGCCATCGGTTCGGAGCCGGCGTTCCCGGACTTCGACACCCAACCGCCGTGGCGGCAGGTCATCGTCGCCAACGGGATCAGCAGCGGCCTGTTCATGGTGGTGCCCAATCGCACCGGCGACGAAGGGGCGCTACGGTTCTACGGTTCTTCGTTCATCTCCGACCCCTATGGCCGCATCCTGGTTCAGGCACCGCGCGACGAGGAAGCCGTCCTGGTGGCCGACCTCGACCTCGATCAGCGCAGAGACTGGCTGGAATTGTTCCCCCTGTTGCTGACGCGGCGCACCCGACACCTATGCCACGCTCACCGAACCGGTCGATCCCGCCCGGCCGTTCGGCGTCGGCCACCCGGCCACGGCGGTGGTCAAGTGAGCCCCGCGACGAAGGGGACGAACTCTGCCGCGCTGTTCGTCGGCGGCGCGATATGGACCGGGTCGCAGGAAACCGATGCCCTGCTGGTCGTCGACGGCACGGTTCGGGCGATCGGTGGCAACGCCCGTGCAATCGCCCGCGACATCGGGGACAGCGGGGGCGAGGCTGTCGAAATCGTCGACCTGGATGGTGGATTTCTGATGCCGTCCTTCGGCGACGGTCACGCGCATCCGCTCTTCGGCGGATTGGAGTCGGTCGGCCCGGCAGTGCGCGAATGCCGTTCTGTCGACGAAATCGTTTCTGTGGTCCGGCAATTCGCATCCGATCATCCTTATCAGGAATGGATCGTCGGGGCCTCCTACGACGGCAGCCTGGCACCCGGGGGATTGTTCGACGCGCGCTGGCTCGACGCGGCGGTGCCGGACCGGCCGGTCGTGCTGCGGGCGTGGGACTATCACACGCTGTGGTGCAACACGGCCGCGATCGAGCGGGCCGGCATCACCGCCGACACCCCGGATCCGATTCTGGGGGAGATACCCCACCGCGACGACGGATCCGTCCTGGGAACGTTGCGCGAGTGGGGTGCCACGGACCTGATGACGGCCGTCATGCCCGCGCAAGACGAAGGCGTCCGCATCGGCGCGCTCGGCGTCGCCGCCGACTACTACCTGGCCAGGGGCGTGACCTGGGTGCAGGATGCCTGGGCGGAACCCGCCGAGGTCGCGACCTACCTGGCCGCCGCGCGACATGACGCGTTGCGTCTGCGGTTCAACTTGGCCCTCTATGCCGATCCTCGACACTTCGACTCGCAGATCGAGCAGTTCGCGGAATCCAGACGTCGCGTCGAGGAGGCGCAGACGCCGTTGCTGACCGCCCGGACGGTGAAGTTCTTCGCCGACGGGGTGGTGGAGAACGAGACCGGGGCGCTACTGGCCCCGTACTGTTCGGGTCTGCATAGCCACGGCCAGCGCAACTGGGCCGGGGACTCGCTGGCCCGGGCGGCCCGGCGCGTCGATGACCTTGGCCTGCAGATCCACATCCACGCCATCGGTGACGCGGCTGTGCGCCAGGCGCTCGACGCCATCGAATATGTGTTGTCCCACAACGGAAAGCGGGACCGCAGACCGGTGATCGCGCATGTCCAGTTGGTGGACGACACCGACATCGGCCGGTTCGCCGAGCTGGACGTCATCCCGAACATGCAGCCGCTGTGGGCACAGCAGGACTCGCTGATGACGGTGCTGACGGTGCCGCGCCTGGGTGTCGAGCGGTCCGACCGCCAGTACCGGATGCAGACGCTCGCCACCTCCGGTGCGCGGCTGGCGTTCGGATCGGACTGGCCGGTGTCATCGGGTGCGCCACTGGACGGGATATCCGTGGCGGTGTCGCGGCGCACCGTGGACGGGGACCCGGAGGGCGGCTGGACGCCGCATGAGATCGTGCCCACCGAGCGCGCGCTGTCGGCCTACACCGCAGCGGTCGCGTATCAGGCGTTCGCCGAGCATGATTGGGGACGCGTCGCGCCGGGCTTCAGAGCCGACCTGGTGTGGCTGGACCGCGACCCGCGCGGGGTGCCTGCGCTCGAACTTCCCGCGCTGCGGGTGCGGGCAACTTACCTGGATGGCCGTCGTGCCTTTCCGGAAACCGGCGAAAGGGCAGCGACATGACAGTGCCGATCAACGCTTCTGCGGACGGCCCTGCCCTCGACGAGCACGAGGGACACCTGCGCCGCGCGCTGGGCCTTCCGTCGCTCGTGCTGTTTGGGTTGGTGTACATGGTGCCGCTCACGGTGTTCACCACCTACGGCATCGTCACCGAAACCACCGGCGGCCGGTTGCCGGTG
>CAZEHT010000007.1:41932-57346 GCA_964511995.1 uncultured Mycobacterium sp.
GGTGTTCACCACCTACGGCATCGTCACCGAAACCACCGGCGGCCGGTTGCCGGTGGCCTATGTCGTCACGCTGGTCGCGATGGTGTTCACCGCGCTGTCCTACGCGCGGATGTCGGTCGCCTATCCGGTGGCGGGGTCGGCCTAGACCTACGCGCAGAAGAGCTTCGGCGCGCCGATCGGTTTCCTCGCCGGATGGTCACTGCTGCTGGACTACCTGTTCCTGCCGATGATCAACTACCTCGTCATCGGCATCTATCTGTCGGCCGCGCTTCCGGCGGTGCCCGCATGGGTGTTCGTGTTTGCGGCGATCGCGGTGGTCACCGGCCTCAACATCATCGGGATCGTGTCGGTGGCGAGGGCCAACTTCGTCATCATCGCCGTCCAGGCGATCTTCATCGTCACGTTCGTGGTGCTCTCCGTGGCCGAACTGACCGGCAGGGGCAGCGTCGACTTGCTTGCGCCGTTGCGGGGAGACGGCTCCGCGTCCGGGATGGGTGTGATCTTCGCCGGTGCCGCGGTCCTGTGCCTGTCGTTTCTGGGCTTCGACGCGGTCTCGACCCTTGCCGAGGAGGCCAAGGCGCCCAAGCGTGACGTGCCGAGGGCGATCATGATCGCCACCATCCTGTCGGGCCTTATTTTCATCTGCTTGTCCTACCTGGCGCACCTGGTGTTCCCGTCCAACGAGTTCACCGACGTCGACTCGGGTGCGCTGGACGTCATGAAGGTCGCCGGCGGGCAGTTCCTGGACGCGTTCTTCACCGCGGCCTACGTCGCCGGTGCACTCGGTTCGGCGATTACCTCGCAGGCCTCGGTGGCGCGGATCCTGTACGCCATGGGCCGCGACGGGATTCTGCCCGGGCGCGTATTCGGCCATGTGTCGCCGCGGTTCAGCACACCCGTCTGGGCGATCCTGGTGGTCAGTACGGTATCGTTGCTGGCCATCGTGATCGACCTGACGACGCTTGCGTCACTGATCAGTTTCGGTGCGCTGGTGGCGTTCTCGGCGGTGAACCTGTCGGTGATCAAACACTACTTCGTCGACCTGCGGCAGCGTTCCGGCGCCGAGCTGCTGCGCTACCTGATCCTGCCGCTGATCGGCGTCGTGCTGACGGGCTGGTTGTGGACCAGCTTGTCCCGCGTGACGTTGGTGATCGGATTATGCTGGCTAGCAATCGGATTCATCTGGCTGCTGGCAGTTACCCGGGGATTTCGGCGGCCCACCCCGGTGCTCGACATCGAACACGAATAGAGGGCAGTCCCGCCACGGTCAGGGCAGCGCCCTGGTCAGCAGCGGCGGCAGCTGGTCGGCGACCGCCTGGTAGGACAGCACCGAGGAGAACGCGATCGCGCCGGCGAGATCCTTACCGGTGAACACGTTGCGGTTCTGTGCCGTGGCGCGCAGGGCCGCGACGGCGGGGTTGGCGAGCAAACCTGCCTGATCGGAGTCGCTTTCGGTGGACCAGATCAGGACGTCGGCGTCATCGAGTGCCGCGCTGGCCCGGTCCAGCGGGATGAAGGCACGATGGTCGCGTCCGTACTGCTCAAAGCTGCCCGGGATGCGGAAACCCATTCGGGTGAGGAAGTCGGTACGCCAGCCCGGCATTGTCGCGACGACGCTGTCCTGCCACAGCGTGCCCTGCAGCAGGACCGCTTTCTTGCCCTTGAACTGCTGGTTGGCGGCGCCAAGGGCGGCGAATCGGTCATCGACGGCTTTGATGAGCGACTGCATGGCGTCGTCGTTGAAGGTGGCCATGCCGATCGCGGTGGCTTCGTCTTTCCAGGGCTCGAAGAACGCGTCGCGGCCCGACTGCGGGACGGTCGGCGCTATCGCGGTGAGCTTCTGGTAGGTGTCGGCGTCGACGCCGGCGTTGACCGCGACAATCAGATCCGGCTTGAGGACGGCGATGCGGTCGATCGAAATCCCGTTGTCGAGGTTGAGCACCACGGGCTGCGCGGCACCCAGTTTCTCCTGAGCCCACGGCCACACCGCAAACGGCTGGGTGCCGAACCACTCGGTGGTGGCGATCGGTATCAGACCCACTGCCAGCAGACTGTCCTGCTCGGTGAAGCCGGCGCTGACGACCCGGGTCGGAGGCGCAGGGATGGTCGTCTCACCGAACGCGTGCTTGATCGTCACTGCTGTGCTGCCCGTATTGCCGGGCGCGGGTTTGTCAGCCGAACACGCGGCCGAAAGCAACCCGGCCGATCCGGCCATCGCGAGGAAACCGCGCCTGCTCCACTGTGCCCGCACCGGGCGAGCGTATCGGCGAACGCGGCTTAGTCGAGTGTGAAACGGCCGAACAGCACGACGGCGAGCCCCAGCGCCACGATGATGTTGACCGCTGTCGCCGAGGCGAACACCGCGACCGGCCGCCAACCCGCCTCCTTGAGTCCCTTCAGCGAGAACTCGAGCCCGATCGCGACGAATGCGAAGATCAGAAACCAGGTACGCAGGTCGTTGACCGTGCCGATGGTCGCCTTGCCGCCGGAACCGGCGAACTGCAGATACAACGTGCCGATGACCGACGCGGCGAGGAAGCCCAACACGAACTTCGGGAACCGCTCCCAGAACTGCCCAAGGGTGGGGCGGGCTTTGTCGCTGCGCTCCACCTTCAGCGCGAAGTAGGCCGTCAGCGCGATGGCCACGACGCCGATCAGCGCATTTTGGGTGGTCTTGACGATGGTCGCGATCTGCAGCGCGTCCTCGCCGGCGATCGCGCCGGAGGCGGCCACCGCGGCAGTGGTGTCGATGTTGCCGCCGATCCACGCACCGGCGACGACGTCGGAGAGTCCCAGCAGATGAGCCAGCCAGGGCAGCAGGAATATCGAGGGCAGCGCGAACACGATGACCAGGGAGGCCGCGTAGGCGAGCTGTTCGCGCTTGGCTTGGACGGCGCCCGCGGCGGCGATGGCGGCACTCACCCCGCAGATGGACACCGCCGAGGCCAGCAGTGCGCGCAGCTTGTCGTCCAGCCCGAGCCGTCCACCCACCCACCAGGTGAACGCGAACACGATCGAGATCAGCAGCAGCGCTTGGACGATCGCCGGGCCTGCGGCGGTCACCAGCACCTTGAGATTTATCGACGCCCCCAGAAGAACCAGGCCGGTCTTGATGAAGAACTCGGTGCGAAAGCCCGCTGACAGCGCGTCGCGCAACGCCAGCTTGGCGAGGATGACATTGCCGATGAGGCCGAGCGCTATTGCGTACACCGGGAATTCGATCGATTTCGCGACACGCGCAAAGGGGGTTCCGGCGGCCCAGTGCGGAACCAGGTTTTCGAGGTAGCGGGTGATCGCACCGAGCGCGACAACGACCACTACGCCGGCCGCGACGGTCCCCACCGAAAGCCGCTGACGCTCCGGTTCGGTAGTCGTGGTTTGGGTGTCTTGCTCGGTCACGGGATTACGCTCCCCGGGATCGCACCTGCCAGGACGAGCGCGAGGAGGGCCAGGCCGACGATCACGGCGAGCCAGTCTTCGTTCATGCGCGCACACCCTAACGGCGGCCGGGAACGCCGAGAACCGTTGAGCTCAGCGCGAACCGAACCGTCCTCAGAAGTGCGCCAGCCGCTTCTGCAGCTGCCGGTTGGCCCACGCGGGAAGAAGACGGGTGAAGGTGGCGGCCCGGGTCATGAAGCCGACCGGGAAGTGGACCTGGTGGATCGTCTTGCGAAGCGGCGATCCTTCGACGGCGGTCACTACGGCGTCGGCGACATCGTTGGGAGTCAGACGCACACCGAGCGAGTCTGTGGTGCCGATATTCAAGTCGTGGGTCATCGCTGTCTGCACGTAGAGCGGCCACATGGCGATGACGCGGATGTCGTACCGAGACCACTCGATGTCGAGCGCCTCGGTGATGCCGCGGACAAAGAATTTGGTAGCGCTGTAGACGGCGAGTTCGGCCTGGCCGTAGATCGCCGACGCCGACGCCATGTTCACCGCGGTCGATCCCGGTGTTGTTTTCAGGTGGGGGAACGCGGCGTGCAGGCCGTTCACTACACCCTTGCAGTTGATGTCGATTTCCTTGTGGTGGGCGGCGGGTGCGATGCCCTCGAAGCGGCCGCCCACCAGGATTCCGGCGTTGTTGACCATCACGTCGAGCCGGTTCCCTGCTGCCGCGACGAATTCGTTCACCCGGGTGACCGTTTCGGCGCCGTCGGTGACGTCGAGGTGTCCGACCACCGCGACCCCGCCCAGCGCGCCGATATCGTGGGCAAGTGTCGTCAGTCCGTCCTCGGCGATGTCGTAGGCGCCGACGATGTAGCCCTTGGCGGCGAACGCCAGCGCGGTGGCCCGGCCGATTCCCGCGGCTGCGCCGGTGATGAACACGGTCTTGTTGGTCATCGATCCATTGTGCAGAGGCCGGATGGCCGTTCGGTGGGTGGGCGTCAGGACGTGGCCAGATACACCCCGAGCGCGACCATGGTCACCGCGATGAAACCGTCGAGCACGCGCCAGGTCGAGGGCTTGGCGAACAGCCCCGACAGCCGAGTGGCGCCGAATCCCAGGCTGGTGAACCACACCGCGCTGGCCACCACCGCGCCGATACCGAACACCCAGCGGCCCTCGCCCTGCTCGTTGGCCAGCGCTCCCAGCAGCACCATGGTGTCGAGGTACACGTGCGGGTTGAGGAAGGTCAGTGCCAGGCAGGTGGCCAGCACGCCCGTCAGCCGCGCCGGCGTGGCCGCCGAGGGTGTCAATGCGGCGGGGCTGAGTGTCCGACGCGCCGCCAGCACGCCGTATCCGATCAGGAACACGGCACCTCCCAGTTTGGCTACGGTGACGATGTCGGGACGGGCGGCCACGATCGCGCCGAAGCCGGCAATGCCGGCCATGATGAGCAGCAAGTCGGATACCGAGCACAGCGCTACAACGGGCAGCACGAACTCGCGGCGGATGCCCTGGCGCAGCACGAACGCGTTCTGCGCTCCGATCGTCGCGATGAGGACAAAGCAGGACACGAACCCGGTCGCGAATACGACGGGCAGCGGAGATGTCACGCCATACGACGGTAGGCGCGACAGCGCTTGTGCAGCTAACGATTTTTGGCGCCGCGTCGATGGCTTACCCCGTCAAACCCCGGTCCAGTGGCCCGCCAGAGTGGGTGAAACCTTGGACGGAGTACCGGTCCTCCGGTCCTGGCTGCTGGCGGGACGGCCCGAAATTAATCTTCTTTGCGGATCAGCCGGGCGAGCGCCTCCCGGTCGGGTGCCAACAGTTCGGCGATGCGCGGTTGGTTCACGTCGGCGACGATGATCTCGCCAACCTCCTGGTGCACATCGCTGAAAATGCCGTGCGACTTCATCTTCTCGGTCTGATAGAGGTTGTCCTTGGTCGGGCTCACGTAGTACACGGCGTCGGCCTGGAACCGGTGCACCAACCAGAGGTGGATCAAGGTCATCAGGCGCTTCTTGCGTAACTGCTCGGAGAAGGTGTTCTGGTCTCGCACGGTGAGGATGCTTCGGCCGTGGCGGTCCTTGATCGGGTCCACGACGACGTTGGCGAGTTGATCCTCGCCGCTGCCGTAGATGCCGAGCTCGAGGACGTCCGAGCCGGCGCGGCGCGGCCGTAATTGGGCGCGCAGCTTTTCGGGCAGCTGGTAGTGCTCGCTCCACATCGCCAGCCACTCCTCCAGCAGCTTCTTGGGCACCTCGGTCTGTACCAGATGCTGATGCTGGGTCGATCCTTTGCCCATCGACTTGGTCGTCGCCGTCCGTCCCGACGACGCGGCCAGCGCGGCGTCGCTTCGGGGGCCGCCCACAAGCGTTTGCGGTGTGCGGTAGGGAGATTCGACCAGGCGCATCTTGCGCTGCAGCCGTGCCAGGGCGAGCATGCCGTCCTGTCGTAGCGCGGTGGCGAATTCCTCGGAGGCGACACCGTCGACCTGGTGCCCGCCGTAGGTGATGAAGTTGAAGACGAAACCCATTTTCCCGAGTTCCGCGGGGAACGCCCGCATCTCCTCATCGGTCATGCCGGTGGTGTCCCAGTTGAACGACGGGGAGAGGTTGTAGGCCAGCATCTGGTCGGGAAACTTGGCGTGGACGGCCTCGGCGAACTCGCGCGCATCGGCGAGGTTGGCCGTCTTGGTCTCCATCCACAGGATGTCGGCGAACGGTGCCGCGGCCAACGACTTGGCGATCGCGTAGGGGATGCCGCCACGCACCTGGTAGTACCCCTCAGGAGTCTTCGCCCGCTCGCAGTCCCATGCCACGCCGACGCCCAGTTGTTGGGCCTTCTGGCGCGCGGAGTACAGCGGCGCGGTGGCGGCGAACTCCCGCCATTCGGCCGCGCTCATGTCCGACTGCTCACCTTCGCGTTCCCGGAACTCCAGTAGCTCGGCAACGGCGCCCCCGTAGGTTTCCAGTCCCGCATCCTGCTGCCAGGCATCGACGAAGCGGGACTCGACGCGGTCGAAGGCGGTGTCGACCGACTTGACGGTGCCGCCCTTCCACCCGTCTGCGGCCTCGGCGATCAGGGCCATGATGCCCTGGCGTTCCAGCCAGGCGTCTGCGGTGGCGTACTCGCCATCGGGAAGTGCGTAGAGGAGGTGTCCGTTGATGGCGGTCACCCCGAGGTCGTAGAAGCGGCGCGTCATCGCCAGGAAGCAGGACTTGTAGGAGGGTATCTTGACGTTGGTGGCACCGAGCACGAAAGGCTGATCGCGTTCGTCGGCGCGGCTGTCGATGAGGTTGGCCGCCTCGGCGTCGGTGCGGGCGACGATGATGCCGGGCACTCCCATGATGTCAAGCTGGAAGCGTGCGGTGTTGAGACGTTTGAGTTGTTCGTCGGACGGCACCAGTACCTTGCCGCCCTGGTGGCCGCATTTCTTGGTCCCGGGCCGCTGGTCCTCGATGTGGTAGCCGGGAACACCGGCTTCGACGAAACGGCGGATCAGGTTGCGCACGTGCGGGTCACCGCCATGGCCGGTGTCGGCGTCGGCGATGATGAACGGCCGGTAGTCGACGGGCGGCTGCGCGGCCCGTTGTTCGTCGCTCATCTGCAATCGCAGGTACTGCTGGTTGCGGTCGGCGGTCAGAAGTGCCCGCACCAGTCCGGCGGCTTCGTCGGGTACCTGGCTCAGCGGATAGCTGGCCAGGTCGGGTCCGGGATCTTCGTCGATCGAGCCCTTCGCCGAGGTCGCCCAACCGCCCAGGTAGATACCTTCGATGCCGATTCGTTTCATGACTACCGCCTGGCCCGGCGAATAGGGACCGAAGGTGGTGATGCTCTTTCGCTGGGCGAACAGCTCCCGGAGGCGCGCGTGGAACGCGGTGGCCGCCTCCCGTGCGACGGGGTGATCGGCGGCGATCGTGCCGCGCTGCTCCGCGACCTGCCGGGCGGTGTAGAGGCGGACGATGCCGTCGAAGCGTGGACTGTCGAAGTACCGCTGTATTGCGGCGACGTCCTGCTCGAAGGGTGTCAGGGATTCGGTTTCGATTGCGGTGATGGCCATGGGCGGTTGCCGTTCCTGTCCGAGCGTGTGTACACAGTCGACGATACGGCGGTTCCGAGGGTGAAACCGCGGCTTTTCCGGCGCCGGTCAGTGACGCGCCGAGGGTGTTTACTGGCGCGGACCGGCTACTGTGAGCTCAGCAGTCGGAAGGGTCGACGAGGGTTGCCAACGGATACGAGTACGCGTGAAGCGACTGACGGTGTGGGTGGGGGCGGGAATCGCCGCGCTCGGTATCTCGATGGCGACGCTGCCGGTCGGTATCGCCGCGGCAAACACCGATTCGGCGTCCGCGGCCGGCGCGACACCCGCGGATTCAGCCGGGCGCCCGGCGGGCAAGGCCGAACGCGGAGCGCGCAAAGCTCCGGCCTCCGCGCCGCGGGCGGGCCGACCCGGCAAGGGCGAACGAGCTTCGGGCGTTCCCGCCAAAAGTGGCGATAGCCGAGCGGCGAAAGCCCCGGGTAGGCGTCACGGCCGTCCGGACGCCGCCGATGCCGACGCATCACGATCGTCCGGCGACTCCCCCGGGAACGACGTTTCGGACGTCGCCAGCCGCGGTGCGCCCGGCCGCTGGACGCCGAGGATTGGTAGCACCGGCGCCGCCGCGTATCGATCTGCGGCAGACATTGCTGTGTCACGCGGACGTGTGCGGCCAGGGGCGCCGATGGGGAAGCCGAAACCCGGGAGTGCCGGACCCGAAACACCTGACGGCTCGGCACGTGAGAACCCCGCCGACGAGCGGCAACCGGCCGACGGCCCGAATGCCACCGACGCGAAGGCGGTCGCAGCGTCTGTCGGCGACGCCCCCGAAACCCCCAGCGCCACGGACGCCCCCCAAGCCAGGGGCGCCGGCACCATCTCCGGTGCGGCCAGATCCGCGTCACCACTGTCCGGATCGCCGAGACCCGAGCGCCGGCTGGTTATCGTTAAGCCGGCGGCCGCCGTACCCGATGCGGCGGTCACACCCGCGCGCCCCACGATCGTCGGACTGCTCACCTCGGTCGTATTCAGCCTCTTCTCGGGGTTTGAGCGGCTGGTCACCGGCCCGCCGAAGGTCCCGCCGAACAGCACCGTCACCGTAGCGAGTTCCACGTTGGAGATGACCGACGGACTCAGCGTTCCCGCGGATTGGTATTACCCCGCCGGAGACGACCCGCCGAGCCGGATGATCCTGCTGCAGCACGGCTTCGTGACGATCGGTCCGATGTACAGCTACACGGCGTCCAATCTCGCCGAGGCGACGCACAGCATCGTCGTGGCTCCGACGCTGACATCGAATCCCTTTGCCGACGGCGGGTTTTGGCTGTGGGGAGACGGGATGGCGAAGGCGGGTGCGGGCCTGTTCACCGGGAGGCGAACGGCCCTGACGCAGAGCGCATTGGCAGCCGGATACGCCGAGCAGTACGGCCTCGACCCGGAAACGGCCACCCTGCCGCGGCAATTCGCCCTCGTCGGGCATTCCGCGGGCGGCGCCGCCGTGTCGGGGATGGCGGGGTATCTCGCCGAGAACGGTGCTGCCGCAGACCTCGTCGGCGTCATCATGCTCGACGGCGTTCCTTTCGGTGACACGCTGGCCAATGCGCTGACCCGACTGGACGCCTACGAACGGGCTACAGGTAGGTACGTCCCGATCCGCAATATCGGTGCGCCGTGGAGTATCTGGAACTTCCTGAGCAATGCCAACGAATCCTTGTCGCGGAGTCGACCCGATCGGTTCAATGGTGTCGTCCTGGCCGGGGGTGTCCACACGGATTCGATGCAGGGCCCCAACCCGTGGATCGAGTTCGTGCTGTTCGTCGCCGCGGGCTTCCCGCAGCCTCAGAACCCGCCGGCGGTGCGGGAGATGTCCGCCGCGTGGCTCGACGACTGGTTCCGGGGTCGTACCGCGGTCGGCGACGATTTGATGCCTGGTTCCACGATCGTGATCAGCACCCCGGAAGGTCCGGCGACCGCGACCGTGATCGGTGTGCCGCGGGCCCACAAGGTCACCGGGTCGGTTCTGTCAGCCGCGATGCCATTGTCGGCCTGAGTAGTCCACCCACGGCGAGTAGTCGGCGATCAGCGGTTCCTGAGACGGACGCTTGTCGTCGGGCACATGGCGCAGATTGATCCGGATGCGGTACCAGATCGAACTGGGACCCCGCATCCCGTCGACCAGCACATCGTCGGGCCGCAACAGGCCGACGATGCCGGCGTAGCGGTCTTTCCATGTCGCCAGCGCGGCCATAGCCTCATCGCGGGTCTTGGTGCGGGCGATCTCTATCAGGTTCGCGTCGCGTCGTGACTTCGGCTCGCCCTTTTCGGGAGGCCCGAGTTCCTCTGCGAGATCGAGCAACCCGTCCAGCGTGCCGACGGCGGAGTCCATGTGCTCCCACGGGTCACCCACCGCCGTGTAGCGATCGGGCACGGTGGTGAGGGTGAACTCTTCGGGGCGGCACTCGGCCACCTCGTCCCACCACAGCGGCGTGGACACCCGCGCATCCGGCAGCGCCCGCACCGAGTAGACGGAGGCAACGGTGCGATCCTTCGCGTTCTGGTTGAAGTCCACGAACACGCCCTGACGTTCCTCCTTCCACCACCGGCTCGTCGCCAGTTCGGGCACCCGGCGTTCGACCTCGCGGGCGACGGTCTGCGCCGCTCGGCGCACGGTGGCGTACGGCCACCGCGGGGCGATGCGTGCATAGATGTGAAAGCCGCGCGATCCCGACGTCTTCGGCCATGCCGTGAGGCCGTAGTCATCGAGCACCTCGCGGGCGACCAGCGCGACATCGACGATCTGCGGCCATTCGACTCCCGGCATGGGATCCAGGTCGATGCGCAACTCGTCGGGGTGTTCGAGGTCGCGGGCGCGCACCGGATGCGGGTTGAGGTCGACGCATCCGAGGTTCACCGCCCACACCAAGCCCGCGGCGTCATGCAGGACGGCCTCTTTCGCCGACGTTCCGGACCGGTACTTCAGCTCGGCCACCTCGATCCATTCCGGGCGCTTCTCGGGTGCCCGCTTCTGGAAGACGGCCTCGGCGCCAATGCCCTTGACGAAACGCTTCAGCATCATCGGCCGCCCCGCGACCCCGCGCAGCGCGCCGTCGGCGACCGCGAGGTAGTAGTTGACTAGACCGAGCTTGGTCACGTTGGGGCCGGGGAAGACGACCTTGTCGGGGTGGGTGACTTCCACCTCGTGGCCGGCCACTTCCACCAGCAGCGGGGCGGCCATGGTTCTCATGGTATTTCCGGTCGGCTGTTGCGTCGGTCACTATGGTTGGACTTATGCCGAATCTGACACAGTTGTCCGCCCAGGCTTTGGGGAAGCTGAACCAGTACGTCGACCGCGGGTCTTCCGAACTGCACTACGCACGCAAGATGGTCGAGGCCGGAGCACTCAAACTCGATCCCCAGGATTTCGTGTCGATGCTGGCCGACATTCGCCGCTGGGGTGAGATCGGCATGATTCCCGCGCTCAACGCGCGTCGCAGCCCGAACCGGGTCGCCGTCGTCGACGACGAGGGCGAGATGACGTTCAAAGAACTCGACGACGCCGCGCATGCGGTGGCCCACGGGCTGCTGGCGCAGGGTGTGAAAGGCGGCGACGGCGTCGCGCTGCTGATCCGCAACCACCGCTGGTTCCTCGTCGCGCTGTTCGGAGCCGGGCGGGTGGGCGCCCGCCTCATTCTGCTCAACAGCGAGTTCTCCGGGCCGCAGATCAAGGAGGTGGCCGAGCGGGAGGGCGCCACGCTGATCATCTACGACGACGAGTACACCGCCGCGGTAGCCGAGGCCGAGCCGAAGTTGGGCAAGCTGCGCGCGTTGGGTACTAACCCGGACAAGGAGGAGCCGTCCGGCAGTACCGACGAGACCCTGGCCGAGCTGGTCGCGCGCAGCGACCCCACACCCGCCCCGAAAGCTGCCAAGCACGCGTCGATCATCATCTTGACCTCGGGCACGACGGGCACTCCGAAGGGCGCCAACCGGGGTACGCCGCCCTCGCTGGCACCCATCGGGGGAGTGCTCTCACACACGCCCTTCAAGGCCGGCGGGGTGACCGCCCTGCCCGCCCCGATGTTCCACGCGCTCGGGTTCCTCCACGGCACGCTGGCCTCGATGCTGGGTTGCACGCTGGTCCTGCGCCGCCGATTCAAGCCTGCGAGGGTGCTCGAGGACATCGCAAAGTACCGGGTGACGGCCATCGTCGTGGTCCCCATCATGTTGCTGCGCATCCTCGACGAGCTGGAGAAGACCGATCCCAGACCGAACCTTTCCAGCCTCCGCATCGTCTTCGTGTCGGGCTCGCAGCTGGGCGCCGAGCTGGCGACCCGCGCGATGAAGGATCTCGGCCCCGTCATCTACAACCTGTACGGCTCGACCGAGATCGCGTTCGCGACGATCGCCAGGCCGGAGGACCTCCGGAAGAACCCGGCCACCGTCGGGCCCGTGATCAAGGGGGTCACGGTCAAGCTGTTCGACGACAACGGCAACGAAGTACCGAAAGGCCATGTGGGCCGCATTTTCGTCGGCAACACGTTCCCCTTCGAGGGCTACACCGGCGGCGGCGGCAAGCAGATCATCGACGGGTTGATGTCTTCCGGCGACGTCGGGTACTTCGACGAGCACGACTTGCTCTACGTCAGCGGCCGCGACGACGAGATGATCGTGTCCGGCGGCGAGAACGTCTTCCCCGCCGAGGTGGAGGATCTGGTCAGCGGATATCCCGGGGTCGTCGAGGCGACGGCGCTCGGTGTCGACGACAAGGAATGGGGACAGCGGCTGCGCTGCTTCGTGGTCAAGGCTGACGGAGCCGACATCTCCGAGGACGACATCAAGCACTACGTGCGTGACCGCTTGGCCCGCTACAAGGTTCCGCGCGACGTCATCTTCCTCGACGAGCTGCCGCGTAACCCCACCGGGAAGATCCTCAAGCGCCAGCTGCGGGAGATGAAGTTCGACGAGGAGTCGGCCTAGCACCCGCTACTCTCCACCGCGAACTCCAACAACCAGGATTCGTTCCGGTTCGGTCCGTTTGGCTGGCGGTGCGTTTCGGTAGTCGACTTCGCCGGCGAGGGACAGTTTGATGCCGGGGCGGCGAGATGGTCGCCAATGGCGCGAGCATCCGGTATCGACCGCGCGAATCCGCCAACGAGCCTGACCATGTTCGCCGTTGGCCTGGCCGCCGTCGTGAGCGTGGTGGCAGCCTCCTTCTTCCTGTCCCGGAGAGGCGTCGTGCGCTGGTTGTCGCTCGGGGTCTTCGCCCTTGTGCCGATCGCGGTGATGGTAGTTTTCGCGGTCGGCGACGTGCTGTGGGTGGCTACCGTGTCGGCGGGACTCTGGCTGCTCGCGGCGGTGGCCGCGCGCCAGGCGCTCACCGGGCACGCGCCGGACTGGCGGATGCCCGAGTACCCGGCGCAGCCGACGGCCCGGCAGCCGTGCCAGATCATGAACCCGAAGTCGGGCGGCGGGAAGGTCGAGAAGTTCGACCTTAAGCGCAAGGCCGAAGCCCTTGGCGCCGACGGGTTCATCTTGGACGAGTTCGGATCGGTCGACGTGGCCGCGGTAGCCGGCAGGCGGTGGCTGACGGCGCTGACCTGGTGGGGGTGGCGGGCGGTGATGGCAGCCAGGCGCTGGTAGCGGGGCGTCGCCGCCGAGCACGGTCTGCCGTTAGTGGTGATCAGCGCGGGCACCGCAATCACTTCGCCCTGGACCTGGGTCTGAACCGGGAAGACGCGACCGCGGGCCTGGGCGACCTGGTCGACTGCGTGGAGCTGCGGGTCGACCTGGGGCTGGCCAACGGGCAGCCGTTCGTCAACAACGCCCGTCAGGGCACTCAATGCGCTGCCGCGACATCGCCGAGGTCCGTTCCCAAGACATAGAGAAGACACTCCGTGGAATCCCCACCCATTGGCGTGCCGGGACAGCTCGCGGGACACGCTAGGCTGACCGATCGAAGCGCCCGAAACGGCGGAAGTGTGTCGAGGATCCACATGGTCGTCTCAGAATGGCTAGATGCGCTTCGGAAATTTCATGGCCCCGTTCCATCGGGTCGGGCAGAACCCCACGCTCGCCCTTGAGCGAGACCTGGACCTGATTGTGACCATGGACCGCTTGGGCTTTCACGAGGCATGGATCGGCGAGCACCATTCGGCCGGCTTCGAGATCATCGCATCGCCAGAGGTATTCATCGCTGTGGCGGCCGAGCGAACCAAGCACATCAAGCTCGGAACCGGCGTCAGTTCACTGCCGTACCACCATCCGTTGATCCTGGCCGATCGCATGGTGCTGCTCGACCACCTGACCCGCGGACGCGTCATGCTGGGTTGCGGGCCAGGCCAGCTCACCTCGGACGCGCACATGCTCGGAATACCCGCAGACGAGCAGCGACCACGCATGGAGCAGTGCCTCGACGGCATCATGCGGCTGCTCAGAGGTGAAACCGTCACCATGCGTACTGACGGCTTCACCCTCCAGGACGCGCGCCTTCAGCTGAAGCCGTACAGCGACCCGTGCTTCGACGTCGCGGTTGCGGCCTCGTTCTCGCCCACTGGTCCGCGCGGTGCCGGCAGGCACGGCATCGGCATGCTGTCGATCGCGGCCACCGCGAAACAGGGTATGGACCTGCTGGGCCAACACTGGGCTACGTGGGAGCATGTGGCACTTGAGCATGGCCACGTCGCCGATCGCTCGAAGTGGCGGCTCGTCGGTCCGATGCACCTGGCTGACACCCGCGAACAGGCCGAGCGCGACGTCGAGTACGGAATCGCCCAATTCGCGCGCTATTTCTCCCACATCCTGCCCGGAGGACCGGTTCGCGGTGACACACCGGAAGAGATCATCGCCAACAACCGGGAATCCGGCTTCGCGGTAATCGGCACAGCAGAGGATGCGGTGGCCAAAATCGCGGATCTTGTCCAGGCGAGTAGCGGTGGATTCGGTACGTTCCTCCTCTTCGACCACGACTGGGCTCCCCCGGCGGCCAAGCTCCACAGTTACCAGCTGTTCGCGCAAGAGGTGATGCCACATTTCACCGGCCAGCTCACGGGTCCGGGGGCGTCATACGACTGGGTCGCAGGCAGCGGAACCGAATTCGTGGAGCGGGCCGCACACGCAATTGGCAAGGCGATCGAAGACCACGCCGCCGAGCAGAAGGCAAAGGACACTCCCGCCGCTCAGTAGCCGAACCCAGCCATACTCGTCGTGCTTCTCCGCACGGCATGCATGCCCTGCTGAAGATCTTTGCGCAGGACAAGGGATCGACCCGCGGAAACCTGTTTTCGCCCACAGGTCGTCTACTGCCGAAGCGGAGATGCAAGCCCGACGTTGATACGCGCACGATCGTCCATTACAGGTAATGACGATGCAGGCCAAATCATTTGGATGGTGGAAGACGACGACCGGCTGCAGGCACCGACTGGTCACCCCAACTGGCCGGCCAGGACGTCCCCCAGGCGCTGAACCGCTGCTGGCGCGTGCCTCTGCGGAGCCGTTGCAGGAATCACGCGCAACCAAGAAGCCCAATCGCCGTCGACCGCGGCGTCAGT
This sequence comes from uncultured Mycobacterium sp., assembly GCA_964511995.1. Lineage (GTDB taxonomy): Bacteria > Actinomycetota > Actinomycetes > Mycobacteriales > Mycobacteriaceae > Mycobacterium. The sequence continues at coordinate 56,909 of CAZEHT010000007.1, forward strand.
AATCGATGTGTTGCTGTCCAGCCGCGGTTGCATCAAGTTTGTGACGGACCCCGGTCAACCCGTCGTCGACACGAGCGAACCGTTCATTCATCTCCTGGCGCAGAGCGTTGAACGACGACGTCACGGCCTGGCGGAAGTCCCGAAGCTCGCCATGAAACTCGCTGACATCGCGGTCCGCCGCTCCGGCCAATACGCGGTCCGCCGTCGCATCCTCGTGCCACGGCTCCACGTACGCAACAACCTCGCGGACGCCTACCGTGCCCGGCCCTGCGGCACACAAGGCACCGGCCCACGCACGAGAGACAGAAAAACGTCCAGGCGGCTGCGCGTACCCACGTAATGCTGCTATCCAGAGGGTCAAATACCGTTGAGGGGCGGAGTGCCCGATGAAAAAGCTCGGTGAGCGAGCCGTTGTCCTTGGTGCAAGCATGGCTGGAT